>JADGOL010000154.1 GCA_017882995.1 Acidimicrobiales bacterium | reverse complement strand
TGGTTGTAGAGATCGACGAGCAGCGTCCCCGCCCCCACGACGGCGCGGGCCGAGCCCCCCGAGCCCGCACCCGACACGGTGACGGTGTTCATGGGCGTGACGTCGACGACGAGGCCCGGCCCCGACGAATAGCCGGCGAAGCTGTGACCGCCGCACCGTGGGATGGGTCGGATGCCGTGCGCCCGGGCGAAGCCGATGCAGCGCTGGACATCGGAGGGCGACGCGCAATAGGCGACCGCGGCCGGGTCGAGGTTGTCGAAGCGGGGGTCATAGAGCAGACGGGCCGTGGCATAGCTCGGGCTCGAGGGCAGCACCAGGCGTCCCGACAGCGACGACGCCAGCGTCGCCCACGCCGCGGTGTCCAGCGCCGCTGTCGTCGAGGTGGTTCCCGACGACGAGGTCGTCGACGACCGCGGTCGGCTCTTCGAGGAGTCCGCGCACCCCGCCACCACGGTCGATGCGGCGGCGGCCGCCACCAGCCCGCCACCACGGAGGAGATCGCGCCGGCTGTACCTCACGTCACCCACCGACAGGTCGCGCCACGAGCTGTTCCCGGACCACGTGCTTCTGGACCTTGCCCGACGCGGTGCGGGGCAGGTCGTCGGTGAGGACGAAGCGGCGGGGCACCTTGAAGGCCGCCAGGTGACGGCGGAGGAAGGCCTCGAGGTCGGCCGGGTCCGGTGCCCGATCGGCGACGGGGACGACCACGGCCACGGCCGCCTCGCCCCACCGGTCGTCGGGCACGCCCAACACCGCCACCTCGGTGACGTCGGGATGCTCGAGCAGTGCGTTCTCGATCTCCACCGGGAAGATGTTCTCGCCCCCCGACACGATCATCTCCTTGAGGCGTCCCGTCATGCGGAGGTAGCCGCGGTCGTCCATGGTCACGAGATCACCGGTGCGCAACCAACCCCCGGGCCCTATCGCCGCCGCGGTCTCCTCGGGCAACTCGTGGTAGCCGGCCATGACGTTGGGGCCCTGGACCTCGAGCTCTCCGACCTCGCCGCGGCGTACCGGTGAGCGGCTGTCGGGGTCGACCACGCGCGCCCCCACGCCGGGGAGCGGGACCCCGAGGGTCTCACCCTTGTCCGGCGCGGCGTCGTCGAGATGGGTCTGGGAGATGAACCCCGACGCCTCGGTCTGGCCGAAGACCACCGCGAACCGGACCCCGAGCGCGTCTTCGATGCGGGCCACGAGCTCGGCGGGCACCACCGCGCCTCCCCCGCTCACGGCCCGCAACGACGAGAGGTCCCGGTGGTCGAAATCGCGGTGGCCGACGAGGGCGAGCAGCATGGTGGGCACACCGCAGGTGAGCGTGGCCGTCTCGGTTTCGATCAGCTCGAGGACGAGCCCCGGCTCGAACGCCGGCACCAGCACCGCCGTGGCCGAGAGCTGGCACAGCTGGAACGACACCACCTGGCCCCCGACGTGGAAGAGCGGCATGGTCTGGACATAGACGTCGCCGGGCCGCATCCCGAATCGCATCGCCCCCAAGCGGGCCGCGTTGGTCATGCCCCGATGGGTGAGCAAGGCACCCTTGGGCGAACCCGTCGTCCCCGAGGTGTAGACGAGCTGGGCCACGTCGTCGGGCCCCACGGTCGGCAACGTCCCTGCGCCGTCGCCTTCGGGCCCACGCCTTGTCGACGCGGAGGAACAGAACTCCTCCCACCGGTCGAAGACCACGACGTCGCGCAAACCCCGCAGGTCGCCACGGAGCTCGGTGAGGGTGCCGGGAAGGTCGTGACCGCGGTACTCGGCCACGACGAAGGCCCCCGCCGCGGCCGACTGCCCGAGCACGTGGCGGAGCTCGCCGGCGCGCAGAGCGGGGTTCACGGGAACGAGGACCACCCCGGCCATTGCGGCGCCGTAGGTGAGGATGAGCGACTCGGGGATGCTGGTGGCGATGACCGCCACGCGCTCGGTGGGCTCGAAGCGCGCCGCCAACGCCTCCGCCGCGCCCAGGGCGTCGGCCAGGAGCTCGGCGTAGGTCCAGCGCCGGCGCGAGGCGGGGTCGGCCGTGCCGGCCACGAGGGCGATGGCGTCGGGACTGCGACGGGCCGCGTCGCGCAGGATCGAGGCCACGGTGGTGTCGAGCACGGGCTCGGTGTCATCCGCCACCCAGACGGAATCCTCCCCTGACACGGTCAAGACTCGAGGTACTCGCCGAGGGTGGCGTGGAAATGGCGGATCCGGCTCTCCTGGTAACGCGCCAGGGTCACGTCGGGGCCCGACGCGGAGTCCAGGCCGCGCTGGACGCGCGCCAGGGTGGCGGTGTCCTGGTCGAGGATGCGGCCGAGGTACCCGAGCTCGGGCGCGTCCGCCCACCGTTCGCCCGCCGCGAGGTGACGGGTCGGGGCGGCCGGGGGTCGGGGGCCCGACACGGGCATCGGCTCGAGCAGCATGACGTCCATCACCGCCGCGCTGTGGTCGTCGCCATGGGGCCGGAACCGATAGACGAGCGGGGTCGTGTACCCCGCCCACGGCACGAAGTTGGGGAACACGAAGTACTCGATGGCGTCGAGGGCCTCGCAGTCGGTGATCGACGAGTAGTCACCCCCGGTCCGCTCGGCCAGCTGCCGGCGGGTGCGCTCGGCCAGCACCTGGCGGGCACTGCCACCCTCGGGGACCACCGCAGCGTCGTCCTTGGTCAGGAACATGGCGTCGAGGATGTCCTGCTCCGCCACCCCCGCCTCGACGTGCTCGCTGGCGATCCCGACCGGGGTGATCATGCGGTTCACGTGGCGGACGCCTTCGTAGACGTCGTACTGGGTCTGGGTGTCGCCGCTGGTCTTGAGCAACTGGGGGTGGACGGCCACGGTGTGGTAGCTCTCGATGAACGCCTCGAGGGCCACCTTCCAGTTGCACGGGACGACGCGCACGACATGGGCGCTCAGGTAGCGGTCGGCGAGGTCCCACGACGCGAAGTGCTCGGGAAGGATCTCGAGGTAGTCCTCGAGACTCGGCCCGGCACCGTCCACGGTCACGAAGACGAACCCGCCCCAGGTCCCCACACGCGCTTCGGGTAGGCAGAACGAGGACGCCTCGACGTGGGGGAAGTCCCAGGGACACGGCATGCCCGCGAACGAGCCGTCGAGATTCCAGGTGAACCCGTGGAAGGGACAGCGCAGCTCATCGACGTGGCCGGGTTGACTGCGCAGGCGCGTGCCCCGGTGCAGGCAGGAATTGTGAAAGGCCCGGATCTCGTCGGGAGTGCTGCGAACGACGACGAGCGACATCCCCGGCGCGTCGTAGACGACACTGTCACCGACCTCCGGGATCTGCTCCTGGCGACAGGCCATCTGCCACACGCGCCCCCACACCCTGTCGACCTCGAGGTCGTGGACGGCGCGGCTGGTGTAGCGGGCCCGGGGGACCGACGACGTGGCCGGGGTGGCGTCGCCGACGGCCCGGAGCACGGGCGGGACGGGGCGGGTGTCGTGGTCGAGGAGCTCCTGCATGAGGCGCGCCCCGTGACGGGGCTCGGTCGGGGTCACCGGTCCCCCGCCGCGGCCTCGCCGGCGCGGAAGCCGAAGACGAGGGCGGGCCCGAGCGTGGCACCGCCCGCCACCGTGGCGGTGCCGAACGGGCTCGCCGCCGCGTTGCCCGCCGCGTAGAGCCCGGCCACCGCGAAGCCCTTCGACGACAACACCCGGCCCGAGGCATCGGTGCGGGGGCCACCCTTGGTCCCCATGCAACCGAGATGGACCTCGAGGGCATAGAAGGGGGCCTCGCACAACGGTGCCAACGTCGGGTGGGAGGCGCTCGGGTCTCCGATCCAACGGTCATAGGGAAACGAGCCCCGCCCGAAGTCGGGGTCCGAGCCGACCGCCGCGCCCGCGTTGAACCGTGTCACCGCGTCCGGCAGTGTGCCCGACCCGGTGCCGATCATCTCGCCCAGCGCGTCGAGGTCATCGGCGCCGGTCAACCACTGCGGGTCGGGCCCGCCGGGCTCGAGGGGGCCGATCGGGTAGCGACGGCGATGGGCGGCGTCGAACACCAACCAGAACGGCGCGGCCGGGCCGGAGCTCGATCCGGCGGCGCGCATGGCCCTCCCCACGTCGCCGTAGTTCTGGGCCTCGTCGACGAAGCGCCGGCCCGTCCGGTCGACCATGATCGCTCCCGGTTGGGCCCGCTCGCCGTGGAGGGGGCGGTAGTGGGCCACGCCGTCGACGGTTTCGCCCGGCACGTGGATGGCCGGCATCCACCAACCCTCGGACGTGTTCGCCACCACCGGGTCGACCGCCATCACCATGTGCAGGCCGTCACCACTGCACCCCCTCGGCCCCATGGGGGCGATGGGTGGTCCCGGCAGGAAGCGCTCCGCCAGCGCGGCGTCGTGTTGGAAGCCCCCCGTGGCCACCACGACGCGACCGGGCACGAGCTCTCCGTCGACGACGACGCCGACGACGCGGTCGTCCTCGACCTCGAGTGCGGTGGCACGCGCCGAGGTGCGGATCTCCACACCGGCGTCGAGGAGGGCACTGAGCAGGCCGCCCACGAGGGCCCGACCCCGGACGTGGCCGCGCAGCACCACCCCGTCGTTCGCCGGCGCACCGGACTCCGCGCTCGAGGCGGCCGTGTCCGTCGGGGACGGTTGGTCGAAGGCGGCCTGGACGCGCCCCTCGACATCGGCGCCCAGGCGCAGCGACCGGGGCCACATCGACCGACCACCGGCCTTGGCCCCCGGGAGCTCGCCGCGGTAGTCGGGCCAGTGCTCGAGGACCTCCCACTCGATGGGCGTCCGCTGTTCGATGGCGTCGGCCACCCGACCCGTGTCCGACACGAAAGCCCGGACGAGCTCGGGGTCGACGTCGCCGCCGCCGGCCGCACCCACGTAGGCCAGGGCGTCATCGGTGGTGTCTTCGATGGCGGTGGTCGGCCCGTCACGACCGTGCCCCGGCATCCACACCACACCACCGGACATGGCCGTGGTGCCTCCGATCGACGCGGCGCGCTCGACGACGAGCACGTCGGCGCCCGCGCCGGACGCGGCCAGGGCGGCCGCCAACGCGGCCGCCCCGGACCCCACGACGACGACCGACCGGGTGTCGGGCACGGGCCCAGGGTACGTCCCCGCCCCCGGCCCCGAAGGGTGTCGGGTATCGCCGGCCGGGGCCGCCTCCTACGATCAGGCCATGGCACTGCCTCCCCCGTCACCCACCTCCACCGCCCTCGTCACCGGCGCATCGTCGGGCATCGGCGCCGCTCTGGCCCGGGAACTGGCCAAGCGCGGGCACGGCGTCACCTTGGTCGCCCGTCGCGAGGCGCGGCTCACCGAGCTCGCCGCCGAGCTCCACAAGGCCCACGGAGTACGGAGCGAGGTGGTGGCGCTCGACCTCACCGACGCCGCGGCACGAGGCGGGCTCCTCGGCACTCTGGCCGAGCGGGGTCTCACCGTCGACGTGCTCGTCAACAACGCGGGGTTCACCACCACAGGCCCGGTCCACCGCAGCGATCGCGAGCGCGAGATGGCGATGATCCGGACCGATGTCGAAGCCGTCGTCGACCTGTGCTCCGTCTTCTTGCCCGGGATGGTCGAACGCGGACGCGGAGCCGTGTTGAACGTGGCGTCCACGGCCGCCTTCCAACCGCTTCCCGGCCAGGCCGGGTACGGGGCGTCGAAGGCCTTCGTCCTCTCCTACAGCCGAGCCGTGCGCGCCGAGGTGCGCGCCAGGGGCGTGACGGTCACCGCGCTGTGCCCGGGCCCGGTGAAGACCGAATTCGCGGAGACGGGGGGCTTCACCCAAGAGGAGTCCGAGAACTCGCTCCCCAAGTTCATGTGGTTGCCGGCTGCCGAGGTGGCCCGCATCGCGGTCCTGGGCATGGAGCAGGGCAAGGGTGTCGTGATCCCGGGCTTCGCCAACCGGGTGGGTGCGGGGTTCGCCCGCACCGCGCCCCACCAGGTCCTGGCGGCACTCCTCGCCCGCCAGCATCCGGCGCTCAAGTAGCCGACATGAACGGATACGTCGTCACGGTGGAGAGGCTCATCGACGCGCCGGCCGAGGCGATCTTCGCCATCGTGGCCGACCCCGGACGCCACCGTGACGTCGACGGCTCGGGGGCCATCCAGAGGGCCAAGGCCGACGCACCCCGGCGCTTGGCCCTGGGGTCGAAGTTCGGCATGTCGATGCGGGTGGGCATCCCCTATTCGATGGTGAGCACCGTCATCGAGTTCGAGGACAACCGACGGATCGCATGGCAGACGAGACCGCCCGGGCTGGTGGGCCGCATCGCGGCCGGACGGATCTGGCGCTACGAGCTCGAGCCCGTCGAGGGCGGGACGCTCGTCAAGGAGAGCTGGGACCTCTCCCAGGACATGCAGCGCTGGTTCTTGAAGATGGGTCCGCTTCCCGAGACCACCCGGAAGAACATGGAGAAGACCCTGGCCCGCATCGAGGAGCTCACCGCCTCGACCTGAGCCGGTCGCCCTTCGACGACCCGCCCGTTTCGGACCGGATCAGCCGAAGTCGGCGCTGAACGCCGCCAGCGCGTTGGGGAAGCTGCCATCGGTGATGTCGTCTTGTTGGGTGTCGTCGACCGTGAAGATGTTGGTCCAGGCCACGTCGTGCGACGAGATCCACGACGCGAACTGGTTCACGAAGTAGGGGTCGTCACCCAACCCGTGGCCGTCGTTGCGGATGGCCACGCCCCACTCGGGGAAGACGATGGGCTTGCCGTGGGCGGCTGCGAACGAGGCCAGCCAGTTGAGCCCCCACGTCGCTGACAGCTGTCCCGCCCACGCGTTGGCCGGGGTCAGTGGTTGGACCCACGACTCGTCGTAGAGATCGGTCCCGATGTAGTCCACAAAGGCGTTGCCCGGATAGGCCAGGTTGGCGTTGTAGGACCGACCGTGCGAGCCACCGCCGTTGGGGTTCCAGACGAACTTGAACGATTGGCCCGGCACCGACCGCATGGCGCTGACGATGTTCTTGAAGTACAGCGCGTACTCGACTGCTCCTCTGGCGTTGTGGACACTCCACTTGTACCACGTGCCGTTGAACTCCCACCCGAGCCGGAGATAGGCGTTGCCCTCGCCGGCGTTGACCAGATTGTGGGCCAGCGTGACGAAGTACGAGTTGTACGCGCCCCGAGCCCCCTTGGACAACGAGCTCCGGGCGTGCTTGGGAAGGATCGGCACCGCCAGCACGAGCCGGTAGCCCGACGAGCGCCATGCCCCGACACCCGAGGCACCGTCGAGCGCCGCCCACGTCGAGGACCCGTTCAGGAAGTCCGTCGCCAAGCTCATATGGGTGCCCGTCGTGGACCCGAAGTCGGCTACGCCGGCGGGATTGTCGGCTCCGGAGTAGTCCCCGAGCGGTATCGAGCTCGCCGACGAGGCGGCCGCCCCCACCGACGACCCGACCAGCACCACGAGAAGGGCGGCCACGAACCATCCAGACCGTGTCACTCCCCAGCGCATCCCTCGCCCCCTACCCGAGACGGCGCCACGCACGCGGGGGCACCACCTCGACCTTGGAATCATATCCCAGCCCGGGCGTTTCCGGGCTGCCGGGGCTACCGTTGTGCCATGGCAAGGATCGAATTTCCCGAGCGGGGCTACGGCGAACACGTCGACTGGGCGCTGCTGCGTCCCGAGATGGCGGCGGGCATGGGGGCACTCTCCGAAGCCGTCTACAAGAACACCAAATTGCCCCTGCGCGAACGCGAGTCGGCCCGCTGGACGATCGCCCTCATCAACGACTGCGCGGTCTGTCAGGACACCCGGGCTCGCGACGGCCAGGCCGCCGGGGTCGACGAGGGCTTCTACGGCGAGGTCGCCAACTGGCGCACGTCCACGGCGCTCAGCGACAGGGAGCGCCTCGCCGCGGAGTTCGCCCAGCACTTCGCCCTCGACCACCTCAACATGGGCGAAGAGCTCTGGGGCCGGTTGCGGGCCGCCTTCTCCGACGACGAGCTCGCCGACCTCACCATGTGCTGCGGCATGATGCTCGGCCTCGGTCGGACCCTGGCCGTGGTCGGGGTGCGCGCCCCCGACGAGCGCATCTTGGTCTGAGTCCGAGATCTGCCCGAGGGTCAGAAGTGCCCGCGGGTCAGAAGTGCCCGAGGACAGGGTGGGGCAGGTAGGGCTCCTCCAGTGACTTCATCTCGTCGGCGCTGAGATCGAGCTTCTCCGCCGCCAGGGCGTCGGTGAGATGGCCCGGCTTGGTGGAACCGACGATGGGGGCGGTGACCCCGGGACGGTGGAGTAACCACGCCAGGGCCACCTGGGCCGGCGGCACGTCGCGCTTGGCCGCCACCTCGGCCACACGCTCGACGACGTCGAAGTCCGACGGTTGGCTGTAGAGGTAGTCGGTGAAAGGGTCGGTCCCCGACCGCGTCGTGCGCCGTTCGTCGCCGCGGCCGCGGTTGCCGGTGAGCACGCCCCGTGCCAACGGGCTCCACGGGATGACCCCGATGCCCTGGTCGATGCACAGCGGGATCATCTCCCGCTCCTCCTCGCGATAGACGAGGTTGTAATGCGGCTGCATGGACACGAACTTGGTCCATCCGTTGCGCTCGGCCACGTGCTGGGCCTGGGCGAACTGCCACGCGAACATGCTGCTCGCCCCGATGTACCGGGCCTTGCCCGCCCGGACGACGTCGTGCAGCGCGCCCATGGTCTCCTCGATGGGCGTCCGGGGGTCCCAGCGGTGGATCTGGTAGAGGTCGACGTAGTCCATCCCCAGCCGACCCAGCGAAGCGTCGATGCCCGACAGGATGTGCTTGCGCGACAACCCTCCCCCGTTCTCGCCCGGCGTGACGGGCATGAACACCTTGGTGGCGATGACCATCTCGTCCCGGGTGAGCATCTTGCTCACCAGTCGCCCCGTGGCCACCTCACTGGCGCCCCCGGAGTACGTGTCGGCGGTGTCGAAGAAGGTGACGCCACCCTCGACGGCGGCCCGCACGATGGGCTCGGCCCCGTCCTCGTCGAGCACCCATTCCCGTTCGCTGTCGTTGCCGAAGCTCATCATCCCGAGACAGATGCGAGACACCCGCAAGCCGGTCTTGCCCAGGTTCACGTACTCCATCGATACCTCACCGTTCTGCGCCCGCCGGCGGGGTGATGGCGGGTCGGAGGCCACACCTTACGCTCGCGGGTCACGAGCTCCACAGCCTCGACGTGGCCAGCTCCGCGCCGGCGCGCAGGGCACGGAGCTTCTCCCACACCACCGACGGGGCGATGTCGCCGATCCCCGCCGAGGTGTCGAAGCCACAGTCGGTGCCGGCGATGACACGCCGGGGGTCCCCGACCACCTCCGCCACCCGCACGACCCGATCCGCGACGACCTCGGGGTGCTCCACGTAGTTGCTGGTGGTGTCGATCACGCCGGCGACGAGGATCATGTCCTCGGGCAGCGGGTGGCGTTCGAAGCACCGATACTCGTGCGCGTGGCGGGGGTTGGCCATCGACACCACCAACGCACCCACCTTCGCCCGGTACAGCAGAGGGAGGATCTCCTCGAGGGCGACGTCGAGGGTGTGCGGTCCCTCGTAGTTGCCCCAACACACATGCAGCCGGACCCGGCCCGGATCGATCCCGCTCAGCGCGCCGTTGATGGCCCCGATGACCAGCTCGACCCACCCCACGAAGTCGGCCAGGGGTCGCTCCGCGAAGAGCGTGTGGCGCTCGAGGGCGAGGTCGGGGGCGTCGATCTGGAGCAACAGGCCGCGCCCCACGATGGCCTGGTATTCGGATCGAAGCGCACCGGCGACGGCCAGGACGTAGTCCTCCATCGAGGCGTAGTGCCGGTTCTCCATGGCCGACGCCACGATGCCCGGCGACGCGGCGGTCATGAACGTCTCGGCGAAAGGGGCCCCGGCCACGAGCGCGCATTCGGCGTCGACCTCTGCGGTGTCGCGGTAACTGACCGCCGACACCGCGGCGGGGGCGGCCATGAGGTCCACCTGACGGCGCAGATGGCGGGGCACGACGAGGTCCAAGAAGTCGGGATGGTCGAGCAGGTCCCGCATGAGCGGGCGCCGGCCCGTGCCGGCGAATCCGGTCATCCGGTGCTGGACATACGTCACGAAGCTCTCGCGCGCCTGCTCCCCGTCGTTGCCGATGTCGATCCCGGCGTCGACCTGCGCGGCGACGGCGGCGGCGGTGGCCTCGGACACTTCTCGTTGCAGCTCGACCGTGTCGACGTCCTCGCCCCGGCTCCGCCTCCCGTGCAGCTCGGCGAGCGAGCGCGGCCGGGGCAGACTCCCGGCGTGGGTGGTGAGGATCCGAGTCTCGCTGCGGAGCACGGTCGAGCTACCGGGCGGGGATGCCGACGAGCTCGATGCGGATCCCGTCGGGGTCGTACACACAAGCCATGGACACCGGTCCCGTCGGCGCGGGCTGCTCGATCCGGCGCGCCGGGCCGAAGCCGAGTGCGCCGAGCCGTGCGAGGACCCCGTCGACGTCGACGTAGAACGACAACAAGAAGAACCCCGTGCCCGCCGTCGAGGAGTCGGCCGTCACAGGGTCGGGCCCGGCGAAGGTCACGAGCTCGACGACACCCGCGTCGGGGTGGGCCGGGTCACCGAGGAAGATGGAGCGCAACGTGGAGGAGGGAGCGTCGAAGAGGGTGGGCCAGTCTCCCTCGAAGACGTGGTCCATGAGGACCTCGAGGCCGATGCCGTCACGGTAGAAGCGGAGACTCGAGTCCATGTCGCGGACATGGATGGCGCTGTGGTGGACGCGCCCCGCCATCACTTCCCCATGCCCTCGGCCGGGTCGATCGGGCTCCACAACGACACCCCGCCGTCGGCGGCCAGAACCTGTCCGGTGACCCAGTCCAATTCCAACAATGCCCGGATGGCACGGGCCACGCCGTCAGGGGTGCCGACGTCACCCAACGCCGAGCGCTCGGCCACCCGCTCGCGGTACCCGGGGAGGCGCCTGGTCGACGCGAACATCGGGGTGTCGGTCGTCCCCGGGGCCACCGCGTTGACCCGGATCCCGAAGGGCCCGAGCTCACGGGCGGCCACCCGGACGAGCTCGGCCACGCCCGCCTTGGACACGCTGTAGTGGCCCATCATGCGATCGGCGAGGAAGCCCGAGATCGAGCTCACCGCCACGATGGCCCCGCCGCGGCCCCCGGCCAGCATGGCCTTGCCCACTTCGCGCAGGCACAGGAAGGTGCCCCGGAGATTGATGCCGAGCACCCGGTCCCATTCGGCGCTCGACAGGTCGACCAGGGACCCGAAACCACCGACGCCCGCGTTGAGCACGGCCACGTCGAGACCGCCCAAGGCTTCGTGGACCCGACCGACGGCACCGACGACCTCCGCCTCCACCGAGATGTCGCACCGTATGTAGAGCTCGGCCGGGCCCGATCCCTGCTGGACGTCGAGCACGGCCACTCGGGCCCCGGCGGCGCGCAGCAGCTCCACCGTCGCGGCGCCGATCCCACTCGCTCCACCCGTCACGACGGCCGACGCGCCCGCTAGCTCCACTGGCTCTCTCTTTCGGTCTCTTCAGTCCGGTCCGACGAGGAAGCCTTCCACCTCGGCGGCGATCTCGGGTCGCTCGAGAGGGAGGCAGTGCCCGGCGTCGGGTATCTCGACGAGTCGCGCCCCGGGAATCGAGCCGCCCCACACCCGACCGGCCTCCTCGGGGACCAGCAGGTCCTCCTCGCCGCGGATGACGAGGGTGGGCACCTCGACACGTCCGAGGCGGTCGGTGAGCTTGCGGCTCTGGAAGTGCGGAGCCTTCCACCCCAGTCGGGCCGCTCCCGCCAGACCCCCGAACCACAGCAGCTGTTGCTCGGTGGTCATGACGTCGGGCAGCGCGTCCAGCGCCACGGTCCCTTCCGGTTCGGCGAAGAGAAGACGTCTGGCTTCTCCGGCCCCGCCGATCCCCCGGGGGGCCACGGCCCCGAAGAACGGAGGGACCTCGACGCCACGCACATGGACGCCGAGGGGATCGACCAGCACCAGGCGTCGGACCAACTCCGGTCTGCGCAAAGCGAGCTCGGCTGCGAACCATCCTCCGAAGCTGTGCCCGACGACGTCGATGTCGGTGAGCCCCGCGGCGTGGCACAGATCGACGAGGTGCCAGACGTAGTCCTCGACGTCGTCGAAGTCCTCGAGCCCCGCGCTGGCGTTGTACCCCGGCAGTGCGGGGGCGACGACATCGAAGCTCGTCGCCAACCGGGCCAGGAACGGCGTCCATTGCTCGCCGGGCCACACGGCGTGGATGTCGCACAACCCGTGCAGGTACAGCACCCGAGCGCCGTCGCCCCCGCGCAGGAGCGTGACCTCGCGCCCCGAGACCGCCAACGTGGCGCGCCTTGGAGACCCGGCGCGCGTTGGAGACCCGGCGCGGCTCGGAGAACCTGCGTGTCGGTCGACGACGTTCACGCCCATCCCTTGGTGGCGAAGTGGTTGTCGGCGTGCTCGCGGACATAGGGCACGACCTCGGTGGCGTAGAGATGGGTCGAGCGCGCCGTGAGGTCCGCAGGGAGCGACCCGAATTGCAGCAGCGCCAGGATCGTGCCGAGCCCGAGCTCGTTCACGTAGTTGAGCAACCGTTCCCGCACCGTGGCCGGGCTCCCGATCAGAGGTGATCGCTTCCAGACCGCGGTGGCGGCGTCGGTGGGCCGCGGGCCCTGGACCATTCCCCGGAGATCGGCCAGGAACTGGACGAGGGCAGGCGGGTCGATGTAGCCGGGCGGCATCCACACCTTGCCCGGACCCACGAAGCCCGCGGCCAGGGTCCCTTGGAAGTAGGCGAGATGGGCGGCGGCCTCCTCGACGGCCTGCTCGTCGGTCTCGGCCACGTACACCGTGGTGAGCCAGCCCAGCAGCTCCGGATCGAACGTTCGCCCCGACGCGGCGACGGCGTCGTGATAGGCCACGGCCTGGCGGGCGAAGGTCTCGGGCGGCGCGTAGTAGGCCACCCCCATGTAGCCGAACCCGTGCTCGACGCAGTAGGTGATCGTGCTCGGCGAACCGAGCCCCGGGATCCACACCGGGGGGTGGGGCTGCTGGAGGGGACGGGGCCAGGGGTTCACATAGGGCAATTGGTAGAACTCACCGTCGAAGGCGAACGGGCCGGGGCGGGTCCAGGCCTGGATGACGAGGTCGACGGCCTCTCGAAAGCGCGGCCGCGCGTCGGTGGGGTTCACGTTGGTCGAGTAGTACTCGGGCCCTCCCCCCACCACCAAGCCGGCGATGAGCCGTCCACCGCTCATGACGTCGAGCATGGCCATCTCCTCGGCCACGCGTGTGGGCGGGTTGTACAGCGGGAGCGCATTGCCGAGGACGCAGATCTTGACCCGAGACGTCTCACGCGTGAGGGCGGCCGCCACCAGGTTCGGCGACGGCATCAACCCGTAGGCGTTCTGGTGGTGCTCGTTCACGACGACACCGTCGAGGCCGAGCTCCTCTGCCACTACGAGCTCGGAGATGTAGCGGTCGTAGAGCTCCTTGCCCCGAGCCGGGTCGTAGTTGGAGTTCGACAACGTCACCCAGGCCGCTTCGTTCTCGGCCAGGAACTCCCGAGGCGGGGCCAGGTGCGGCCACGGCATGAGATGGAACGAGAAGAAGTTCACCGTCCGCTCACCACCGCACGGGGAGACGGGACCACGAGATCGGGCTCGGCGGATTCTCTGTCCTTGGCCACGGTGCCGTGCAGGGGGGCGTCTTTGAGCAGAAGGGCACAGACGAAAGCGAGCGCGGCGAGGGGGATCCCCACCATGAACACGACGTGGAGCGATCGGACGAACGAGTCGACGACGCCGCTGCGCACGGCGGGGCGCAGTGCCCGGAGCTCGTCAGGGGTGATCGTGAAGGACTGCGACAGGCTCAACCCACTGTGGGCCGGGACGAGGCGGGGCAGCCAGAACCCGAGGCGGCTCACCAGTACGGTCCCCAGTAACGCCGTCCCGCACGCGGCACCGATGTTGCGGAAGAAGCTCACCGCCGAGGTGGAGCTGCCCAGGTCGCGACGCTCCACCGCGTTCTGGACCGCCACGACGACGATCTGGAGGGTCATGCCCATCCCGACGCCGAAGACCACCATGTAGAAACTGGCCACACCCAATGAGGTGTGGGCCCCGAGGTGGGTGAAGAGCCACATCCCCACCGTCATGAGCGCGGTCCCGAACACCGGATAGACCTTGTAACGGCCGAAGTGGGTCACGAGGCGTCCGGAGATGATCGACGTCGTGAGCATCCCTCCCATGAGCGGCAGTAGGAGCACACCCGAGCGCGTGGCCGACATGCCGTCGACGAGTTGGAGGTAGACGGGGATGTAGATGATGGCCGCGAACATGGTGGCCGTCACGAAGAAAGTCATCCCCAGTCCGGAGCGGACGATCGAGTTGGCGAACACCCGGGGCGGGAAGATCGGCTCGTGGGCCCTGCGCTCCCACCACACCACCGCACCGATCATCGCCAACGACACGATGACGAGGCCGATGATGACCGGCGATGCCCACGGGTAGGTCCGGCCCCCCCACACCGTCACCAGGATCAGCGGGGTCACGGCCGCCACGATGAGCCCCGCGCCGGTGTAGTCGATCGACTGGACCTTGCGAGTGGGCAGCGGCAGCCGGAGCACCGCGCTCGTGATGAACAGGGCCAGGATCCCCACCGGGATGTTGATATAGAAGATCCACCGCCAGGTGAGGTGATCGGTGAGGAATCCGCCCGCAAGGGGGCCCCCGATGCTGGCCAGGGCGAAGACCCCGCCGAAGTAGCCCTGGTACCGACCGCGTTCCCTCGGGCTCACGATGTCGCCCACGATGGCCATGGCCAGGGCCATGAGACCGCCGCCGCCAAGGCCCTGGAGGGCGCGGAACGCGATGAGCTCGTCCATGTTCCGGCTGAGGCCCGACAGCGCGGAGCCGATGAGGAAGATGACGATGGCGATCTGGAAGATCTTCTTGCGCCCGTGGAGGTCGGAGATCTTGCCGTAGAGCGGCGTCGACAAGGTGGTGGTGAGCAGATAGGCGGTGACCACCCACGACAGATGGTTGAGCCCGTGGAGATCGCCCACGATCGTCGGGAGGGCGGTCGCCACGATCGTCTGGTCGAGAGCGGCCAGGAGCATGCCCAACATGAGGCCACTGAGGACGATGAGGACCTGGCGGTGTGTCAGCCCACCACTCGTCTGGTCCTCGGGAATCACCGTTCGTGGCTCGGACATGACCCGTCCGAGGCTAATCCCGCCCCGCGGCGCCTCCGACATCGTCCGACACGGTCGCGAACAGGTCGCCCAGGGCCTCGACCCGGTCCAAGACATCGTTGGGGGTGAAGGCGAGGAACTTCTCCCCGCCCCGCTCCGCACCCTCTTCGACTTCGGTCCATGTGAGCGGGGTCGAGACCGAAGGACGGTCGAGCGCCCGCAACGAATAGGGAGTCACCGTCGTCTTCGCTCCGCTGTTCTGGCTCCAGTCGATGAACACCCGGCCCATCCGATGTGCCTTCGCCATCCGGGACACCGCCAGGTCGGGATCCGAGTGCTCGAGCTCCACGGCCAGGGCATGCGCGTAGGTGCTCGTGCGGTCCTCGGGCCAATGCTTCGCCGCGACGGATGCGTAGAGCTGCATGCCCTTGGACCCACTGGTCTTCGCAAGGAGCTCGATGTCGTCCTGGCGGGCGCGGTCGCGCAGCAGAAGGGCGATCCGACAGCACTCCGAGATGGTGGCGGGAAGTCCCGGGTCGAGGTCGAAGACGAGAAGATCGGGTGAACGAGGCTGGTCCTTGTGGTCCTTTCGCTCCTTCTGGTCTATCCGCCACATCGGCGTGTGGAACTCCACCGAGGCCAGGTTCACCAACCACATCAAGGTGGCGAGGCCGTCCACGATGACGAATTGGGTCGTGTCCCGGGCGCCGGCCGAGGTGGCCGAGGTGGCCGGCTTTCCCCAACGATCGGTGCCCTTGCGGGGCAGGGTCACGGTCCGGATCCAATCCGGCGCGTGTTTGGGGACGTTCTTCTCGATGAAGCCCTTGTGGTCCACGCCTTGGGGGAATCGCTTCACCGTCACCGGTCGGCAGGCGAGATGAGCGAGCATGACCGGCGCGATGCGGGCGTAGTAGTCGAGCATGTCGCCCTTGGTGAACCCCGTCGGGAAGAGCGGCTTGTCCAGATTGGAGAGCTGGAGCTCGCGATCCCCGACACTCACCGTCACGCGTTGGCCCTCAGGACTCACGGCGCACCTCCTCGGGTGACTTGTCGTCGCGCAGGCCGCGCCATGACGGGTGACGGAGACGGCCGTCGTTGGTCCACTCGCTGAAACTCACCTCGCCGACGAGCGTGGGCTCGACCCAGATGGCCACGTTCTCGTAGCGACGGGGAACGGTCGTGACGAACGGATTGCGCCCCGTTCGTCGGGGTTCGAGTCTGTCGGCCAGGTCGTCGAGGGTCGAGACGCTGAAGCCGGTGCCGACCTGGCCGATGTAGTGAAGGCCTTCGTCGTCGGGGATCCCGAGCAGGAGCGACCCCAGTCGACCCTGACGATTGCCGACGCCGGGTGTCCAACCGCCCACGATCACCTCTTGGGTGAGGAGGTTCTTCACCTTCGTCCAGCTCGGAGAACGCTTGCCGGGCAGGTAGGGCGAATCGAGGCGCTTGGCGAGGACCCCCTCGAGGCCCTGGGCCTGGCTGGCTTGGAGGACATCGGCGCCGGGTCCGGCGAATTGGGGGCTCAGGGTCCAGTGCTCGGGGCGCGAGGCGACCAGCGCGAGACCTTCGAGTCGTCTTCGGCGCTCGACGTAGGTGAGACCGAGCAGTGACTCGCCGTCGATGTAGAGGACGTCGAAGAGGACGTAGACGACGGGCTGCTCCGCGGCCAGGACCGTCGCCTTGTGGGCGTCAGTGGCGTGGATACGGGGCTGGAGCAGTTGGAAGCGGGGACGGCCGGCCTCGTCGAACGCCACGATCTCGCCGTCGAGGACCACCCGGCGAGAGCCCAGCTGCTCACCGAGGGCGCGCAGCTCGGGGAAGGAATGGGTGAGGTCGTTGCCGTTCCTGGACTCGACACGGATCCGCCCGCCGTCGACGTAGGAGATGGCGCGAATGCCGTCCCACTTGAACTCATAGGCCCAGGCTTCGTCGTTCTTCGGCAACTCGCCCAACGTGGCGAGCATGGGCCGGACGTCGCGCGGCAGGGGCTCGTAGCCCTCGGGGTCGTCGTCCATGCGGTGGACCATCCACGAGCGGCCGCCCCCCGCGTCACCTTTGCCACTTCTGCGGTTCGGGCCGTCGGTGGCGAACAGGACGTACGTTCCCTGCGTGCGCTGGCCGTGGAGGACGACCATCACCTCACGATCGGACCACTTCAATTCGTCGTAGGTGCCGTGGTCGAACACGATCACGTCCCCGCCGCCGTATTCACCGCGCGGGATCTTCCCCGCGAACGAGGCGTACTCCATGGGGTGGTCTTCGGTGTGCACCGCCAGGTGGTTGGTCTTCTTGTCCACGGGGAGCCCCTTGGGGACCGCCCAGGACACGAGGACGCCGTCACGCTCGAGCCGGAGGTCCCAATGCAACGAACGGGCGTGGTGCTCCTGGATGACGAAGATCGGCGCCGGGCCCGTGGCACGACGGCCTCGTCTCCCCCGTCTCGGCGCCGCGGACGGGACCGGCTCGGGGGTGATCGAAGGATCTCGCCGTTGGCGGTAGTCGGCGAGCTTGTCCCCCGCCGGGGATCTCTTGGAGGTCGAGGGCTTCTTGGATGGGGCCGACCCTTTGGGCTTCTGGGCCGCGCCGGAGCCGGGGGCGGCGTTGGCCTTGCGGGCCGCCTTGGCTTTGGGGTTGACGCCGGGTTTCTGCGAGCCCGAAGCCTTGACAGGCGGGGGTGGTGTCAGCAGGTGAGGGCGACGGGCGCTTGCGCTTCGCGCTCGTCGAGGAACGCCCACCATGCTGCCGCCGCTGCCGACGCGGCGTCGTGGACCTCGTCGGAGTCGACGGCGACGCCGGCCAGGGCGTCGACAATCCAGGTGCCGTGGAGCTCGTCGACCCCGGAGTGGACGTCCCAGAAACGCGCCCCGTCGTCGGTCACGCCGTAGCGCAGGCGCAGTCCTTCGGCCTTGGACCCTGCGATCTCCGATGCCTGGACTTCATAGGCCGCCAAAGCGGCGAGCGCGGCCACAGGTGATCGGTCTGCCACAGAGGTGTACAGGCTCACCAAGGCGGCGGTGGCGGGTGTCGCATCGGCGGTGGGGGGTGCGCCCACCGCGTCGGCGAAGCCTTCGAACAGTTCGAGATGAGGTGCGGGGACGCCGCGTTCGTCGTCGAGGTTGGCTTGGACGAGCCCGCGCGCCGTCGTGTCCTCGATGCGCTGGACCACTCGCTCGAGAACGTCGGGGAGAACGGCCTCGAAGTGCCGGTACTGCGCGGCATACGCGGCCAACTCGGCGCGTTCGAGTGTTCCCGCCTCCCAACGGCGGTAGAAGGGATGGGCGAGGAGCCGGCGGTCCCGGAGCACCTCGACGAGGACGGCGTCGATCTCTGTTCGGAGCATGCCGGGATCGTACCTGGTCGGTGGTGACGGAGTCGTCAACAATGACGAAGTCCCGGTGCGCGTCATCCAGAACACCGGCTGGCACCGAAGAGATGCCGACACCCCGGAACACGAGCCGTGGCCCGGGGAAATGCCGATCGATTCCGAGTGCTGGAAGTTCGCGCCCTGGTGGCGTCGAAGTGACGGCCACTCCGGAGTGGAGGTTCGAGAATGGCCGGAGTAACCAGGCGCACGTTTCTCGGCAGGGGCTCGATGGCGGTTGCCGCTGCGGGCGTCTTGTCGTCGGTCCCGGGCCTTTCCAGTCTGCTCAGCGCCGGGGAGGCCGAAGCCCCCGCCGCGGACGCTTCGATCGCCGGGGCCGACGCCGGTGCGGCCGATCTCTCCGAGCCACTGGTGGCGCACGTGCGCGATCTCTCGACCGGCGAGATCAGCCTCTTCAACGGAACCCGAGAGGTCATCGTCCGCAACCCGCAACTCGCCGGCCAATTGGCGCGCGCGGCGCGCTGAGTCCCCACCGACTCCTGACAGGTCAATCACGTCAATCACGTCAACGTCAACACGTCAACACGTCAACACGTCGAACACCGCAACGACCGCCCCTACGAACCACTGGAGTGAGCCATGTCATCGCACCGTGAAGCGCCCGAGATCTCCAAGGACCCGGTCGCAGACAGCACCGACCTGTACGCCTTCGTGAGCCCCGACGAGCCCGACACGGTGACGATCATCGCCAACTACGTCCCGCTCGAGGGACCTGACGGCGGGCCCAACTTCTACGAGTTCGGCAATGACGTCCTCTACACCATCAACATCGACAACGACAACGACGGCGATGCGGACATCGTCTACGAGTTCAGGTTCGACACCGATGTGACCAACCCGGACACGTTCCTCTACAACACCGGGCCCATCCAGTCGCTGACCGACGCCAACTGGAACCGTCGTCAGACCTACTCGGTGACCCGGGTCGACACCGAACACGGCTCCTCGCGGCGGACCGTCCTGGGGACAGCCCTGGCCTGCCCGCCGTGCAACATCGGGCCTCTGTCGACCCCGAGCTACAACGCGCTGGCCGGTGCCGCCGTGCACAGCCTGGCCAACGACGTCACCGTGTTCGCGGGACAGCGCGCCGACGGCTTCTACGTCGACCTCGGGGCCATCTTCGACCTCGGCATCCTGCGACCCTTCGAGCAGGACCACGCCACGTTCGGTCTCCAGAACACCGGGCTCGGTCAGATGGCGGCCGGCATCAACTCGTTGAAGGGGGCGAACGTCCACAGCATCGCCATCCGAGTGCCCATGAGCGGGTTGTCCGGCAACGGGAGCGGCTGGCGGGGGTCGCGCCACTCGTCGTCGCCGAACTCGGTCATCGGTGTGTGGACCGCCGCATACCGTCAGAAGGTCCGGGTACGCGATGACTCCGGTGCGCATTTCTGCACCGGGCCCTACGTCCAGGTGTCGCGGCTGGGGAACCCCCTCGTGAACGAGGTGCTGATCCCCATGGGCAAGAAGGACTACTGGAACTCCCAGGCACCCGGGAGCGACAGCCAGTTCGCGTCCTTCTACTCGAACCCGCAGCTGTCCCAGCTGCTCCCGGTCCTGTACCCGGGGGTGTTCCCCAACCTGGCCGCGTACAACGCGGGGCCCCCGGCACCGAACCGCGCCGACCTCGTCGCCATCCTCCTCACGGGCATCCCGCCCGGGCTCATCACCGGGTTCCAGAACTTCACCGGAACGACCCAGGCCGACATGCTGCGCCTCAACATGGCGATCCCGCCGTCGACGAGCCCGGCCAACACCGGACTGCTCGGCAACGACATCGCCGGCTTCCCCAACGGCCGCCGGTTGTCCGACGACGTGGTCACCATCGAGCTGCAGTGCCTGGCCGGCGCGGTCTTGAAACTCGTCGACCCGAGCTTCACCCCCGACGGTGCCGCCACCGCCATCAGCGAGGGCCTCACGACCGATGCCACGGACCTGAGCGCCAGGGGCACCGAGAGCTACCTGTCCTCGTTCCCGTACCTCGGGGTGCCCCACAGCGGCTTCTTGGTCCCGGCGAGTTGACCGTGGGATCGGGCCGCCGACCCCACGGTCACCGACACCCCGACCACCACCACAATCACGGGCGCCACCACGACGACGGCCCGGGGCCCGAGGGGCCCCTGGGCCCGAGTGGCGAGGCCAGCGTGGTGCTCGACATCGGCCCCCACGCCGGTGCGCTGGTGGTGTACACCGACGTCGACCTGGCCGGGGCGGAGATCGAGATCCGCCCCGGGGCGGGGACCTGGCTCGGGAGGCACACCGCGGTGCGGGAACGACATGGAGGGGGCCGGGTGCTCTACGCCGGGGTCTTCGGATCTCTCGCCGCGGGCCCCTACGACGTGCGGCTCAAGGGCGGGGGGCCCGGATCCTTCGATCTGGCCGTCGAGGTCGTGGCGGGATCGGTCACCGAGGCGAAGGCCCCGTCTCGGCCACAGCTCTCGGCACGACTCTCGGGCGCCCCGCTCGGCTAGTACCTCCGGCGCGGGCACAATAGGAGGACAAACCGGGTCTCAAGCTGCCGCAACGCAAGGTCACTGGGAGCAGCGGTCTACTCGGACCCTTGAGGAGGGGCGTTGAGCGAGACCTTCGACCCGGATGCGACACCCGAACCACCGGTCGATCCCCCCGTGTCGGACTCCTCCTCGGAACCGGCGACGAACCCGGCGAACCGGCCGGGCTCTGTTCCTCCTGCGTTCGGCCACCACGACGTGTGGGCCGACCCGTCTCCTGGTGGACGGCTCGGTGGGCCCGGAGGTGGCGACTTCGCGCCCGGGCCCTGGGCATCGTCGGGGCAGTCCCAACCGTGGGACGGCAGTGGCCATTGGACCCCGGGGCAGTGGGGTGGACCTCCCATCTGGTTGCCGCCCCATCAACCTGTCCGCAACCGTCCCCTTCATGTCATCGCCATCGCGGCCCTCGTCGCCATCGTGGCTCTGCTCGGAGTCGCCGTAGGCCGGAAGACGATCCAGAACCAGCTGGGGAGCGGGTCGCCTCTCGTCACGTTGCCGTCGTCGGGCGCGTCCGAGACCGGCACCGTCGCCTTGAAAGTGGATCCCGGCGTCGTCGACATCACCACGCGGCTCGGCTTCTCCGGTGGAGAGGCCGCCGGCACCGGCATGGTCCTCAACACCTTTGGCGACGTGCTCACCAACAACCATGTCATCGACGGCGCCACGAGCATCACCGTGACCGACGTCGGGAACGGGGAGACCTACACCGGCGAGGTGGTCGGCACCGACAAGACACAGGACATCGCCGTCTTGAAGCTCTCGGGTGCGACGGCGCTCAAGACCGTGACCATCGGGAACTCCTCGAACTTGGCCGTAGGTGACCCGGTGACCGCCGTCGGGAACGCCGGGGGGATCGGCGGCACGCCCAGCGCCGCCAACGGCCACGTCACCAATCTCGACCAGGCCATCACCGCCAGCGACCAGTCCGACAACACCACGGAGCAACTCACCGGGCTCGTCCAGACTGATGCCTCGTTGCGGCCGGGAGACTCGGGCGGACCACTCGTGAACTCCGATGGAGCGGTGATGGGCATGGACACCGCAGCGTCGAGCGGGTTCCAGTTCCAGGCGGGAACAGAGGGATTTGCCATCCCGATCAACCAGGCCATGTCCATCGCCAGGCAGATCTTGGCCGGACAGGGCTCCGACACCGTGCACATCGGGGCCGCCGCGCTCATCGGTGTCCTGGTCGACAACGCCCCGCTCAACGCCGGGGCCCACGTCGTGACGGTCGAGACCGGAACACCGGCCGACAACGCCGGCCTCGTGCCCGGGGACGTGATCATTTCGCTCGCCGGCCAGAGCGTCCTGAGCGCGAACTCTCTCACCAACTTGATGGAGCGGCACCATCCCGGGCAGACGGTGAAGCTGGGTTGGATCGACACGTCGGGCCAACAGCAGAGCACCACCGTGCAGTTGGCCCCCGGGCCTGCCGCCTGACGGGCCCACCCCCCGACAGACCTGCCGCTGACAGACCGACGCCGGCGCGCCAGGATGGGCGACGTGGGGAACGCTGACTCGAAGAAACCGACGCCGAGCGCCCCGAAGACGAGCCCGAAGGCAAGGCGGCGGGGCGTGGCCGGCCTCGTCCTGACCCCCGGTGCCAGCGCGGGGCGCGATCAACCCGCGCTCGTCGCCATCGACGAAGCAGTGTCGGTGTCGGGCGTGCGGGTGGAACGGATCGACTTCCCCTACCGGTTGGCGGGCCGGCGCGCTCCGGACAAGGCCCCGGTGCTCATCGCCACCGTGGTCGACGCAGCACGGACACTCGCCGCCAGACTCCAGGTCGCGCCGCGCCGGATCTCTCTGGGGGGACGGTCGATGGGTGGGCGCATGTGCTCGATGGCGGTGGCCGACGGGCTCGCCGCCGGGGCCCTCGTGCTCGTCAGCTATCCGTTGCACCCACCGGGAAGGCTCGACCGACTGCGGATCGAGCATTTCCCGGCCCTCGACGTGCCCTGTCTCTTCGTGTCGGGGACCCGCGACGCCTTCGGGTCACCGGAAGAGCTCGAATCGGCCACTGCGATGATCCCGGGGCCTGTCACCCACGTCTGGCTCGAGGGTGGGGATCACGGATTGCGAGGCAAGGACTCCCAGGTGGCAGGGATCGTCAAGGACTGGGTCCTCGCATTGTGAACCTCTTGTGACCACGTCGTGACCGCGTTCGGCGCGTTCGCGATGTGTCCACAACAGGTGGTTGGCGGTCCTACCGGGACTTCACTGGCCCTCCCGGAACGCCGATGAAAGGTTGATGCGTCGAAGTCAGACAGATCTCGCCACGGTCTCCAATCGCCTTCGGCCCCCCGGTCGTCCCCAGTTCCCCCGGCGCCGTCCTCGCCACACCCGTTCACGGGTGCAGGTCAGGAAACTCAGCTCCCTCGTGGTCGGTGTCGTCGTCGGGCCTCTGCTCCTCACGATGTGGCTGACCGGCGCGGGGAGTGCCGACGCGGCCTTCGCGGCCACGACCACGGTGCGACCCGGCGACACCTTGAGCGCCATTGCCAAGCGCTACGACACCACCGTCTCCGCGCTGGTGGCGGCCAACGGGATCACCAATCCGGACCAGATCTACGCCGGCGCCACCATCCAGATCCCCAGCCCCGCCGCCGCGGCCGGCGCACCTGCACCTGGTGCCGCTCCCGTCCTCACGACCACGACCGTCGTGGTGCGCAGAGGCGACACGCTGAGCTCCATCGCGGCGCGCTACCACACGACGGTGGCGGCCCTCGTCTCGACCAACAAGATCGCCAACCCCAATGTCGTGTTCGCCGGAGCCCGTCTCTCGTTGCCGGGACCGGCGCTGCCTCCGGGCTGGGGCCCGGGCGGGCCGCTTCCCGCCGCGCTCCTCGCCCACCCCGATCGCCTGGCGCTGCGCCCCGCCTTTCTGAGCGCGGCCAATGCATCAGGGGTGGCGCCGAGCCTGCTCGAAGCCCTGTGCTGGTGGGAGTCGGGATGGCAGTCCAACGCCAAGTCGGCGACGGGTGCCATCGGGTTGTGTCAGCTCGAGCCCTCCACCGTGACCTACGCGCAGACGGTGCTCCTGCACAACCCCAGCCTCGATCCCCGGGTCGCGCCCGACAACATCGCCATGGCCGCCGCCTACATCCACGACCTGACGGTGCGCGACGGTGGCAACGTCCAGACCGCCGTGGCCGCCTACTACCAGGGGTTGAAATCGGTGCAGGCCAGGGGAATGCTCGCCTCCACCTCGAATTACGTCACCGGCATCTTCAACTACGCGGCGATCTTCGCTCAGGCGGGCTGACACCGGCACTGGCTGGCGCCTCGAGACCGGCACAGGCGCGAAGTGGCGGGATCTAACCTCGACGCATGGCCGCTCCGGAGGATGTAGCTCCGCTCCCCGCCGAGGGTCTGGCCGCCGCCCTCCGTCCCTTCGGCGAGAGCCGCCTCCTGCCTCGGGCCGCCTATGTCGACCAGGCCGTGTTCGACTGGGAGCAGGGCCACTTCTTCCGGGGCGGGTGGATGTGCGTGGGGCGCAGCGAGGACGTCGTCGACGTGGGCGATCAACGCGCCGAATCGGTGGGAGGAACCGGGGTCTTCCTCGTGCGAGGCGAGGACCGACGGCTACGGGCTTTTGCCAACACCTGCCGGCACCGGGGCCACGAGTTGCTCCCGTGCGGCGAGTCCCGCAACCTGCACGTCGTCGTATGCCCGTACCACTCGTGGTCGTATCGCCTCGACGGGTCGTTGCGCAATGCGCCGCGCTTCGACGAGTGGAGCACGTTCGCGCCCGAGGAGAACGGCCTCATCGAACTGCCTGCCGAGGAATTCCACGGCTTGGTCTTCGTGGCGGCCTCGGGCCACGCGTCGCCCTTACGCGAACACCTGGCCGGGCTCGACGCGCTCGTCGCGCCCTACGAGCCCGAGCGCCTGCGGGTCGGCGCCGATCACGACTACGTGGTGGAAGCCAACTGGAAGGTCGTCATCGAGAATTATCAAGAGTGCTACCACTGCCCCATGATCCATCCCGAGCTCTGTGCCGTGAGCCCGCCGCGCAGCGGGGAGAACTACCCGGTGCCCGACGCCCAGACCAACACCAATACCGGCGCGTGGGTCGGGGGTTGGATGGCACTGCGCGAGGGGGCCGACACGATGTCGCTCAGTGGGAAGAGCGACGGCACCGTGTTGCGCGGCCTCGGCGCCCGGGGTCGGCGCGAGATCGTCTATCTCGTGGTGTTCCCGAATGTGCTCCTGAGCCTGCACCCCGACTACGTGATGACCCACCTGCTCACACCGCTCGGGCCCGGTCGCACCCGCGTCCGGTGCAGCTGGTCGTTCTCCCCCGAGGACCTCGAGCGGCCGGAGTTCGACCCTTCCTACGCCTCGGACTTCTGGGACATCACCAATCGTCAGGACTTCTCGGCGTGCGAGTCGGTCCAGCGGGGTCTGGCCTCCGATCACTGGGTACCGGGGCAGCTCGCACCCGATGAGGACGGTGTGTATCAGTTCGTGACCATGGTGGCGCGGGCGTACCGGGGCACGACGGTGATGGCAGGCTCACTTCCTGGGCCCTGAACGGCGCGTGGTCGCTCCCGCGGCAAGGGTCGGATACCTTCACGACCGAGTTCCGAGGAGGGAGAAACTGATGGCACACGAGGTACGCGGCATCGTCGCCCGGTCCAAGGGCCAACCGGTCACACTCGAGACCGTCCTCGTCCCCGACCCCGGTCCGGGCGAGGCGGTCGTGCGCGTCCAGGCGTGCGGGGTGTGTCACACCGACCTCCACTACCGCGAAGGGGGCATCAACGACGACTTCCCCTTCCTGCTCGGCCACGAGGCCGCCGGCGTGGTGGAGTCGATCGGCCCCGACGTCACGTCGGTGTCACCGGGAGACTTCGTCATCCTCAACTGGCGGGCGGTGTGCGGGGAGTGCCGGTCATGTCGCCGGGGTCGGCCCTGGTACTGCTTCTCCACCCACAACGCCACGCAGAAGATGACCCTGGCCGACGGCACCGCCCTCTCCCCCGCGCTCGGCATCGGGGCCTTCGCCGAGATGACCCTCGTGGCCGCGGGCCAGTGCACCAAGGTCGACGCCCGGGCCCGGCCCGAGGCGGCCGGGCTGCTGGGCTGTGGCGTGATGGCCGGTCTCGGGGCGGCCATGTTCACCGGCGAGGTCGGCCTCGGCGACTCCGTGGCGGTCTTCGGCTGCGGTGGCGTGGGGTGCGCGGCGGTGGCGGGCTCGGTCCTGGCGGGCGCGTCGCAGGTCATCGCGGTGGACCTCGATCCCATGAAGCTCGAGCTGGCCCTGCGCTTCGGGGCCACCCACGGCGTCAACGCGTCGGAGGTCGACCCGGTGGAGAAGGTGCGCGAGCTCACCGGCGGCAACGGGGCGGACGTCTGCATCGAGGCGGTGGGACATCCCAAGGTCATGGAACAGGCCTTCTTCGCACGCGACCTGGCCGGGACGCTCGTGCAGGTGGGGGTGCCCACCCCCGACATGCGCATCGACCTCCCCATGATCGAGTTCTTCGGGCGCGGCGGGCGGCTCAAGCCCAGCTGGTACGGAGACTGCCTGCCGTCGCGCGACTTCCCGATGCTGATCGACCTCTATCTCCAGGGACGACTCGACCTCGACGGATTCGTGTCCGAGACGATCCCCCTCGAAGGCGTGGAGGACGCCTTCCACCGCATGGAACGTGGCGAGGTGCTGCGTTCGGTCGTGGTGATCGGTAGCTGAGCGACGTGGGATCACCGTGGCGCGTCGACCTGGTGCGGACCAACGGGATCTTCTCGTTGGACGGACAGGACTTCGAAGTCGAGAACAACGTCTGGTTGGTCGGTGACGACGACCAGGTCCTCGTCGTCGACGCCGCCCATGACGCCGCGCCCATCATCGAGGCGATCGGCGATCGCGTCCTCGTCCTCATCGTGTCGACCCACGGGCACAACGACCACATCAACGCGGCCGCGGAATTGTCGGATCGGACCGGAGCGCCCGTGGCGCTGCATCCCGACGACACCGAGTTGTGGAACGCGGTCTACCCGCGGCGCCGGCCCGACCGGATCCTGGCCGACGGCGAGCAGCTCCTCGTCGGTGATCACCGTCTGTCGGTCATCCACACCCCGGGCCACTCACCGGGGGGCGTCTGCCTCTACGACCCTGGCCCCCACGACGCGAGCCTCTCCGACGATGGGAACGGGGTGTTGTTCTCTGGGGACACGCTGTTCCGAGGGGGGCCCGGTGCAACCGGGCGGTCGTTCTCGAGCTTCCCCACCATCATCGAGTCGATCCGGACGCGACTGCTGAGCCTTCCCGGCGCCACCACGGTGCACCCGGGCCACGGCGCCGACACCACCATCGGCACCGAAGCCCCCCATCTCGACGAATGGATCGCTCGGGGCCACTGAGTGATGACGGGACCCGTCGACAGAGCCAGGCGACTCGATGGCGGGGGTCTTCACGGTGCTGAGAGACAGCACCACCCCATTGGGTGGAGCACGTCCGCAGCCGGGCACGGCAGGGGTTGCGGCCTGTGGCGCCCAGTTGCCCTATGACCTGGGAGAACTTGCTCCCCGTTGTCATCGGTCGTGGGTCCGCTGTCGAGCGTTTCCCGGGCATTTTCTTGGGGGTCCCCAGAACCTCGTCTGGTGGAAGCGTCCCGAGCGACTCCTCCCGGTGCTCCGAGCCGTCGGACATGATGCCGCCGTGAGGATCGTGATCGTGCTCGGCGGTCTGGCCTTGGTCCAACCCGTGGAAGAGTGATACCCGTGGACGAGAACCTGGTCGAACTGTCAGAAGAGGAGTGCCTCGATCTGCTCGGGGCCCACTCGGTTGGACGGGTCGCCGTCGTCCGTGACGGGCAACCCCTGATCTTCCCGGTCAACTACGTCCTCGATGGACGGACCGTGGCCTTCCGAACCGATCCCGGGTCCAAGCTCACCGGGGCAACGCTTGGCCGGGTGGCCTTTGAGATCGATTCCACTGACCCGCTGTCCTGGGAGGGGTGGAGCGTGCTCGTAAAGGGCATCGGCACAGAGATAACCGACGCTCGCGACTCTCGGTCCAAGCGCATCGTGTCGAGCTTGCTCGTACCTTGGGCGGGAGGAGCAAAAGAGCACTGGGTCGCCGTCGCTTCGCCGGTCATTACGGGGAGACGCATCGTCCACAAGCCTGGGTGAAAGAGGCCACTCCCAGAGACTCGCCCATTGTGAAAGTCCCGAAGGCCGTCGAACCGCCCAAAGTGGAAACGCGCGCTTTGGGCGGGCCGGAATTCGAGACCCTCCATCAACTAAGTCGTATAGCTCACGCAGAGCCACAGACAAAAACCCGGATTGAATCACAGGCAAAACCCAGAACTTTGGTTCTTGTCCTTCCATCCGTTAGGACGTAACATCCGCCTCCAACTATTCACGTTGTTGACCACTTGGCGCTCGGCCCCGACCTTGCCTCTCGCAGGTTCTTGACAACCCGGTGAGAGGAAGAGCAAGTGGCTGTCTGGACACTTGGTCCTGAGAATCTGCCGCCCTGTCGCCACGATTGCGTGGGGGTGTCCGCGTGAGCTCAACGAGAAAGACCGCAATGGTTGCGGGCATCTTCTTGATCATTACGTTCGTCACCTCGATCCCAGCGCTTCTTCTCTATAACCCCGTTCTGAAGCACACCGGCTACATCGTCGGTGCGGGCGCCGACAAGCACATCTTCCTTGGCGCCTTGTTGGAAGTCCTCCTCATCATCGCCAACATCGCTACAGCCGTCGTACTGTTCCCGATCCTCAAGCGGCTGAACGAAACTCTCGCTCTGGGGTATGTCACGGCTCGTCTCGTGGAATCCGCCTTCATCGCCGTCGGCATCCTCAGCGTCCTCTCGGTTGTGACCTTGCGGCAGGACATCGGGGGCGCCGGCGCCGCAAATGCAGCCTCGCTCAGTGTCGTCGGCAGATCGCTGGTCGCGATCCATGATTGGTCGTTCCTGCTCGGACCCGGCTTCATTGTCGGCGTCGGTAACGGGCTGCTGCTGGGCTACATGATGTATCGGTCCGGCCTCGTGCCAAGGCGCATGGCCATGCTGGGGCTCATTGGCGGTCCCTTGGTGTGCGCTTCGGGGATCGCCGTGCTGTTCGGCGCCTTCGACAAAGGCTCGGCGGGGCAGTTCATCGCGACAATCCCGGAGTTCTTCTGGGAGTTGTCGCTTGGCATTTACCTCATCGTCAAAGGATTCAAGCCGTCTCCCATCCTGCTCGATGAGGTTCCCAACCTCGGAGTGGATGCCGCTCTGTCGGCCACATGAGCGACGCTGCTCATGCGCGCCGTGACCGATGTCTGGACCGACGTGCACCAGGAACGCCAAGCTCTTTTGGAGCTCCTCGAGATACTCACACCCGAACAATGGGACGCCCCTTCCCTCTGCGCTGAATGGCGTGTTCGGGACGTTGTCGGACACATGGTGAGCGAGACCCAGATGACCATTCCTAAGGCTGCCTGGGGATTCATTACATCGGGGTTCCGAATCAACCGGTATATCGCCAAGGATGCCCGAGAGCGAGGCGCGGCCCCCGTCGCGAAGCTTCTCGAGGCCTTCCGGGGCGTGGTGCTCGCTCGCACGCACCTGCCCGGCCTGTCGTCGTTGTCCATGCTCGAGGACATCGTCGTCCACCAAATGGACATCCGCCGACCACTTGAGCGACACCGCTGCATTCCCAATTGGCGAATGATCCCCGTCGCCGGGGATCTCTGGACCAACCGCTTCTTTCCCGGTCCAAAACTGTTTCAGGGCATTCGAGCCATCGCGACTGACGCGGATTGGTCGGCCGGCGACGGTCTGGATGTCACCGGGCCCATCGAAGCGTTGGTCCTCACCTTGGCCGGCCGGTTCGCCGCGCTCGACCAGCTGCAAGGTGATGGAACTGCGCTCCTGCGAACGCGCGCAGCTGCTCTCAGCGGGCAGTGACGGGTTGATTTCCAAAGCCCGGCTGGCCGGCTAGTCGGAGGAAAGTGCTACTTCTCGCGAGCATCGGGAGGTGCGCGCTACTGCCGGTGATGCGCCCCTTGTCTCCGGTCGGTTGGTATGAGGGCCGGCTAGCCCGTCCGACGCATTCGGAAACACAGAGGGCGCATAGCCCCAAGGCGGTTCTGCGCGCAGGGCGCATCCCATAACCGTCGATCTGGTCGGGTCTGGGTGCTCGGACGCACCAGAGCGCGCCATTGTCGGGTGTGCTAGCAATGGGGCCGCGCTTCCCCGAAATCACCCCGAAGAATGGACGGTAAACCCGTGTTTGTGACAGTCATCCACCGGATTCACGACCCCGAAGGCTTTCAGGCCGCCGAGGCCAAGGCACTCGAAGCTGGGCTTCCTGCCCACGTTGCGTTGCCAATCCATGCGGCTACCAACGATCACGGTCTCGGCATCTGCATCTGGGAAGGCGAATCGGTCGACGCTGTGCGTGAGGTAGTCGAAGGCGCGGTCGGACCATGGGCGAACAACGAGTACTACGAGATGCACGTGGACGGACTTACGCCGCAGCTCGCAAAGTAACCGGCTGATCGCGGGCGACCAGATCTGCCGCTCGGCGTGGATCGCAGGCCGGGGGGCCGCCTTCCGAGGTGGGTACCGAGTCGGTGATCTGGTCGCTGCAAGAGACCGCATGACATCGGCGCTCCGGCGTCGCCCCGTACGTCCTGCAGCACTCGGAACTGTCGGGTCCAGGGCGCCAGATGGGGCCAGGACCAGTGTCCAGGCGGCGACCGGTCCCACCTGTGACCTCAGCCGGTCCAGTGCGGGCAGCGGACCGCTCAAGACCTTGCGGAACAGCCCGGTCCTGCTCGCCAATAATCAGTTCTCACCGGACCGAACCGCCCGCAAATCGTCTGACCTTGGCCTCAAGTGGTGACCGCGACATCTCCCGACCTGGAGGTGTCAGATGGCAACTCCTGATCGACGACCCATGTCGATAGCTGCCCGTGTGAAGCCGGTCGGAGCATCCCGATACGTGCGTGGTCGAAGTGCCTGGATGACAGAACTGGTACTTTTTGGGCCTTGTCATGTCTGACACTTCGAGGGGGAACAATGGCTTCACGTGGTATTCGACGCGCCGTATTGGCCGCTGGCGGAGTGGCAGCAGTTGTACTCCCCGTGACGGTCCCCCTCCTGGTGGCTTCGCCGACGACGGCCGCCGCAATGACCACTACTCACTCGATCAAGTTCGTGGGACGAGGAACGGGAAGCCCGATGCTGATCGAGCCCAAGCTCAAGCTGAAGGAGTCATGCAATAGTTCGACAGGCGCGTGGACAGTCTCGGCATCGGGCATTCAAGTGATCGGCCCAGACGGGGTAACACCATTCGATACCCTCAATGGCCGGTACGTGCTGTCGGTTACTTTGGCGGCCGAACAGACATTCGTCCCGCTCAAGCAAGACCCAAAGACAGCTCTGTTCGACGCTAACTTCACGAGCACACTGACCAATAAGGCCGACTGCTTCTCCGGTGCATCCACAGCCATCACGGCCACGACGAATCGCGATATTGAAGTTGCCCTAAAGAACCTTGGCTTGCTTCTTTAGAGGTTTGACCCAACCATCAAAGGGCAACCCCGACATGCTCGACAATGGAGTTGGGGCCACTCGACGTGCACAGGCGTTGGTCCAAACGAGGAAGGACATGATGCCGGTCCTGGTCGGCGCAGGGTCGACATTTGCGGGCGGGTAACAGACGGAGCTGAACGCTCGCCCCTGTCCACAGCATATTCCGTGCGGGTCTGACAGTCGTCGCACGGCGCTCTAAGGTCAGTTGGCATGCACGCTGCGGTCACTCTTCACATCGACGCGCCGCCGGACAGGGTCTGGGGGCTCGTCAGCGACATCACGAAGATGGGCGAGTACAGCCCCGAGGTGATCGAGGCCGAGTGGATCGACGGCGCCACCGGTCCGACAGCCGGCGCGCGGTACCGGGGCCACGTAAGACGCAACGAGAACTGGCCCGTCCTTTACTGGACCACATGCAAGATCACCGATTGTGTGCCGGGTGAGGTCTTCGAGTTCGCGGTCATCATGCGCCACCGGCCGGTGAACACCTGGCGCTACGAGTTTCGCGCCACGGACGACGGAGGCACCGACGTCACCGAATCATTCGACCTCGGCGACAACCTCTTCATCAAGATCTGGAGGCCGCTCGGCGGGTTCCTGCGAGAGCGCCGCAACCGACGTGACATGCTCCGCACCCTCCAACGAGTCAAGGCAGTCGCCGAGGGTTCGTAATCGGCCGCCCTTGCCCGGCTGTGTCGTGTCGAGGTGGGTCCACCTCCCGATTCATCGTAAGCGCAGGGAGGCGACCCGCCCAGGGTCGAACGGCACGCTTACCTGCCGTGCGGCGACGGCCACCTCCGAAGCATCCGTCCGGCAAGCGGGTCATTTGCCTCTGACGAGATCACGCTGGCAATGCACAATATGAAGAGAGCCTCTATCCCCGCCGTCCCCCAGGTAGTTCGAGCGGCGGGATACCGGCTGCGAGTAGGTGCTCGACGTTCGACTCATCGTGAGGAGGTTGGCGTGCAATCCGAGACCGATCCGATGATTCTGGACCTCTACCTTCCCCAGTACGACGTGACAGAGACGCACGCCGTCATCGTCGACGCAGACACGGACCTCACGTGGCAGTCCATCCGACGGAGCGACCTGTCCCGGTCGTCGGTGATACGGGTGCTTCTGGACCTGCGCAGCTTCCCTAATCGGATGCAGCGGTTTCTCAAGGGGCAGCCAGCGGAATCCGCCCGCCCGCCGTTGACCCTCGATGACATGGCCCGTGCCGGGTTCGTTCTCCTGGGCGAACGGCCCGGCCACGAGATCGCGTTCGGCACCGCAGTGCAACCGTGGAACGCGGTTACCGACGACAAGCCTCCGCCGCAGCTTGAAGCTGATCGATTCGCCGCGTTCGACACCCCTGGATACGTGAAGGTCGCCTTCAACATCAGGGTGGTGCCCTATAGCAGCGGGCGCGCCCTCATCACGACTGAGACACGGACGGCTGCCACCGACCCCACGAGTCTCCGCCGCTTCGCTCGCTACTGGTTGCTCGTTGGCCCATTCAGCGCGCTGATCCGCCGACTGACGCTGCGGATCGTGAAATCCGATGCCGAGCGACGACCTGGTCTCATGCGCCCACCCGACGCGTGAGCCTGGTGGCACGCGGGCGGTCGGTCGGTCGGATGGTGCCAGCGGATCGGTATCGGGAGGTCCGGGCCCGGCTCGTAGTCCGGCACGTCCAGGTCGGGGTGGCCCACTGACAATGGTGCTCAGGCTCACCTGCCGCGATTGCTCTGGTCGATTTGGAACACCGGATGATCTCGAGCGTCAGGCAGCTTCGCGAACGACGAGCCCACGACGCGACCGGCGACTGCGCGGTACCGGGCGATGACGGGGCCTCGCTGTTCGACAGGGACTTCGATGACGTGGAAGCCCTCGGTTCGACCCTTGCGGCTCAGTTCGCCGTTACCGGCGGTTCGCAGGTTGCGGACCCATTCGGACTCGCCGTACGGCGATACCAGATAACGGCTTCCATCGACCTCGACGGGAATGACTGGCACCTTGTGAGGCACACCGGTTCGACGGCCGACCACGGTGAGGGTAGCGACACCTCGGCCGTTCAACCGCATGGCGAGCGGATTGGCCAGCCGACGGGTAAAGGCTGGCGGCTTCAGATAGGCCATGGTGACCTCCCTCTTGGAGCGCGAGACATCCCGACCACTGCTGGATCACATCGAGCCGATCATCGATATCCCACTCCTCCACAATGGGCCCGTCTGTTCGCCTCCATCCAGAGCCGAAGGTCACTCCGGCTCGGTGGCGCCCGACATGTGAAGCACGGCGTAGGCCCGATACCGCACTCCGCTCCACGGCCCCGATCGTCAGGGCCTGCCCATGGGTGGGCGTGATCAACGAGTCGGATTCACCTTGTCAGACACTCTGACCGGTGCGGCCCGAATCTGGGCGTACTCCATCGCCGCCCTCAGGAAGTCGAGATTCACGAAGGGGAGGTACGTGACACAGGCTTCTCGCGCCGAGCAGTTCAACTCCGATTCGATGTCGTCGAAGTCGGAATCTTCGTCCCGGTCTCTCTGCTCTGGGCCGATAATCGTTTCCGGCATCGTGGTCCCCCTCCCTTGTCGGAGGTCTCTTGCCTTCGTGGTACTCCTCCTGGACGGGACTAGATAGGGCACAAAGCCTCTGCCGCCCACATGGCGGTGCCGCAGAACGCGATCACCGCTCAGGTATCAGCAACGAGTGGCCCTGTGCCGACGCTTCATGGCCAGGGCAGGGGTTCGTCGTGGCCGGGAATGATCCGCCTGCCCGAGACGAAGTCGGGCACGATGCGAACGAAGCGATCTCGCACCCCGGGTGCCCAGGCCCGCAATGGCAGGTGTGACGCCCAAGTCACGGTCGAGTCATCGAGCACCCGGGCCGCGCCGACTGCGAGCACGCTCCACCCGGCGTGGTAGATCGGGTCAACCTGATCAACCTGAAACGCCACGACGGCGTTCTCGGAGGCCGCTTTCAGTTTTGCACCCTCACCGGTGCGGAAATGAATCGCCCCGTCGGCGAAGTGATAGTTGACGGGTAGGACGACCGGTAGGGAGCCCAACGTGATAGCGACCCTGCCGAATGTCTCCCGACCCAGCAATTCAAGGCACTCCTCCTCACCAAGGTCCACAAATCCGGCTTGGCCCCAATCACCGTGTGCGTCCATTTTGATTCCCTGCTCGAACAGACTCGACGTTGCTCAGCGTGTTCTCTTCGAGCACATCGTCCAAGGGTCCAACGACCAGGGCCGAAAGGGTCAAAAGTCCCACCATCGCTCAGAGCCCAAAGATGGCTGTCCGGGCCTCCTGATCGCTGACCGAGACGCCCCGATCTCCCTGCCCTGTTCAACCTGTGAACGGCAAGGTTGGGCCTTAGGTCTCTGGTGATCTCACGGGGCGCCGATGATGCTTCTCAAATGGATGCCTCGATGGCGGTCTCTGAGAATCCGAAGGGCCTGAGGACGTGGCCCTGGTATCGCCTGTATCCGGGCAAAGCCGTCTTGATCGCGGTCGGGCTTTTCGTGGCCGTTTCCGTCCTGAATTGGTTCAATAACGGATCGGGCCAAGCCATCGCGGTGCTCTATGTCCTGCCCATTGCCCTTCTGGCGGTCACCCTGGGAAAACGAGGCGGGTTGACGGGCGCCGCGGCCGGATTCGCCCTGTTCGCCGTGCTCGAAATCGAACACAGCACCGGTGACATCGACGTCACGGGATGGATCGTCCGAGCCGTGGCCATGTTCTTGCTCGGCGGACTGTTGGGTCGCGCCACAGATCAGACAACAGCCAGCGAGCGTGCCGCTCTGGCCGAACAGCAACGACGGTGTCAAGCAGAAGAAGCAAATCTCCGGTACACAGAAGCCCTGGAGATCAACGATTCTCTCCTTCAGCAGATAGTGGTGGCGAAGTGGATGGTGGAACAAAGCCAAACCAAGAGCGCCGCTGAACTCCTCACCGAGGCGATCGCCAGAGGCGAGCGCATGGTGGCGGGACTCCTGCCCGAACGCGTCACTGTCCCGGCAGACTCATCACCGCCGACTGGTTCCGGTGCCGATGTGATGGTTCAACACCCTGGAGACCGACTCCCACCCTCATAGCCCAGCGCGCATCGCGCCGGGTCCTGCTCTGGGTGTCGCCGGAGGCCACCGAGCCGGTCCGAGCAGTATCACTCTGGGACGTCTTCACCGAGCGGGTCAGACCGGAGCGAAACTCGCGGGACATCGGCGAGGACCTCGCCGCCTTCGTGGTGTTCGCACCACCCGAGGTCGATCCGACCTCGCGCCGCCGGAGCCTTTCGCCCCACTGGTCCGCCCTCTCCCGCGCGGCCCACGGGCCCGGTCGGCACGGCGCCGAGCCGTGGACCATGATCGGGGCCATGCGAATCGGACTCCAGATCCCCAACTTCACCCTCGGCGTGCCCGACGACCAGCTCTTCGAAGCGGTCGCCCAATTGGCGGTGACCGCCGAGGACTCGGGCTTCGAGTCGCTCTGGGTGATGGACCACTTCTACCAATTGCCCGCGCTGGGTGGGCCCACCCAGCCCATGCTGGAGTCCTACACACTCCTGGGCGGCCTGGCGGCGCGCACCAGCCGGATCAGGTTGGGGACGATGGTGACCGGCGTCACCTACCGCAACCCCGCCCTCCTGGCCAAGATCGTCACCACCCTCGACGTCATCAGCGCGGGCCGGGCCATGCTCGGCATCGGGGCGGCCTGGTACGACGTCGAGCACGAGGGTCTCGGGGTGGAGTTCCCTCCCGTGAAAGAGCGGATGGACCGGCTCGAAGAGGCCGTCCAGATCTGCCGGTCGATGTTCCGTGACGAGGTCGCCACATTCGCGGGCAAGTACTACTCGGTGCACGAGGCGAGGAACCTCCCCCGCCCCGTCCAGCCCGGTGGTCCGCCCATCCTGATCGGGGGGGGCGGCGAGAAGCGCACGCTGCGACTGGTGGCCCGGTACGCGGACTTCTGCAACATCACCGGGAGCCCCGCCACCATCGCCCACAAGGTGAAGGTGCTCCACGAGCACTGCGAAGCGGTGGGACGCGACCCGGCCTCGATCACGGTCAGCGTGCTCTCCACGCTCGTCATCACCGACTCGGCCGAGGAGACCAAGCTCACTTGGGAGCTGCTCCACGGCGCGGCGGGTGAGGACGCCGAGGGCTTCACGGTGGGACAGGAGGACGAGATCGTGTCCCGGGTCGAGGAGCTCGCCGCCGCGGGCGTCCAGTACGCCATCTTCAACATGCCCACGTCTGGTGTCGACGCCGTGCACCGCGCCGGAGGGCTGCTGGCGGGTCGCTAGGAGCCGTACGGGGCCCAGGACGCCATCGACCCCGGTGGCGGTTGCGGGGGCGCTTGCGTCGGGTCGTGGGGAGGGGGGTCGTTGACGACGATGGTGTCGGCCACCTTGTCGTGGAGACACTGCCGACGCTCGTCCCACAGGCACCACAGAGGATCGAGCAGCCCGATCCAACTCATCAGTCCCACCGCCACCCCCAGCGCGCTCCTCCCCATGGCCCGCCATCCCGAGACCGGTGACCCGTCGACGCGCAGCGGCCGGATGTGGAGCCACGCCTTCCCGAGGGTGCGCCCGTAGCGGGCGGTGGCGAAGCTCTCGTAGGCGACCGAGATGAGCTGGGTGACGACGATGCAACCGAACACCACCACGAAGATCCAGAAGATCCCCGGGGGAGGCGCGTTGGGCCCGTTATCCGCGGGGGTGTTCGGGAAGAGCGGGCCGACGTGCGGGGCGACGACGGGAATCGTGATCCCGCACAAGACACCCAAGACCCCGAGCAGCAAGAGACCGTCGAGCAGCCGGGCGGCGAGGCGTCGCCCGGGCTCGGCGAGGGCGCCGGGGCCCGATTGGGGCCGGCCCAGCTCTGCGCCCTTCCACGGCGGCTTCCAGGCGAGGTACCCCGGCGGCGCCCCCGCGTACGCCGGATAAGGCGGCACGGGTGGTGGTGGCGGCGCCGGCGGCACGGGTGGTGGTGGCGGCGCCGGCGGCACCACGTGCTCGGTCCAGGCCGTGCCGTCGAAGTACCGCTGTCCGCCCGAACCGGCCGGATCTGCGAACCAACCCGGCCCCGGGCCCGTCGTGGTCACCGGCGGGGCAGGAAACGGACGTAGTCGTCGAGCACCCGCAGCATGTCGGGCTCGGGGCCCGAGGGGACCCGCAGCACGACCTCGGAGCAACCGATCGCCTCGTAGTGCCCGAGCTTGCCCTCGTCGGGAACGGTGCCGAAGGGGACCACCTCGAGCGCGTCCGGGTCGCGCCCCGCCGCCACGAAGGCACCGCGCAGGGCCTCGAGCGCGTCGGTGACGCCCGCCCCACCGATGGGCATCCACCCGTCCGCGTACTCGGCGATCGCCGCGAACAGCACCGGCCCCGCCCCGCCACCGACGAGGGTGCGGACGCGCGGTTGCTGGACGGGCTTGGGCCACGAGAACGACGGTGGCAGCGACACGTGGACGCCATGGAACTCGGCCTCGTCCTCGGACCACAACGCCTGCATGCACAGGACCTTCTCCCGAGCCACGGCACGCCGCTGGGCGAAGTCCACACCGTGGTCGGCCGCCTCGTCACGGTTCCATCCGTATCCCATGCCGAGCACGAACCGCCCACCCGACAGCCGATCGAGCGTGGCGATCTGCTTGGCGAGGACGATGGGGTCGTGCTGGGCGACGAGGGTCACCCCGGTCCCGAGCAGGATCCGGTCGGTGACCACGGCGGCGGCGGCCAACGACACGAAGGGGTCGAGGCTGCGCTTGTAGTCATCGAGATGTACGCCCTTCACCAGTGCAGGCGGAGAGGCGAGGGCCACCGGCAGGTGCGTGTGCTCGGGCAGGTACAGAGAGTCGTATCCACGCGCTTCGACGGCACGGGCGAAGTCGTCGACCGGCATCGACCGGTCGGTCAAGAACGAGGTGACACCGACGCGCACCGAGGTCTCGCCGCGCTACTCGTCGTTGTCGCCGGGCTCGCCCGACCACCATTGCGGCGCGTCGCTGGCGGGGAACGACTCGTCACCGGCCTCGTCGATCTCCTCCTCGCTGCCGTGCTCACGACGACCGGGCGGCCCAGGCTCGACGGGATCGGTCTGCGCCGGGTCATCGGAGCCCTCAGGGAGCTCTCCGGAAGGGGGCGTCACGTCTTCGACCCTACCGCCCCGCCCAGGTCCCCCCACCGGGGACACGACGTCACGTGATCGTTCACGAGCCCGGCGGCCTGCATGGTGGAGTAACACGTCACGGGCCCCACGAAGCGAAATCCGCGGCGGCGCAGTTCGGCGCTCATGGCCTTGGACGTCGCGGTCGACGAGGGGAGCTCACCGAGTTCCGCCCACGCGTTGTCCACGGTCACGTCGGAGACGAACGACCACACCAGCTCGGCGAACGTGTCGCCGACGCGGTGCATGGCGTCGATAACGCGGGCGTTGGACACCGTGGACTCGATCTTGAGCCGGTTGCGGACGATCGCGGCGTCGGCCATGAGCCGCTCGACATCGTCCTGGTCGAATCTGGCCACGAGGTCGGGCGCGAAACCGGCGAAGGCCCGGCGATAGCCCTCGCGCTTGGCGAGGATCAAGGACCACGACAGCCCGGCCTGGGCACCCTCGAGCGTCAGCCGCTCGAACAACGTCCGGTCGTCGCGCACCGGCACCCCCCACTCGAGGTCGTGGTACGCCCGCATCTCGGGGCTGCTCATCGCCCAGGCACACCGGCCCTCGGGGTCGTCGGGGGAGGCGGGGACCATGGGACAGGTCTAGTCCAGGAGCCGCCGGGGCTCCCGGTTGCCATCGCCCGCCGTCGGTGTTTGGCTGTCGCCCCATGCGCGTCGTCCTCGGGTGTGACCATGCCGGCTTCCACCTCAAGCAATTGGTGGCGGCCCACCTCCGGGCCAAGGGGTTCGAAGTCGACGACATCGGCACCTTCTCCGACGACCCCGTGGACTACCCCTGGTTCTGCGCCACCGCGGCGCGTGCCGTGGTAAGCGGCGCCGCGGATCGCGCCATCGTCCTCGGCGGTAGCGGCCAGGGCGAGAACATCGCCGCCAACAAGGTGCGCGGAGCACGGGCCGCGCTCTGTCACGACGAGACGACGGCCCGCCTGGCCCGGCTCCACAACGACGCCAACGTGCTCTCGTTGGGAGCGCGCATCTTGGGCCCCGACCTGACGCTCGCCATCGTCGACGTCTTCTTCTCCACCGACTTCGAGGGGGGCCGTCACGTGGCCCGCCTGGCCGAGGTGGCCGACATCGAGACCGAGGAGCACGACCGCTGAGAGCAGGGAACGGGACGCCGCGTTAGCGTGACCCGCCGGCGGCTCGATCGACGCGTCGCCCACGGGCTGGCGTCGCGCTCCACGAGCACGGGCCGCATTGGGGGTCATCATGGTTCGACGGATCGTGGGTGCAGTCGTCGTCATCGGCAGTGTCGTCGCGGCGGTTGCCGTGTGGCAGGGACCGGCCACGGGGCATCCGCTCGGTCAAGCTCCGGGCGGTTCGATCACGTGCTCCACCCACGTCACCCAAGCGAAGTACTCCCACGCCCTGAGCAGCGCGGGAACCGGACCCCTCTCCGTGTCGGAGCGGGGACTGTTCACCGGGTGCACGGGCAACACCGGTGATCCCGTCATCGGCGGGACCTACGCCTACACGCTCCGCAGCGCCAACGGCCCCCGGACGTGCCCGGCCGCCATCACCACCGCCACCTTCGGGGGCCCCAACCAAGGGAAGATCCAGTGGTGGGCCAACATGCCCGCCAATGGCCAGGAAGAGACTTTCACCTCCGCCAGCACCAAGCTCGTCAGCATCTCGGCGAGCGGGCTCTTCATCACCGTGAAGTTCAAGCTCACAAGCGGTGCCTTCGCGGGGAGCGTCATCACGGCCAACGGGAACGTCACGCGACCGGGCGCGAACTTCCTCGCCCTGTGCAATGCCGGGCTCATGGGAGACGGGTTGACAGGGGGGAACCTCAGCGTCGGCAGCTCCTGACACAGAGACACAGAGCCCGCTGCCACCTCGCGTGCCTGGGCTCGCTCTGACGGCGGTGCCGGTGCGATCATCGGCCCATGCGCGTCCGACGGACATTCGCCTTTCTCGACCTGTCGGGGTTCACCGCGCTCACCGAATCCGAGGGTGACGAACGCGCCGTGGCGGTGCTCGGGGTCTTCCGAGCGGCGCTGCGTGACATCTGCTCGCGCCGCGCCGTCCGCATCGCCAAGTGGCTCGGTGACGGCGCCATGCTCGTGAGCATCGACACCATGCCGCTCGTGGCCGCCACCTTGGAGATGAAGACAGCCATCGACGTGGCCCCGGAACCGGTCACGATCAAATGCGGGGTCACGACAGGGACCGTCATCCTCCTCGAAGGGGACGACTACATCGGCCACGCCGTCAACGTGGCGGCCCGGCTGTGCGACCTCGCCGTGGGCCAGGAGGTGTTGGCGGTGTCGTCGGTGGTGTCCGAGCTCCCGCCCTGGGCGACGGTCGAGGCCGCCGACCAGATCTCGGTGCGCGGCCTGGAGCAACCCATCGACGTGGTCCGCATCGGCCTGCCCAAGTCCGGGCCCGACACCCAGCCCGACCCGGTCTGCCGCATCCCGCTCACCCACGCCACCGCCGTGACCCGCCGCCGTGAAGCCGACGGCCGGGAGCTGCTGTTCTGCGCCGAGAGCTGTGCCGAGATGTGGGAGCAGCGCCGGCGGGGGCCATCGGACATGGAAGCCGGGAGCATCCGCGAGGTGTGGATGCGCTGACGGGCGGCGCCCCACCCGGTGGGTCGTCGGCTACCTGTTCGTCCCGGGGTGGCGCGTCAGGTCGGCGGCCTTGGTCATCTTCGGTCCGCCGGCCCGGTTCCCCGGCCGCGGTGTCACGTCCACGTCGAGCGCCTGGGCGCGCAACGCCCCCACCGTGCACTGCTCCTTGGGGCGGTGCACGAAGGGGTCGAACCGGTAGTGGCGCATGGCGTTTCGGTGGGTGAACTTCTCGATGTCGTCGTCGGGGACGCCGTCGAGCGATTTCATGAGCATCTCGGGCGACTGGGGCCAGGTCGAGTCCGAGTGGGGGTAGTCCGACTCCCAGCACATCGAGTCGATGCCGACTCGATGGCGCAGCTCCATGCCCGCCGGGTCGTCGATGAAACAGGTGACGATCTGCTCCGCGAAGACCTGGCTCGGCAGCTTGTTGCCGAAGTCCTGTCCCGTCCAGCCGTGGTGGCGCGTGTAGATCCAGTCCATTCGGTCGAGGAAGTACGGGACCCAGCCGATCCCTCCCTCCGACAGCGCCACCCGGAGGTCGGGGAACTTGCGCAGCACCGGCGACCACAACAGGTCTGCCGCGGCCTGGACGATGTTGACAGGCTGCAGCCCGATGAGGACGTCGATGGGAGCGTCGGGGGCGGTCACCACCAGCGACGACGACGACCCGATGTGCAGGCACACGAGGGTGCCCTCGTCGCTGCAGGCCGACCAGAACGGGTCCCAGTGGTCGCTGTGGAAGCTCGGCAGCTTGAGCTTGGAGGGGTTCTCCGAGAACGACACGGCGTGACATCCCTTGGCCGCCACCCGCCGCACCTCGTCGGCCATGGCCAGCGGGTCCCAGATGGGCGGCAGCGACAGGGGGATGAACCGGCCCGGGTACGTCCCGCACCATGTGTCGATGTGCCAGTCGTTGTAGGCCCGGAGCACGGCCAGGCCGAGCTCGGGGTCCGAAGCCTTGGCGAAGAGCTGGCCGCACAGCTGCGGGAACGACGGGAAGCACATCGAGGCGATGACCCCGTTGGCGTCCATGTCGCGCACCCGGTCGTGGATGTCGTAGCAACCAGACCGGATCTCGGCGAAGGAGGTGGGCTCGATGCCGTACTCCTCGACGGGACGGCCCGCCACGGCGTTGAGCCCGATGTTGGTGGCCTCCTTGCCGTCGAACCGCCAGATCTCGGTGCCGTCGTCGCGCACGTCGACGCGCGGGGCCAATTCGGCGAAGCGCGCCGGCACCCGACCCTCGAACATGTCCGGAGGCTCGACGACGTGGTCGTCCA
>JADGOL010000153.1 GCA_017882995.1 Acidimicrobiales bacterium | reverse complement strand
TCGTCCACCATGGAGGGATCATCCAGAGCGGCTGAGGGACGGGCCCTGCGACGCCGCGGCAACCAGCGACACCGTCATTCCGACGGGCGCCAGGTGCCAATGCCCGATCGATGCGGAGGTGCGTTGTGGACTATGTCACCGGGCTTCGTTGCCGAGAATGTGCGCGGCCCTATCCGGCCGAAGCGCTGCATGTCTGTGACTACTGCTTCGGTCCCCTCGAGGTCGCCTACGACTACGAGGCTCTGCGGAGCTCGGTCACCCGGGAGCAGATAGCGGCCGGCCCCCAGACCATCTGGCGCTACGCGCCCCTGTTGCCGGTGACCGACCCCGAGCCGATCGATCTGGGCACGGGCTGGACGCCCCTGGTCCGAGCGGACCGCCTGGCGGCCGAGCTCGGCCTCGGGGAGCTGTGGATCAAGAACGACACCGCCAACCCCACGGGCTCGTTCAAGGACCGGGTGGTATCGGTGGCGCTGACCAAGGCGCGCCAGCTCGGGTTCAAGGTGGCCGCCTGTGCGTCGACGGGCAACCTGGCGAATTCGGTGGCCGCCCACGCGGCCCGTGCCGGGATGGTGTCGGTCGTGTTCATCCCGAGCGACCTCGAGGTGGCCAAGGTCGTGACCACCGCCGTCTACGGCGGACACGTCGTGGCGGTCGAGGGCACCTACGACGACGTCAACCGTCTGTGTGCGGAGCTCACGAGCGAACTGCCTTCGTGGGCGTTCGTCAATGTGAATGTCCGGACGTACTACGCCGAGGGATCCAAGACCCTCGCCTTCGAGGTGGCCGAGCAACTCGGGTGGCAGGCTCCGGACCATGTGATCGTGCCCGTGGGATCGGGCAGCCAGCTCACCAAGGTGGCCAAGGGCTTCGCCGAGCTCCATGCCGTGGGCCTGCTCGACGACGAGCCCCATGTCCGGGTGTCGGGTGCCCAGGCGCAGGGTTGCTCGCCGGTGGCGACGGCCTTCGCCGAGGGAACCGACGCCATCCGGCCCGTCAAGCCGCACACCATCGCCAAGTCCCTCGCCATCGGGAACCCCGCCGACGGGTGGTACGCGCTCGAGACGGTGCGCAAGAGCGGTGGATCGTTCGCGGCGGTGACCGACGACGAGATCCTCGACGGCATCCGCCTGCTGGCGCGGACCGAAGGGATCTTCGCCGAGACGGCGGGTGGTGTCACCATCGCCACGCTCGCCAAGCTCGCTGCCCAGGGAGTCGTCCGGCGTGACGAGCGCGTCGTGGCCTACGTGACGGGCCACGGTCTCAAGACCGTCGAGGCCCTGGTCGACAGCGCCGGGCCCACCGCCACCATCGCCCCCACGCTCGATGCCTTCCACGAGGCCGTCGCCATCGACGCCACGGTGGAAGGAGGACGGCCATGAGCGTCACGGTGCGCGTCCCCGCCCAGCTGCGCACCCTCACGGGGGGAACGGCCCAGGTGGCCGTGGAGGGATCCACGGTCGGAGAGGTGCTCAAGGCCCTGGACGCGGCTCATCCGGGGTTCGGGGACCGGCTCTTCGACGAGTCGGGCTCCCTGCGACGCTTCGTGAACGTGTTCCTGGCCGACGAGGACGTGCGCTTCCTCGACGGTCTCGACACCCTCGTGACCGACGGCCAGACGCTGTCGATCGTCCCCGCCGTGGCCGGCGGCTGACACTCTTCGGTTCCGAGCGTCGCCCTCCCGGGCCGGGTCGGCCGAGCCGACGGGGTTGGCACCGGGCCCTGCCCACGGGGGTTTGCACTTAGCACTCGAAGCGCTAGAGTGCTAACTGTCGCACGGGGCGCTCGCCGGGAGCGGCGCTCCCCGGCCCCGCCGACGACACCGGTAGAGAAACCCACGGAGGAAACCACGCCATGCCCAAGCTGATCGCCTTCGACGAGGAGGCCCGCCGGGCCCTCGAGAACGGCATGAACAAGCTCGCCGACGCCGTACGCGTGACTCTCGGCCCGAAGGGCCGCAACGTCGTGCTCGAGAAGAAGTGGGGCGCACCCACGATCACCAACGACGGGGTCTCCATCGCCAAGGAGATCGACCTCGAGGACCCCTGGGAGAAGGTCGGCGCCGAGCTGGTGAAAGAGGTCGCCAAGAAGACCGACGACGTCGCCGGTGACGGCACCACCACCGCCACGGTGCTGGCCTGGGCCATGGTCCACGAGGGCTTGCGCAACGTGGCCGCCGGAGCCAACCCGATGTCGCTGAAGCGTGGCATCGAGGCCGCGGTCGAGGCTGCGGTCGAGTCGCTCAAGAGCCAGGCCAAAGAGACCGAGTCCAAGGCCCAGATCGCCCAGGTCGCCGCCATCTCCGCGGCGGACAGCGAGATCGGCGAGATGATCGCCGAGGCCATCGACAAGGTGGGCAAGGACGGCGTCATCACCGTCGAGGAGTCCCAGACCTTCGGCATGGAGATGGACCTCGTCGAGGGCATGCGCTTCGACAAGGGCTACATCTCGCCGTACTTCGTCACCGACCCCGAGCGCATGGAGGCGGTCCTCGAGGACCCCAGCCTGCTCTTCGTGGCCAGCAAGATCTCGGCCGTGCGCGACATGTTGCCGGTCCTCGAAAAGGTGATGCAGACGGGCAAGGCCCTCGTGATCATCTCCGAGGACGTGGAAGGCGAGGCCCTGGCCACGCTGGTGGTCAACAAGATCCGAGGCACCTTCAAGTCCGTGGCCGTGAAGGCGCCGGGCTTCGGCGAGCGCCGCAAGGCGATGCTCCAGGACATGGCCATCCTCACCGGCGGCCAGGTCATCACCGAAGAGGTCGGCCTCAAGCTCGAGAACGTCGGGCTCGACATGCTCGGGCGTGCCCGCAAGATCGTGGTGACCAAGGACGAGACGACCATCGTCGAGGGTGCGGGCGACGAGTCCGAGATCAAGGGACGGATCAACCAGATCAAGGCCGAGATCGAGAACACCGACTCCGACTACGACCGGGAGAAGCTCCAGGAGCGCCTGGCCAAGCTGTCGGGTGGTGTGGCGGTCATCAAGGTGGGCGCGGCCACCGAGGTCGAGCTCAAAGAGAAGAAGCACCGCATCGAGGACGCCGTGTCGACGACCAAGGCGGCCATCGAGGAGGGTGTGGTGCCCGGTGGTGGGGTCGCCCTGCTCCGGTCCCAGGCCCAGATCCTCGACCGTGCCGAGAAGCTCGAGGGCGACGAGGCCACGGGGTGCCGCATGGTGTCCCGGGCCGTCGAGGAGCCGCTGAAGCAGATTGCGGTCAACGCCGGTCTCGAAGGTGGCGTCGTGGTCGAGAAGGTCCGCAACCTGAAGAAGCCCGCCGAGGGTCTCAACGCGGCGACCGGTGAGTACCAGGACCTGTTCGCGGCGGGCGTCATCGACGCCGTGAAGGTCACCCGCTCCGCACTCCAGAACGCGGCCTCGATCGCGGCACTGTTCCTCACCACCGAAGCGGTCATCGTGGACAAGCCGGAAAAAGATGGCGGTCCGGCCATGCCGGGCGGCGGGATGGACGACTTCTAGAGGTCGCCCCGCCTTTGCCTCGAGCGGCGTTGCGACGCCGTGCGGGCAGTGTTGTCTCTCCAGGGGGCGCCCATCGGGCGCCCCCTGGCGGTTTCCTACACTGGGCGTCGTGGCATCGACCTCGAGCCGACCGGCGCGCGACCCGCTCACCCCGTCGGTGGGCTGGGGTGTCCTGCACCTGTTTCTCAAGGTGGGCCCGAACCTCGACACCGAGGCGGTCGTCGACGCGCTGAAGACGGCGCGCGCCGAGGGCGACCAGGTGGTGACCGTCGCCATGCTCGGCCACAAGGCCGACGTCGGCGTGATGGCGCTGGGTCCCGACCTGTGGCGCCTGCGATCGTTGCAGTCGGCGCTTGTTGGGGCGGGGCTCGAGGCAACGGGCTCCTACGTCTCTTTGACCGAGGTCTCGGAGTACGCCCAGGGTGTGCCCGAGGAGATGAAACAAGCTCGGCTGTACCCGACGCTTCCACCGCCGGGTAAGGCGGCGTTCTGTTTCTACCCGATGTCCAAGCGACGCAGCGCCGATCACAACTGGTACGCGCTGGACTACGACGCCCGCAAGGAGCTCATGCTCGGACACGGGGCGGTGGGTCGCACCTTTCGCGACCGCATC
>JADGOL010000152.1 GCA_017882995.1 Acidimicrobiales bacterium | reverse complement strand
TCTCAACTATTCGGGAGAATCAAGGCAGGTGAACAAGAACGGCGACCCGCTAGTACCAGTTTGTTTGTTCTCGACGCGATTGTCATTTGGCCCTCATGAGGGCTTTGTGGCCGAGTGTTGACCGACCTACCGATCGCCAGCGGGTCGCAAGTCGTCGGCCGTGAAGACATCGGCTAGGACTTCTTGTGATCCGCGGCGGCGGACGCGGTTACCCATCGGGCAGAACCTCAGCCACCTCGTATCCGTGTGCCCACTGCCCAGCCAGATGCCGAGTGGAAACTTCGACTTCATAGCCCCGGCGAGTAGATCCTGCCGTTGCGCCGACCTGCCGAATGCGCCGCTCCCCATCGGTGGGCCACTTTTCACTGATCGAGCGATTCCTCGGTCGTCCTCAGGGCGAACGTTACTGATCTTCACGTTCGGCGATGCACCCTTCGTCGGTTCGCTCCCAGCCCTGGGAATCCATGTCACCGACATCGTGGCCGCCGCCCCCACAACCTTGTGAGATCGCCTACAAGCCGCTGATGCTGCCGTGACTCGGATCGGCGGCGTCGTTCAGGAAGGGTAGGCCGAAGGCGCGCTCGATCGAGCGGAGAATCCCCGCCGTGTCGACCGACGTCGTGTCGGGGGCGCTCCCGTACAGGGCCTGACTGATCACGACGCCTGCCACCTGCCCGCCGCTTCCCCCGGCGATGCCTGAGGTGTCGGAGTCCTGACCCTCGTCCCAGGTAAGAACGATTGTGCCGCCCTTGCGATACCACGGGGTGCTCTGGATCGCGGGGATCTGCTGTGACAACCACGCGTCGCCGACCGAGGATGGCCCATCGTGCATGTCATCGAGCATGTTGGGCGAAACCCATACAAACGCCGGAGGGTTCGCACTGTCGAGATCGGGGAGCATGCTCGTCAGCGGCTTGACGTGTGCCGTCAATTCACTCGCCAGGCTCGGAAAGTACACGAAGGGGTTGTGATGTTGAACGTAGAAGTCGTTGCCATAGCCATCGGGACCCCCGGTATCCCCTCCGCTGTATCCGGCCATCGGCATGCTCTCCATGTAACCCGCCCAGCCGATCCCCGCTCTATCGAGCTGGCCTGGCAGGCTCGTATTGCCTTCACAGCCCGGGCCCGGTGCACAGTCGCTGCTCGTTCCCCACGTCGAACCTGACAACAACTCGAGGTAATTCGGCAGGCTGGGATGGCCGACGGCGTAGGCCTGCTCGAGCAGAAGGTAGTGAGCGGCCAAGGTGCCGTTGAGAAACGGGAGCGAGGCGTTCCCGATGACATCGCTGTACGACTCGTTCTCCATCATGATCACCATGATGTGAGGTGGCGCCGGTGGCACCGGAGCGGGGGCTACCCGGCTCTGTGACGGCGTCACTTTGGGGCGCAGCTTCGCGGCCGTCGCAGTTGGGGGCGCAGCGTTCGAGGTCGTCGGGGGGCTCGGAGAGGTCGAGGCCGGCGCGGCCGATATGGTCGAAGTGGTCGTGAGTGACGTCGACGACATCCGGGCCGGATCCGAGACCCGGGGATCTAATGGAGCCCGGACGTTGTCCTGTCCCACCGAGGAGTCGATCGACAGCGTTAAGGCCACCACCGTCATCGCCAGTACGATGGACTTCGCGGCCGCCGATCGTCGATTGGCGATCCGGCCTGGGCGGCGGGCGTGGCGCGGACCCGAGCGCGAGTGGCTCGAGCTGTGCTGCGCGGTGCCCAGATGAGCACCTCGTCGGCCGCGTGTGGAACTCGTTTTCCCTTGGAGGCGGTATCCGTGGCGGGGCTGGCCGTGGCGGGGGCGCGGGGGTGGTGACGAACCGAGGGACTGCCCCCGGGCGTGTCTTTCGCTCGAGGCCGTCACGCTCTCACCATCGCGCCGGACTGGGTCACCGGCAAAGCTCACTCAGTGACTGCTTCGCGCCGCATGGCGTGATCTCGGAGAGCCTCGCGCGTCCCGAATCGGCTTGGAGCGGGCTGGCATGAGCACTGCTTCGGGGTCGGGTAACCGGGCCGGAGGCAACCCGCGCAGTATTCGCGCCAGATCTATTTCGGCGGGACCCCGGGTCAGCGGACTCCGGGCGGACGTTGGCCCGTCGCGGCATTAGCTGGTCCGCAGATTGTCGGCGATCGCGATGAGTTCGTCGCCATAGCTCTCCAGCTTCACGGGGCCGATCCCGCTGATCGCTAGTAGCCCGGCCTCGGTGGTCGGCAGGACGGCGGAGACGAGCCACAGGGTCTTGTCGTCGAACACGACGAACGCCGGCTTGCCCGCGGCTCTGGCCCGCTCGGCTCGCCATGCCCGCAGACGTTCCCGGGCCTCGGCAAAGCGGGGATGGACGAGCACGGCCGGCTGGCCCCCGACGGTCACGGATGTACCGAACGCGATCATCGTGGTGGCTGGGCCGCCTCCGACGAGCGATCGAACGCCATCTCTAGTGAGCTCGACTACCTCGTGATCGTGGCCGCGGTAGGTGAAGCGCGATCCCACCGACCCCAGGAGGACTTCGGCCCCAACTTCCGCCTGACGGCGTCGAGGTGCCGGCCGAGAGCCGGTCTCGCGGGCCCCGGGCGCCGGCACACCTGGCTCCGTGGCATACGCAGTCGGTTCGCCCGGTGCGTCGAGTTCGAGAAGGAACGGGGACGGCGGCGACCCGGGGATAATCGACGCGCTGGACCGGCAGCGAGTCAAGGCGACGTGGAACACCCGCCGCTCCTCTTCGATGTCCTCGGCCAGTCGGTGTGGCAACAGCCCGGCGGTGGCGTGGTGCACGACGACATGCGGCCACTCTCGGCCCTTCACGGCATGGATCGATGCCAGCGTGACCCCACCCACGTCGACCGGGCCGCTCAACTGTTCCGAGAGCCACGCCGGAAAGCGGCTCGGATCGCTCTCGAGGTCGGACAGTTCGGCCAGTGCGTCGAGATCGTCACCGTGGGCGGCGCTGGCCCCGTGGCCCCATTGGTCGAGCGCCGTCGCACTCGCGTCCAGTCCGCCGTCGCCGATGTGAGATCGCAGCACGGCCAGGATGTCGGCCGTCGTGCCGCGCTCGGCCGCCTTGCAGACGCGCGCGACGTCGTCGGCCAAGCCTCGCACTTTGTCGGCCTCTCTGGCACTGCCCTTGCCCTCGAGCCATTCCGCCAGGCCCACCAGGCCGTCGGCGGAGCGCTGATTGCCCACGAGGTCGAGGAGCGACGCGCTCATGCCTCGCTTGGGGCGCCGTGCCACCTCCCGCAGCACAGGACCCGGAAGTGCCCCATCGGGGGCCGTCGCCACCGTCAGCCACGCCAGCGCGGCCCGAACGCCACCGCGCTGGAGAAACCGCTGGCTCACGCCTCCGTCGACCGGTACCCCGCTGTTGCGAAGAAGGACTTGGACGGGGGCGAGCGAGGCGTTGACCCGCGCCAGGACCGCCACCTCGGCAGGTGTGGCGCCCCCGTCGAGAAGGTCCCGCACCCGATTGGAAGCCCGGGTCGCTGGGCCGTCGTCGCCCGAAAGGATCGACAGGCTTTCGAGGCCATTGGGCGGGGCGCCCGTCGCCGGAGCCACTCGGATCACCTTCTCGACCCGGAGGGCGTTTCGGGTCAACAGGTTCGCCGCCGCCGTGACCACCGGGGCTGGGCATCGATAGTTGACCTCGAGCGAGTGCATGGCTGCGCCCGGAAACCAGTGGCCGAAGTCGACGAGCCAGCGAGGCGTGGCACCGGCGTAGCCGTAGATGGTCTGGTCGTCATCGCCCACCCCGAACACCGCGCCCGCTGGTCCCGTGAGCAGCCTGATGAGAAGCAGGTGCGCCGGCGTGAGGTCCTGGAACTCGTCGACGAGCAGCACACGGGCGAAGCGCTGGGTGCGCAGGCGGAAGGCCGGATCACCCAACAGCCGTTCGATGGCGCCAGTCACCTGTTCGTCGAAGTCGACGACTTCTTGCTCGGCCAGCTGGGCCCGGTAGGCACGGGCGACACGGTCGAGGTCTGATACGTCGGGGAGTTCGTCCTCGACCGTGGCCGGGTCGGCGAGCCCCAGGCGGACTCGCCCGAGTGCCTCGATCCACGGGGCGACGGGATCGGTCTCCGCCCGCTTGGAAAACGTGATGAGACCCCCGAGCAGTCGGCGAACCTCCACCTCCTCGATCGTCGCCCTGCGCCCGCACAGCCGAAGTCCAAGGGCATTGAGCGTCCGCACCCGCACGTCGGCGACATCGGCCAGGCGCTGCTTCATCTCGTTCGCCGCCCGCGTGTTGTAGGCCACCAAGGCGAGCGCAGCGGGGGGGAGGCCCCACCCTTGGAGCAGCAGGCGGGCCCGCTCCGTGAGCACCCTCGTCTTGCCCGAGCCCGCAGGGGCGATGATCCGGGCTCCGGCGCCGGGCTCGGCCACGGCCTCGAGTTGGTCAGCAGCGAGCGGAACACCGATTGGATCGTTCGGACCGAGGGGCTGCAGCATCCCGTGCTCCAGCGAGATTCGGTGGACCACCGCCATGCCAACCCGCTCGACCAGCGCGGCGTCGAGCGGCCCACCGTCGCAGACGGCGGGTGTGCCGTCTGGCAACACGATGTCGGCGACGGCGTTGGCGAGCGTGGCCCCGAGATCGCATGCGACGTCAGCCCAGTGCCACCGGCGCCGTTGTGTGTCGACGCGTGCGTCTACCGAATTGGCCCACACGGCGTGGTGCAACCGCTCGCCCACGAGGTCCAGATCGACCGGCCACTCCCACGGCTGGCGGCCGGTCACGGCCTCGGCGGGAGGCACCTGGGGATCATCGAGCCCGAGGCCCGGGGTGAGCTCGATGGTGACAGAGCGCCGCTCCCGCCAGGCGGCACCGAGTTCGTCAGCGGTGGTCCGGTCCACGGCGGCAACCCGAATCCGCTCGCACGACGACCATTCGCCCGGCGTGGCGTCGCCGGGTCCCACGACCACGGATCGGCCGAGCGCTATCGGGTCGGGCATCGTGTGATCTTGACTCACCAGACGGCGACACCCCGGCACCCCACACACTCGTCTCCTCCCGGAGATGCGTGCCATCCTGGCCGATTGCTCGTGACCCGAGATCGACGCGCGACCTTCGGGCTGCAACCCTCACCACCTAGCGGAGTCAGACAGTGCCGCAGCGATACTTCTAGATCCCGAGCTACACCGCCCCCGATCAGCGGCTGCCTCGGGACGCCGCATCGACAGGCAAGGGTCCGAAGCCCCAGCGTGGGGCCGTACCGCCACGCCAGGCATCGGTCGCTTGGGACGAAAGGCCCTATCCGGCCCCCGGCCACGCGAAGGATGCTCGTATCCGAACGTAGGAGGTACACGTCATGGATGGATCACCGTCGCTCGCGCCGCTGTATCCGAGCCCGCCCTACGAGTACCGCCGAGCGCGCATGGTCACCTGCCTCCTCGAGGGTGCGGCCCCCCGCGATGTCCTTCCCGCCGGCCTGGATCTCCCCGAGTCACCGTCGCGAGCCGTGGTGTTCGCCGACTATCCCGACACCACCATCGGCCCCTACCGCGAAGTGGTGGTGCTGGTCGGCGCCGATCGACAGGGAGCGCCGGGGATGTTCTGCCCCCTCATCTACGTCGACGCGGATGCCGCCCTGTGTGCGGGCCGAGAGATCTGGGGCTTCCCGAAGAAGCTGGCCCACATCGAGGTCGAGCAGGACGGGGACGAGGTCCGCGCTCGCCTCGTCCGCGGTGGCGTCGAGCTGCTGTCGCTCAACGGGACGATCGAGGAGCATGTCGACCCGACCACCTTCGCAGCGCTCGGGGCACTCCCGCTCTACAACCGCAAGCTGATCCCCGGGGCCGCCGCCAAGGAGCCCGACGTCGATCGCCTCACCCAGGTCTTCCTCGACATCGTCACCCACGAGGCGAGCACGGGGACGGGTTCGCTCCGGGCCGCCGGCGAAGCGGCCGGCGTCGTCGGAGACCTGACTGCGATCACCATGCTCGCCACCGTGGTGGACAGCGTCTTGCCGGCGGGCGAAGACCTCAGCTGATTCGCTGACCGTCGCCTGGACTCGAGTGACGCGTCGTGACGGGCGAACGGCCGGCGGCGCGTTCGTTCAGGGCTCGTCAAGCGAGTACCTCTCGAGGATCGAACGAGCCGCCTGCAGGCCCAGGAACTCGTTGACCCCGTCCTCGATCAGCGAGGCCCGGGCATCGCGGAAGTACTTTTCGACGGGAAGCTCCCGCGACAGGCCGATCCCGCCGAGCACCTGCAGGGCCTCGCTGGCCACCTCGAACGCCCTTTGCGTGCAGGTCACCTTCGACGCGATCGAGTACGCCAGGTCCGGGGGGAACGTCTGGCTGTTGTGGACGAGCGCGGCACGTGACAGGGACCGGGCCTGCTCGACGGCGGCGAACATGGCGAAAAGCTTTCCTTGCACCAGCTGGTGCTCACCGATGGGGTGGCCGCCCTGGGTGCGGACCTTGGCGTAGGCAAGGGCGTCTTCCAGCGCGGCGCGTGCCAGGCCGGTGAAGATGGCTCCCATACCGGCGTTGGCCAGGGAAAGGACCGTGGACAGCACCAGCGGGTACTGGTCGGGGCCCACCAGCAGGTAGTCGGCGGGGATCCGGGCCCCGTCGAAGCGGATCCCCCCCTGGTTGAGGTCTCGCTGGCCGAGCTTGTCGAGCGCCGGGCCGCGCTCTATTCCAAGGCGGTCGAGCGGGATCATGGCCACGCCCCCGCCGGCCGGCCCCGACGACGGCGCCACCGTGCAGAACAACAGGGCATGGGTGGCGATGGTGCCGTTCGATACCCAGGCCGCCTTCTCGCCCGTGATGACCCACTCGTCGCCGTCGGCCACCGCCCGACACGACCCAGCCGCTCTGGCCCGGGTGAAGGCGTCGGTGCCCACCTCGAGCGCGTCCGAGCCGTGGGAGGGTTCGGTGATCGCCCAACAACCGATGAAGCGGGCGTCTCGATCGGCCACGAAGGGGGCTACGACCTCGTCGAGCAGCCGGTGGTTGCCGGTCATCTCAGCCAGCATGGCGGTGAACTCGAAGGGCATGGCGGCGACGCCCAGCCCGGCGGCCAGGCCGGCACTGCCCCATCCGAGCTCCTCGAGGACGAGGTGGCGGGTGAGGCCGTCGATGCCCGTCCCGCCGTGCGCGGGAGCGAGGCCCGCCGTATGGTTCCCGAGCTCGTACCAGGCGCGAAAGACGTCCCACAGGGGGGAGCTCTCGGCCACCACCTCATCGGGAGGCATGCGGTCCAGGCGGGCGGCGGCCGGACGCAGGACCCCAGAAGCAAAGCCGTGGGTGGCGACTCGGACCTCGCCTTGCTCCGACGTCAGGTCCGGGTCGAGTTCGAGGTACATGGACCTCAAGCCTGCTCGCTCCGGAGAGCCTGACGTTAGGGACCAAGGTCCCGATCGCGCCGGGTGGGCCGCGAGGACAAAGCACGCGTGTGGGTGCCGAGAATCCCATCCGGAGGTGTTCAGCCGGACTTTCGTCCGACAGGGACCAGCCACAGAAGCTGAGCCCGTACGGGATGACCGAAGCCACGCTGTATTGCTCAGACCCAGAAATACCGAGCGGGGCTCCCAGAACGAGCCGGCCCGGACCTCACAGATACACCGCGTCGGTATTCGGCCTCTTCGTCAGCCGCCAAGGTGACGCTGAAAGAAGTTGACGGCCGCGCCGCTGCTTGCCTCGAAACCTGCCTCGTAGGGCTCAAAATGATTGCCAGGGATTTCGACGACCTCGACGTGGGGTGGCTTCGGCTCCATGGCGAGGAGCGGCCCGGGAGGGGTCAACATGTCACCGAGCGCGGCGATGACGAGCAAAGGGACCTTGGATCGCGCCAGGTCATCGAAAGGCCGCCAGTCGGCGGCTTCTAGAAAGCCCGCGACGAGCAGTTCGTTGCGCCAAGCCGGTGCTCGCTTCTGCGCGGTGGCAGTGAAGAATGCATGGGAGCCATCGAGGTACATCACTCCCACGCCGTCGGCCTCGTCGGTGGTGGCTGGCACCGTTGCCCGGGGATCGGCAGCACGCTCGCCGATGGCGTTGAGTACTCCTGCCGGCGGCTCTGGCCCACCTTCGGCAAGGAAGGGGACCTGGGCAACTCCGGCGGCGATCGGAAGATCCTCGGCACAGAGGGTGACAACGTGACCTCCCGAGAAGCTAGATCCCCAGATGCCAATCCTGGCCGGGTCAACGCCCGGGACTGCTGCCAGCCAGGAGATCGCGTCGCGGGTAACCCTGCTGCTGAAGCCGCGCCCGCTCCGAAGCCAAAGTGGTCATAGGCGAGCGTCGTGAATCCTGCTTCAGCAAAGGCGGCGGCGTAGTCGTCAAGGAACATCTCCTTGACCGCTGACAGGCCGTGCGCCATCACGATTCCCGGTGAACGTTGTCCAACGGTCTCATAGAGCCAACCTCGAAGGGTAACCCCCAAAGACGAAAACTCGACATCGCTTCGTCGAGTCATGAGGGGGAGGTTAGTTAGTCAGCGCTTCCGCCCGACGCTCCCTGCCGACTTCCTCGAGCGCCGCACGCCTCCGAAGCGCTCAGAGCGCGTCTAGGAACCCGTGAAGTTCGAGAAGGAAGCGCTCCGGTTGCTCGTCATGGAGGGCTCTGACGCCGAACGCCATCATCGCGGGTGGCGTCAGCCGGTGGGGTTGAGGTACAGGTACAACACGGTGCACCCGCCGCTGGTCGAGGCGTCGATATCGTGTTCCACTCCGCTCGGGATGTGCACGTAGGAGCCTGGGCCCAGCTCGGAGTCGAGGATCCTG
>JADGOL010000151.1 GCA_017882995.1 Acidimicrobiales bacterium | reverse complement strand
TTGGCCAATTTGATGCCCCCGGCCTTGCCGCGGCCGCCCACCTTCACCTGGGCCTTCACCACGACCGGATAGCCCGCCGCGTCGGCCTGGGTCACGGCCTGGTCCACCGTGTCGGCCACACCGCCGGGCGACGTGGGGATGCCGTAGCGGGCGAAGTACTGCTTGCCCTGGTACTCGTAGAGATCCACCGGTGCTCCTTGCTCCTCTCCGCCGCCTTCGTGGCTGGCGCCCCTCCGCTGCGTCACTGTTCCCGTGGTGGCTCAGCTCCCGGCGGTGGCCTCCTCACGCCCGTCGAGGGCGTCAGCCAGCCAGTGCACCATGGTGTCGAGCGAAGCCCCGGGCGTGAACACCGCGGCGACGCCGAGCTCCTTGAGTGCGGGGATGTCGCCCTCGGGAATGATCCCTCCGACGATCACGAGCACGTCGTCGAGGCCCTGGTCGCGAAGCCCGTCGATGACACGAGGGACGAGGGTGAGATGCGCACCCGACAGCAGCGACAGTCCCACCGCGTCGGCGTCTTCTTGGACGACGGCCTGGACCACCTGCTCGGGCGTCTGGTGGAGCCCGGTGTAGATCACCTCGAAGCCGGCATCTCGAAAGGCGCGGGCGATGACCTTGGCACCTCGGTCGTGGCCGTCGAGCCCGGGCTTGGCCACGACGACGCGGTAAGGACGCTTCATCGGGCACCGAGTGTAGGCACCTGGGCCTGAGTGGGCGCCAGACGGCGGAAACGGCCGAGGATAGGCCGAAGGCGCATGGTAGCGTCGGGTTCGGCCACAAGCGGGTGGCAGCCCATGCGCTCTCGGCCCGTTGGCCCGACAACCTATGGTCCGCGCCGTCACCAGCCAGCGGGAAGGCCAACCAGAACCGTCCGGTCCCGGGTCGGCATCCTCGACGCGGTGGTCGGGGTTACTGCGCATCGCCAGGCCGCGCCACTGGGTCAAGAACCTCCTCGTCTTCGCCGCTCCCGCCGCCGCCGGCGTGCTCTCGCACGGCACCGTGGCCGCCCACGCGGCGGGCGCCTTCGGGGTCTTCTGCCTGGCCGCCTCGGGCACCTACTTCATCAACGACGCCCTCGACGTGGCAGCCGACCGGCACCATCCCGTCAAGCGCCTGCGCCCGGTGGCGGCGGGTGTCGTGCCTCCTCCGCTCGCCTCTGTCGTGGGGTCGGTGCTCATGGCCGCCTCGATCGGCCTGGCGTGGTGGCTGGCCGGCAGCCACCTGGCTCTGGTCATCGCCATCTACGTGGCGGTCACGACCGCCTACTCGGTGCGGCTCAAACACGAGCCCGTGGTCGACCTGGCCTGCGTGTCGACGGGGTTCGTGCTCCGGGCCATCGCCGGCGGCGTCGCCACCGGAGTACCGCTTTCGGACTGGTTCATCATCGTGTCCTCGTTCGGGTCGCTGCTCATCGTGACGGGCAAGCGCAGCGCCGAGCAGGTCGAGTTGGGAGAGCTCCAGGGGGCGCACCGTCCCACCCTGAGTGCGTACCCCGAGGCATTTCTGCGCTCGGTACGCCTGCTGGCGGCCGCGGTCACCGTCAGCGCCTACTGCCTCTGGGCCTTCGAGCGTTCGGTCCAGGGAGGCCGCGGCCACCACCCCATCTGGTTCGAGTTGTCGATCGTCCCGTTCGTGATCGCCATCTTGCACGTGGAGCTGCGCTTCGCCCGCGGCCACGGCGGTGCTCCCGAAGAGATGGCCCTGCAAGACCGCATGCTGCAATTGCTCGGCCTCGTGTGGGTGGCCCTGGTCGCGGTCGGGATCTACTCGTGAAGAGCAACGGCACGACTCCGCATGTCCCGCCCCGCGCCCACCGCGCCCTGACGGGCTGGGGTCGCACCGCGCCCAGCGCGTGCGACGTCACCGAGGTCCGCAGTGGGGAGGAGCTCGACGCGGTCGTGTCGGGCGCCCTCCGCAGCAAGCGCAGTGTCGTGGCCCGCGGTCTGGGCCGTTCGTACGGCGATGCGGCGCAGTGTGCCGGGGGTGTCGTGATCGACATCACCGGTCTCGACAGTGTGCTCGACGCCGACCTCGAAACCGGAGTGGTCCGGGTGGGTGCGGGGATGAGCATCGACGCCCTCATGCGCGCCTTCGTCCCTCGGGGGTGGTTCGTCCCGGTGACCCCCGGGACGCGCCACGTCACCGTCGGAGGGGCCATCGCGGCGGACATCCACGGCAAGAACCACCACCGCGACGGCTCGTTCTGCTCCTACGTCACGCGTCTGTCGCTCGCCACGCCGTCAGGGCGCGTGGAGGTCTCGCCCGAGCACGACCCCGAACTGTTCTGGGCCACTGCCGGCGGCATGGGCCTGACCGGGATCGTGGTCGACGCCACCGTGCAGATGCTGCGCGTCGAGACCGCCACCATGCGGGTCGACACCGAGCGGGCCCGGAATCTCGACGACTGCCTGACCCGAATGATCGAGCGCGACGGCGAGTACCGGTACTCGGTGGCGTGGATCGACTGTCTGGCCCGGGGGCCGAAGATGGGCCGGGCCGTGCTCACCCGAGCCGACCACGCCCGGCTCGAGGACCTCCCCCCCGCCCGGCGCGCCGACGCGCTTCGCTTCGACCCTGTCGTGCGCGCCCAGGTGCCGGTGACACCGCCCTCGGGCCTGCTCAACCCGATGACCGTGGCGGCCTTCAACGAGCTGTGGTTCCGCAAGGCCCCGCGATCTCGCGCGGGTCAGCTCCAGACGATGGCGACCTACTTCCACCCCCTCGACGGCATCGGGTCCTGGAATCGCATGTACGGCGCAAGAGGATTCGTCCAGTACCAGTTCGTCGTCCCCTTCGGCGCAGAAGACGCGTTGCGCGACGTGCTCACCCGCCTGAGCCAGGGGCGCATGGCGTCGTTCGTGACCGTGCTGAAGCGGTTCGGGCCCGCAGACCCCGGACCGCTCTCGTTCCCGGTGGCGGGGTGGACACTCGCCTTCGACCTCCCCGTGGGGCCGCTCTCGACCGGACCGCTCCTCGACGCTCTCGACGAGACCGTCGCCGGTGCCGGCGGCCGCGTCTATCTCGCCAAGGATTCCCGGCTGCGACCCGAGCTGCTCGAGACCATGTACCCGCGCCTGGCCGAGTGGCGCGCCACGCGCGACCGGGTCGATCCCACCGGTCTGTTCGTCTCCGATCTCTCCCGCCGTCTCGGCCTGGTGTCGACTCCTCGACCCCGCCGAGCATCCCGACCGGCCCGGGGCCGGACCAAGCCCGAGGCCCAGGAGAAGGCGACCTCATGACCCAAACCACAGCCGGCGCCCGATGAGCCGCGGCCAGAGGAGAGCTCCCCGATGAACGATGCCATGGGAATGCCCCAGACCGCGGTGGTCGTGGGAGGCACCTCCGACATCGCCCGGGCGGTGCTGCGCACGTTGGTGGCGCGCCGTCTTCGCCGCATCGTCCTCGTCGGGCGCGACGAGCTCGGGCTGGCGGCGGCGGCCAAGGAGCTCCAGGCGCTGGGGACGGTCGAAGTCGACACGATCACGTTCGACGTCACCGACACCGATCAGCTCCCGGCCGTCGTCCGGGACTCCTCGACACGACTGGGTCAGGTGGACCTCGTGCTCGTGGCGGCCGGAGTGCTCGGCGATCAGGCCCGCGACGAGTCCGACCCCGAGGCCGTGGCCCGTGTGCTCGCCACGAACTTCACCGGCACCGCCGCGGTCATGACGGCGTTCGCGACGGTCCTCCGCCGCCAGGGCCATGGCCGCATGGTCGTGCTCTCGTCGGTGGCCGGGGTACGCGTGCGCCGGGCGAACTATGTCTACGGAGCCTCCAAGGCCGGGCTCGACGGGTTCGCGTTGGGGATGGCCGAGGCCTTGCGAGGTTCGGGCGCGGCGCTCATGATCGTCCGCCCCGGCTGGGTGGCCACCCGCATGACCGAGGGGCTCGACCCCGCGCCCTTCGCCACCACGCCCGAGGCCGTGGCGGCCGACGTCGTGGCGGGCATGGAGCGGTCGACACCGGTCGTCTGGTCGCCTCGCCCGTTGCGGTTCGTGTTCGCGGTGCTCCGACTGTTGCCCGCCGCACTCTGGCGCCGGCTCCCGGGCTGAGCCCGGTCGCGCCGGTCAGGAGCGGCGTCGGGCGCTGATGTTGAGGCGCACGTAGTCGATGACGGGCTCGGGCATGGCCGCGGCCACCTCGCTCAGGAACCGGGCCCGTTCCGTCGAAGACATCCCGGCCACGTGGGTGCGCAGACACACGGTCTCGAGGTAGGTCTCGAGCTCTTCGCCTGACGCCAGGGGCGTGGGCTCGGGGTGGGTCCACACCTCGACTTCGTCGAAGCCCGCCCGCTCGAGCCGGACGTGGGTGTCTTGCGGTGTGGCATAGAGCCACCGGCCGGCGCGTTCGAACCCGGTGGACCGCACCGCCTCGATCAGGCCGGCGATGTTGCCGGCGGCACCGCATTGGGCCGCCAACATCGCGCCGGGGCGCATCACCCCGGCCAGATTGGCGAAGAGGCGGTCGTGGTCGAGCACCCAGTGGAAGGTGGCCGTCGACAACACGGCGTCGACCGGGGCGTCGGTCCCGAGGCGGGCCGGCGACAGCTCGAGGAGGTCGCTCTCGACGAAGGCCACCTGGGCGCCAAATCGGGCCAGACGCCTGCGGGCCTCGGCCAGCATCGAGGGTGTGGCGTCGAGCGCCACGACCCGGCCCGTGGGCAGACGCTCCAGCAACATCTCGGTGACGCGGCCACTCCCGGCCCCGGCGTCGAGGACGGTCTCGTCGCCGTGCAGCACCAGGCGGCCGAGCACCTCTGCACCCCAGCGCGTCATGGGGTCGGAGATGCGGTCGTAGGTGGCCGCGTCCCAGTCGCGTGGACTGGCGGTGACGCCGCTCTCAGGTCGATCGCGGTGCGCGGTCACTACCTCGGAGTCGTGCCGTTGCGCCACTCCGCCATCTTCGGCAGCCGGCTTTTGCGTCCGGACGCGCGTGTGCCGGGGGCGGCCGAGCGGGGGGCCGGTCGCCGCACGGGGGGGACCGAGCGTGCCGGGGGGCCGGGCTCGGAGTCGCCCCACGGGTCGGGGTCGTGGAAGTCCTGCGCCCACTCGTCGGTGGCGTCCGGTACGCCGTGCTCGGCGTCGCCGACGGTCGATTCGTCGACCCCCTCCCAGTCGTCAGCGTGGTCCTCGGTCCTCGCAGCGCGCCGGCGCGACCAGGACACGGCTCGCAGCGGGTCAGGACGCTTGGTCCACGACGAGCCCACGTCGCGGACCAGATCGCCGGGAAGCTCGGACAGGAACCGACTGGGGATGGCGTGGCTGGTCGATCCCCACAACGTCCGGCTCCAGGCGTGGGTCAGGTAGAGCTGCCGCCGGGCCCGGGTGATGCCGACGTAGCAGAGACGACGTTCCTCCTCGAGCTGGAGCGGGTCCTCGAGGGCGCGCATGTGCGGGAAGACCCCGTCCTCGAGGCCCACCAGGAACACGGCAGGGAACTCCAGGCCCTTGGCGGTGTGCAGGGTCATGAGCGACACACGACGATCGGCCGCGTCGAGCTCGTCGCTGTCAGAGACGAGGGCCACCGATTCCAGGAACTCGTCGAGGCTGTCGTACTCGCCCGCCGCTCCCGCCAACTCGGCGATGTTCTCCATACGGCTGTGCGCCTCGATGGTGTCCTCCGCCTCGAGGGCGGCGCGATAGCCGGTGCGCTCGGCGACGGTCTCGAGGATCGCACCGGGCCCCGCCCCCCGCTCGACCATCTGGCGGAGTTCGTCGAGAAGTCCCCGGAACTCGGCAGCTCCCTTGACCGCCTTTCCGGTCACTCCCGCCTCGGCCGCGTGCTCGAGCGCGTCGACGAACGAGCACTGGTTGTCACGGGCCCATCGCGCCAGGCGTTCCACCGAGG
>JADGOL010000150.1 GCA_017882995.1 Acidimicrobiales bacterium | reverse complement strand
CGCGCCTCGGTGGCACGGCGCCCCCGATAGGCGCTCGGCATAGGCTCGCGCCATGGCGAGTCAAATGAAGCCCCGCAGCCACGAAGTCACCGATGGGTTCGAGCGGGCGCCGGCCCGGGCCATGCTGCGCGCCATCGGCATGACCGACGACGACTGGACCAAGCCCCAGGTGGGAGTGGCGTCTTCGTGGAACGAGGTCACCCCCTGCAACATGCCGCTCGACCGCCTCGCCAAGCGCTCCAAGGACGGCGTCCGGGTGGCCGGGGGGTTCCCCATCGAGTTCGTCACCATCGCCGTCTCCGACGGGATCTCCATGGGCCATGAGGGCATGCGGGCCTCACTGGTGTCGCGCGAGGTCATCGCGGATTCCATCGAGACGGTGATGCACGCCGAGCGATTCGACGGTCTTCTCACCTTCGCGGGGTGCGACAAGTCGCTGCCGGGCATGCTCATGGCCGCGGCGCGCGTGAACCTGCCTGCGGTCTTCCTCTACGGCGGGTCGATCCTGCCCGGCAAGATCCCGGGCCGGCCCGACGACGAGTCCCTCGACATCGTGAGCGTCTTCGAGGCCGTCGGCGCCCACGCCACGGGGTCGCTCTCCGACGAGGAGCTCTCGCTCATCGAGCATTACGCCTGTCCCACGGCGGGATCGTGCGCGGGGATGTTCACCGCCAACACCATGGCGTCGGTGGGCGAGGCCATCGGGATGTCGCTCCCGGGCTCCGCGGCGCCGTCGGCCGTCGATCCCCGCCGCCAGGACTTCGCCTTCGAGTCCGGGCGCGCCGTCATCGAGCTCCTCGCCCGGGACATCCGACCCCGAGACATCATGACCAAGCCCGCCTTCGAGAACGCCATCGCCGTGGTGATGGCGCTCGGCGGGTCGACCAACGCCGTCCTCCACCTCCTCGCCATCGCCAACGAGGCCCGGGTCGAGCTGACCCTCGACGACTTCAACCGGGTGGCGGCCAAGGTGCCCCACATCGCCGACACCAAGCCCCATGGCAAGTACCACATGGTGGACGTGGACCGCGTGGGGGGCGTCCCGGTCGTGATGCGGGAATTGCTCGACGCCGGTCTCCTCCACGGAGACTGCATCACGGTGACGGGACGGACGGTGGCGGAGAACCTCGCCGCCCTCGACCCACCCGCCCCCGACGGCAAGGTCATCCACCCGCTGGCCAAACCCATCCACGCCGACGGCGGCATCGCCGTCCTGCGGGGATCGATGGCGCCCAACGGGGGCGTGGTGAAGGTGGCGGGGATCGACACGGCCCGCTTCGACGGCACGGCAAGGGTCTTCGACGGGGAGCAGGGTGCGCTCGAGACCATCCTGGCCGGGAAGATCGAGCCCGGCACCGTCGTCGTCATCCGCTACGAAGGGCCCAAGGGTGGCCCTGGCATGCGCGAGATGCTGGCCGTGACCGGGGCCATGAAAGGCGCGGGCCGAGGCGGTGACTGCGCGCTGGTGACCGACGGGCGGTTCTCGGGCGGCACCCACGGGTTCTGTGTGGGCCATGTCGCGCCCGAAGCCGTCGACGGTGGGCCCATCGCCTTCGTCGCCGACGGCGACCGGATCGTGATCGACGTCACCACCAAGACCATCGACCTCATGGTCGACGACGCCGAGTTGGCCCGCCGGCGCGCCCAGTGGAAGCTGCCCGAGCCCCGCTACACCACCGGTGTCCTCGCCAAGTTCGCCCGACTCGTCACCGGCGCCGAGCGGGGAGCAGTGACCGAGCCCTGAGCCCGGGCCTCGGTCAGGTCTCCGAGCTCCGAGGCCGGGTTCTCAGATCCGGGTGGCGCGCCAGCAGCTCGTGACGTAGGGAACGACGATCCGACCGCGCCCCGCCACGGCGGGGTGACTGGCGACGAAGTCGCCGACGCGGGCCAACACCTCGGAGCGCTCGGTGTCGGCCATGACCTGGACCTGACTCCGCGTCGCCACCAGGTCCACGATGTCGGTGGGGGCGAGCTCCTGGGACCACCGGAAGTCACGGGCCGCGGTGGCGGTGAACGGCGCGCCGGCCGGCAGCGAGACATCGGCGGCCCGCCGGTAATGGACGTCGTCCCCGCCGAACACCGACCCCAGCTCCGCCATCCACTCCACCCGCTCGTCTCGCAGGTTCCACAACAATCCGAGGGTCCCACCCGGCCGGAGCACCCGGGCCACCTCGGCCGTGGCCCGGTCCACGTCGACCCAGTGCCACATCTGCGCGCCGATCACGACGTCGATCTCCCCGTCGTCGACGGGGAGGTCCTCTGCGCTCCCGGCCCGGACGTCGGCCCGGGGGACCCGCGCCTCCAAGACGGCCCGCATGTGGGGATCGGGCTCGATCGCCACCACGTCGAGCCCCCTCGCCACGAGATCCCTCGTGAGCGCGCCCGTCCCCGCCCCGAGATCGAGGACCCGCCGCCGCCCGGTCCGGGCGATGCCCGCCGCGGCGGCCTCCTCCAAGAGCCACGACACGCCGTCGGGGGGATACCCGGGCCGGACCCGGTCGTAGGTGGCGGCGACCGGCCCGAACGACCTGGCGCGACGGGCGGTGAGCTCGTCCATGGCGGACAACCCTACGGGGGTCGGTCTCGGCTGCCCATTCCGACACCGTCTCCCAAACCGGCCCGGGGGGTTGCCGCGCGCCGCGACGCGTGCCAGACTGTCCGGACCATGACCGGAGAGACCTTTACGACCGACCGCCTTCTCGTAGTTCTCCGGTAGCGCACGTCGCCGCGACCGCGGTTCCGTGCGCCTTGCGACCTCCCCCCGGGGAGGTCGTTTCATTTTCCGGCCACGGTTCCCCCGGACGCCCCGACCTGCTCCACCGGCGCAGGCACCATCACCGACCCGGCCACTCCACCAGCGAGGTCCCCATCCCGATGAAAGAGAACACCATGCGACTGACAGGGGCCCAGGCCCTCATCAAGAGCCTCGAGATGCAGCACGTGGAGGTCATCTTCGGCCTCCCCGGCGGTGCGATCCTGCCCGTCTACGACCCCATCCTCGATTCCTCGATCCGCCATGTCCTGGTCCGCCACGAGCAGGGGGCGGGGCACATGGCCGAGGGCTATGCCCATGTCACCGGAAGACCGGGCGTGGCCATGGTCACGAGCGGGCCCGGTGCCACCAACATCGTCACGCCGCTCGCCGACGCCATGATGGACTCGATCCCCATCGTCGTGATCACGGGCCAGGTGCCCACCACCGCCATCGGCACCGACGCCTTCCAGGAGTGCCCCATCACCGGCGTGACGATGGACATCACCAAGCACAACTGGCTCGTCACCGACGCCCAGGACCTGCCGAGAGTGGTGGCCGAGGCCTTCCATGTCGCCACGACGGGGCGCCCCGGCCCCGTGCTCGTCGACGTCCCGAAGGACGTCTCCAACGCCATGATGGACTGGTACTGGCCCTCGTCGATCGACGACCTCGACCTGCCCGGCTACAAGCCCCAGACCGAGGGCGACCCCGTCGCCATCCGCCGGGCCGCCGAGCTGATTCTGGGTGCGGAGCGTCCCGTGATCTATGCCGGGGGCGGGATCCTCAAAGCCCGCGCCGCCGAGGCGCTGCGCGAGCTGGCGGAGCGAACCGGCATCCCCGTCGTCACGACCCTCATGGCCCGCGGTGCGTTTCCCGACCGCCATCCCCTGTGTCTGGGCATGCCCGGTATGCACGGCAACTACACCGCCGTCACCGCCATGCAGCGCGCCGACCTCCTCATCGCCCTCGGCAGCCGCTTCGACGACCGCGTCACCGGCAAGATCAGCGCCTTCGCGCCCGACGCCAAGATCATCCACGTCGACATCGACGCCGCCGAGCTCGGCAAGGTCCGCCGTCCCGACGTCGCCGTCGCCGGTGACTGTCGGGTGGTGATCGAGGAGATGCTCCGGGCGCTCGAGTCTCTGGGGTTGGGCCCTGACTCGGGCTCGTCGGTGAGTCGCGACTCGATGGCCGGTGGTCGGCCCGACATCGCACCGTGGATCGGCCAGGTCCGCGCCTGGCAGAAGGAATTCCCCCTCGCCTATGACCAGGAGGACGGCGGCGCGCTCAAGCCCCAGTTCGTGGTCGAGACCCTGCGCGACGCCACGCCCGACGACACCATCGTCGTGGCGGGGGTGGGCCAGCACCAGATGTGGGCCTCGCAGTACTGGAAGTTCGACAACCCCTACACGTGGGTGAACTCCGGCGGCGCGGGCACCATGGGCTTCGCCGTGCCCGCCGCCGTCGGGGCCAAAGTCGGTAGGCCCGACAAGATGGTCTGGGCCATCGACGGCGACGGCTGTTTCCAGATGACCGCCCAGGAGCTCGTCACCGCTTCGGCCGAGCGCATCCCCATCAAGGTGGCCATCTTGAACAACGCCTATCTGGGCATGGTCCGCCAGTGGCAGGAGCTCTTCTACGAGGAGCGGTACTCCGAGGTCTACCTGTCGCCGGACCTTCCGGACTACGTCAAGTGGGCCGAGGCCATGGGGTGCGTCGGGCTCAAGGTGGAGTCCGCCGAGGAGGTCGCCCCCGCCATCGAGAAGGCGAACGGGATCGACGACCGTCCCGTGGTCATCGACTTCCGGACCGACGCCTTCGAGAAGGTCTATCCCATGGTCCCCGCCGGCTCCTCCAACGACGACATCATCGTGGGCCCGTCGGCCGGCGAGGGGGGACGATGACCCCGCCCGCCCCCCCTCCCGCAGGCGGTCACGTCCCCGGCAGCCACATGGCCGGTCTCGGCGCGCCACGCCATCACATCGTGACGGCGATGGTCGAGAACAAAGCCGGAGTCCTCGCCCGAGTCGCCTCGCTCTTCAGCCGGCGCGGGTTCAATATCTTCTCGTTGGCGGTGGCTCCGACCGACGACGACCGGTTCAGCCGGATCACCATCGTGGTGGACGTGGAGTCCGCCCCCCTCGAGCAGATCATGAAGCAGCTCGACAAGCTCGTGAACGTCGTCTCGATCACCGAGCTCGCCCCCGAGGAGGCCGTGGAGCGGGAGATGCTCCTGGTCACCGTCGGAGTGGGGCCCGGAGCCGCCGAGCACGGCGACCTGGTGGCGCTGGTGGGTGAGTTCCAAGGCACGATCGTCGACGAGGGCGGCGACCGCGTGACCGTCATGTTGGCGGGCACGCCCAGCCGCGTCGACGATTTCGAGGACCTCCTCAGACCCTTCGGCATCACCGAGCTCCAGCGGACGGGCCTGGTCGCCCTGCCTAAGCTGTCGCCGGTGCCGGCTGCGACACCGACCTGATCCACCGCAGCGACCCCCAGGGAGAGGCAGGCTGAGATGGCCAAGCTGTACTACGAGTCCGACGCCGACGCGAGCCTGATCCAAGGCCGCAAGGTGGCCGTCATCGGCTACGGGTCCCAGGGCCACGCCCACGCGCTCAACCTGGCCGAGTCGGGTGTGGACGTCCGGGTCGGGTTGCGCGACGGGTCGAAGTCCAAGGCCAAGGCCGAAGAGGCGGGGCTGCGGGTCCTGTCCGTGGCGGAGGCCGCGGCGGAGGCCGACCTGATCATGATGCTGCTGCCCGACACCGAGCAGGCGTCGGTCTACGAGTCCGACATCGCGCCGTCGTTGCGCGAGGGTGACGCCCTGTTCTTCGCCCACGGCTTCAACATCCGGTTCGAGCAGATCGTCCCGCCCCCCGGTGTCGACGTCGCCATGGTCGCCCCCAAGGGCCCGGGCCACCTCGTCCGCCGGACCTACACCGAAGGCGGGGGAGTCCCCTCGCTCGTGGCCGTCGCCCAGGACGCCTCGGGCAAGGCCCATGACCTGGCGCTGTCCTACGCCTACGCGCTCGGCGCCACCCGCGCCGGGGTGCTCGACACCACCTTCGAAGAGGAGACCGAGACCGACCTCTTCGGTGAGCAGGTGGTGTTGTGCGGGGGGCTGACGGCCCTCGTCCAGGCGGGCTACGAGACCTTGGTCGGGGCCGG
>JADGOL010000013.1 GCA_017882995.1 Acidimicrobiales bacterium | reverse complement strand
TGGGCACGGGGCGGCGGCGGAGGCGGCGAGATCGGACACGCCCCGGCGAGCCCTGTGGCCAGAGCGATTTCTTCCCGTGCACCCCCACCCACCTGGGCGGGTGCCCCGGATCTCAGCCCTCGGGCTCTCCGACGGGCCCCGCCTCGGCGGCCTCGATGCGGCGACGGAAGCCTCCCGCGTAGCCCCGCAGGGCGGTCTCGGGATCGACCCCCAACCGCCGGGCCGCGTCGGACAGCGCGAAGAGCATCTTCCCGAGCGCCTCGATCGTCTGTGCCGGGGCCTCGAGGGTCTCCCCCGACGCCTCGCCGTCCCGGGACGGGGGGACCTCGAGAGTCTCGAGACCCGCTTCGAGCTGCCGTCGCCGGTCGGCGAGCGTCCCCATGTCGATCCCGAGTGATTCGGCCTTGCGCTGGAGCTTGGCCACCAGCGCCAGGGCGGGGAGGGCCCGGGGGATGCCGTCGGTGACACTGGCCCGGCCCTTCTCGGCCTTCTTCAGCACCTCCCAACGAGCCGCCACGTCCTCGGGGGTCTCGGCCACGGCGTCGCCGAAGACATGGGGGTGGCGGCTCACCAGCTTGTCGTGCAGGGTCCGGGCCACATCGGCCAGGGTGAAGTGGCCCTCCTCGGTCGCCAGCTGCGCGTGGAAGTAGACCTGGAAGAGAAGGTCGCCGAGCTCCTCCTCGAGATGGTCGAGGTCCTGGGGCGCCACATCGGGCTCGGTGGCGGCGACCACCTCGATGGCGTCGAGCGCTTCGTAGGCCTCTTCGAGGAGATGGCGCGCCAGGGACCCGTGGGTCTGGCGCTGGTCCCACGGGCACTTCGCCCGCAAGGTGCGTACCAGCTCCTCGAGTGCGACGAGCTCGCCCGCGACCGGAGGCGCCAGGTGCGCCACCCACAGGGCCGTGAGGTGGTCGGGTTCGAGGGTGCGGTCGATCTCGGCCCACGGCACCTCGACGACCGACTCGTCGGGAAGCCCGAGATGATGCAGCAGCACGGCGCGGCGCGCCGGGTCCTGCCCCGACGCGTCGTCGGCGGCCAGCTTGATCTCGCCGAGCACGGCCCGACTGTGACACTGCGCCACCAGGAGCGGGCCCCGCTCGCCCGCGGCGGCGGTGGCGAAGATGGTCCCGTCGACGATGCGCACCCCGACGGCGACGGGATCCACTCCCAGGCGTTCCCATGCCAGGTCGAGGAACGAGGGCGCGGGGACGACGTCGACCGACACCCGCGGATCGGCGCGCAGCAGGACCACGGTGCGCTCGGCCACGAGCGGCGAGCCCGGAACGGCGTAGGCGACGTACCCCGGGGCAGCCACCCCCTGCGCCCGCTGCACCACCTCCTCGACGATGGCCGCGTAGACGTCGTCGAAGGTGTCCGCTCCCTCATAGAGACGGTCAAGGGCCTCGACGGGCCCGGTGGCCACGTCGTCGACGACCGCGGCGGACGGATGGCGCGCCGTGCGCACCAAGCAGCGGCTGGCGCCCCGCAGCGCGTCGAGGGTCGCGGCCGGAACCAGCTCGGCACCGGCCGGGCCGAGACCGACCACCATCACACGGGGCCGACCCGTCGTCCGGGGCGCGGACATGCCCGGGGAGGGCGTCAACCGGCGGGCTTGCCGCCCGCACCCAGAATCGAGGAGCCCGACGTCGGCCCGTCACCGGAGGGGTTGAGGACAAAGGCCGCTTTGGGTGGGGTGGGGGCGGCCACGCCGTGGCTGGAGCTCCACGTCCCGTAACGAGGATCGAGCTCGACCCGGGCGGTCCGCACCACGTGCCCGAGAGCGGCGCTGAAGCTCGGACCACCCTTGGCCAGGAGCTCCTGGCGGAGCCCCGACTCGGTGTTGGCGAAGGGCACGAGCTGATGGGCGCGTACCGAGATCACGATCCAGATCGTCTGGTTGACCCCGGTGATCTGGTTGGGCACCGAGATCCCCTGGGGTGGGGCCACTTGGCCGTCGGCCAGTCCTTGCACGACCGTGGCCGTCGCCTGCCCGAGCTGGGAGACGACGTCGTTGGGAAACACACACGGGCCCGCCCCATTCGGGGGGGTGTTGGCGTCGACGCCCGTACCCTGGGACGCGGCCGCGAACGTCGTCCCCGCCGCGACCTTGTCGTGGATGGTCTGCGCCGAGGCCTGATCCGAGGCGATGATGAAGTTCAGGCACAGCTGCGTGACCTCGGTCAGGTGGGTGTCGTAGTAGGCGTGCACCGCGCCGGTACTGACGTCGACGTGGCCGACCACTTCCTCGAGCTTCTCCTGGGCGGCGAGGGCACGCACCTGGCTGTCGACGAATGCCTTCGGCAGGCGGTCCACGAGGGCGGTGCCGGTCAGGTTGCACGGAGAGGTGACCTGCGTCGACGCCGCCTCGACCTGGGAGAGGTAGTCCCGGCGGGCAGCGGTGACGTCGGCCGCGCTCACCTGGACGTGGCGCTTGGCCAGGGCACCCTCTTCGAGGGTCTGTGCGACGAGCCCGTTGAGCGCGAAGGCCGCGAACCGCGTGGACACCGTGGCCTGGCCGGTGCCCTGCACCGTCGGCAGCGTGCCCCCGCTCTGTGCTTCTTCGATGGACAAGGCGCACTGAGCCACCGTGCTCCCCGAGATCACCGAGAGCTGGCCCTGGAACTCGGACTGGCTGATGGTGATGCCGTTCACCGTGGCCGCATGGGGCGAGAGGTCACATCCCGCCGCCGCTGCGCACAGCGCTCCTACGACGACAAATGCCAGGAGGCGCTTCACGGAACGGGCACTCTATCGGCGCGCCCCCGCACCAGACGATTCGGCCCCGCCCAGGATCCCCGCCACGGGGACGAGCTCGACGAGCAACGCCGTGAGCGCCTCGACCGGTCGCTCGTCGGGCCCCAGCGGGACCACCACCAGGTGCGTCTCTTCTTTGACCAGGGACTCGGGGCGCAATCGGCGCAGACGCACCCTCGCCGAGGCCGGCAGCTCGAGCGGGGCGATCCGGGCCACGACGCCGCGCCGACCCGGCCTCCCGGCCCCCTGCCCGGGGCGGGCCGGGGTCGCCGACACCTCGCGCACGCCGGTCCGCAGGCACTCGACCCGCAGGCGGGCCACGGCGAGGAGCCCTTCGGCGGGGGCGGGCAACGGGCCGAACCGGTCCAGCCACTCCGAGCGGATGTCGTCGACCTCGGACTGCGCGCCGACCGACGCCAGGCGACGGTACGCCTCGAGGCGCAGGTCCTCGCGCGAGACGTAGTCCGAAGGGAGATGGGCGTCGGAGGGGACATCGATCTTGACCTCGACGGCAGGCCGCAGGGGCTCGCCCTTCATCTCGGCCACGGCCTCGGCCACGAGCTGGACATAGAGGTCGTATCCCACCGCGGCGATGTGGCCCGACTGGTCCTGGCCGAGCAGGTTGCCCGCTCCCCTGATCTCGAGGTCGCGCATGGCGATCTTGAACCCCGCCCCGAGCTCGGTCTGCTCGCCGATGGTCCGCAACCGCTCGTAGGCGGCTTCTGACAGCACCTTGTCGGCGGGATGGAACAGATAGGCATAGGCGCGCTGACCCGAGCGCCCCACCCGGCCCCGGAGCTGATGCAGCTGGCCCAGCCCGAGGCGGTCGGCGCGATCGACGACGAGGGTGTTCACCGTGGGCATGTCGATACCCGACTCGATGATGGTGGTGCACACCAAGACGTCGAAGCGCCTCTCCCAGAAGTCGAGCACGACCTGCTCCAGCGTGCCCTCGTCCATCTGCCCGTGCGCGACGGCGATGCGCGCCTCGGGGACGAGCACGCGCAGACGCGCCGCGACGGCTTCGATGTTCTGCACCCAGTTGTGCACGAAGAAGGCCTGGCCTTCGCGCAGCAGCTCCCGGCGCAACGCCTCGACGACGGCGGCTTCTTCGAACTCGCCCACGTAGGTGAGGATGGGTTGGCGCGCCGCAGGGGGTGTGTTGATGAGCGAGAGGTCGCGGATGCCGGTGAGCGCCATCTCGAGGGTCCGGGGGATGGGGTTGGCCGTCAGGGTCAGCACGTCGACACCGGCTGCCATCTGCTTCATGGTCTCTTTGTGGCTGACGCCGAAGCGTTGCTCCTCGTCCACCACTAGCAGGCCGAGGTTCTTGAACTTGACGTCACCCGCCAACATCCGATGCGTGCCCACCACCACGTCCACCGCCCCCGAGGCCAGGCCGGCAACGACGTCACGCGTCTGGGCCGGGGTGAGAAAGCGCGACAACATCTCCACCCTGACGGGGTACCCGGCGTAACGCTCGGCGAAGGTCTGGGCGTGTTGCTGGGCGAGCAGGGTGGTGGGGACGAGCACCGCCGCCTGCTTGCCGTCCTGGACAGCCTTGAACACCGCCCGCACGGCCACCTCGGTCTTGCCGAACCCGACGTCGCCGCACACCAGGCGGTCCATGGGCACGTCGGACTCCATGTCGCCCTTGACCTCCTCGACGGCGCGCAACTGGTCGACGGTCTCGGTGAAAGAGAAGGAGTCCTCGAGCTCGCGCTGCCACGGCGTGTCGGGCGCGAAGGCGTAGCCCTTCATGTGCAGCCGCAACCGGTAGAGCTCGACGAGCTCCTGGGCGATCTCGTGCACCGCCGCTCGGGCCTTGGCCCGGGTGCGCTGCCACTCCGACCCCCCCAGCCGGTTGAGCGTGGGCGACTCTCCCCCGCTGTAGGGGGTGAGCCCGTCGATCTGGTCCGAAGGCAGGTAGAGCTTGTCGTCGCCTCGGTACTCGAGCAGCAGGTAATCGCGTGACGCCCCGTTGACGGTGCGCGTCACCATCCCCGTGTAGCGGGCCACACCGTGCTGGCGATGCACCACGTAGTCGCCGGGCGCGAGGTCGTCGAAGAACCCGTCGGTGGGCCGGGCCCGGGCCCGGGCCGGTCGATGGGCGCGACGGCGGCCCGTGAAGTCCGCCTCGGCCAGGATCGCCACCTTGGCGCCCGGCACCACCACGCCGCGCTCGAGCGGGGCCACCACGATGCGAAGGCCGGGCCGCGCCAGGTCAGGTCCAGCCGAAGACGTCGACTCGGGATCTCCGTCGTCGACGGCGACGATGGGGACGACCATGCCCTCCTCGGCCAGCACCGCGGCCAGACGAGTCGCCGAGCCCGCACCCTCGGCGCACACCGTCACCGAGTAACCGCCCGCCACCAGCTCCGACAGACGCGCCGCCAGCAGGGCCCGGTCGCCGTGCACGGGCTCGATGCCGCGCGCCACCACTGCGGGGGTCGACGGCGACTCGGCCACCGGCACCATCGACAGCACCGGAGCCACCGAGCGCGCCAGCAGGCGCTCGAAGGCGACGTTGAGGCGAGGGAACCGCTCCGACGGATCGCCCCCCGGCGTGGCCCCGCCCTCGGGCCCATCACCGACGTCGGCACTCTCGACGACGCCCCACGTGACGGCGAGGGCTCCCGCCAGGGCCGCCTCCTCGTCGTTGAGCTCGACGGCGCGGTCACGGATGCGGCGCGGATCGACGAGCACGATGCGCCCACCGGGCCCCACGAGGTCGGGCAGGACCCGCTCCTCGTCGACGAGCCAGGGCAGCCACGACTCCATCCCGTCGAAGACCTGTCCTTCGGAGAGGCGCTCCCATTGTGAGCGCCCCCAGGGCTCGGTGCCCACGAGTGCCGCCGCTCGCACCTTGACGGCGTCGGTGGGAAGCACCTCGCGACACCCGAAGAGCTCGATCGTCTCGAGATCGGTCACCGAACGTTGGTCGCCGGGGTCGAACTCGGTCAGCCGGTCCACCTCGTCGCCCCACAGGTCGATCCGCACCGGCAGCTCTGCGGTCGAGGGGTAGACGTCGACGATCCCGCCCCGCACGGCGAGCTCGCCGCGGTGCTCGACCTGGTACTCGCGGCGGTAGCCGAGTGCGACGAGCCGGCTCACGAACTCCTTTTGATCGAGACGGTCGCGCCGAGACACGACCACGGGGACCGCCGCCTCTTCGATCGGTCCCAACCGCTGCAGCAAGGCCCGCACCGGGGCGACGATGACGTCGGGGGACGTCGAGGGGTCGCGCAGCCGCCACAGCAGGCGCAGCCGCCGTCCCATCGTCGACAACTCGGGGCTCACGCGTTCGAAGGGGAGCGTGTCCCACGCGGGGAACAGCTCGACGACGTCGTTCCCGAGAAACGCACCGATGTCGTGACCGAGCCGCTCGGCATCGCCGACGGTCGGTGTCACCACGAGCAGGGGTCGTCGCTCGCCGAGCCGGCCCATGCCCGCCACCACGTAGGCCACCGCCGCGTCGGGCACCGCCAGCGCGCTCGCACCCACCGCCATGGCGTCGACCATGGCGGGCTCGTGACGCAGGAGAGAGGGGAGCGAGCGGAGGCTCACAGCTGCAGGCTACCGACGGGGCCGGGACCCGGTGCCGGCGCCGGAGGTCGAGTCGTCTCAGCCCGGCGTATCGCTGTTGAACCGCAACATCGCCGCCTCGACTCCCTCGAGGGCGATCACGTCGACGGCGTCGGCGGCGACCTCGATGGCAACGTCGAGCGCGCCCCGCTCGGCCCGCGACGGACGGTGCAGCACGTAGTCGGCACCGGGCTCGCGTCCGGGGGGCTTGCCGATGCCGATCCGGACCCGGAGATACCCCTGGTCATGGAGATGGGCATGGATGGACTTGAGCCCGTTGTTGCCGGCCGTGCCGCCCCCGACCTTCACCTTGACCCGGCCCGAGGGCAGGTCGAGCTCGTCGTGGACGACGACGAGCCGCTCCGTGGCGGGCACTCGGAACCGCCGCATCAACGCCGAGACGGCCAGGCCCGACTCGTTCATGTACGTCTGGGGCACGGCCAGCACGACCAGCTGCTCGTGGAGTCGGGACTGCGCGACGACGGCTCGAGTTCCCTTCTCGGGCCGCAGCCGTTGACCGCGACGCGTCGCCAACAACTCGACGACCTCGGCGCCGAGGTTGTGGCGGGTCCGCTCGAATTCCGCTCCCGGGTTGCCGAGGCCCACCACCAACAGGTCGGCCGCCGCCCCCCTGCCGGACGTGGGCAGCAGGCGCCGCAGGGGTTAGCTCTCCCCGCCCGACTCGCCCCCGGCGTCGGCCGAGGCGTCTCCGGCTCCCCCGGCCTCGCCCGCGGCAGCTTCGCCCTCGGCAGCTTCGCCCTCGGCGCCTTCGCCCTCTTCGGCGGCCTGGACGCGCGGGGGCTGGCCGGCGGCGACGATCGACTCGGGGTCGACCTCGGTGATCACGTTGGCGGGCAGGGCGATGTCCGACACCCGCACGGCGGCCCCGATCACGAGGTCACTGATGTCGACTTCGAGGTGAGCGGGGATGTCGGCGGGGCGGGACTTGATCGTGAGCGAGAACATCTGCTGCTCGAGGACTCCGTCGGCCCGGTGCAACTCGAGTGCTTCTCCGATGAGGGTGATCGTGACCTCGGCGGTCACCTCGCGGTTGGGGTCGACGACCTGGAAGTCGACGTGCGTCACGCTGCCCCGCACGGGATGGCGCTGCAGCTCGCGCGCCATGGTGAGGAACTTCTTGCCATCGACCTGGAGCGACAGCACGGCGTTGAGGCCGGCGTCAGTGCTCAGCGCGGCCCGCAGCTCGCGCGCCGCCACCGAGACGGGAATGGGGTCGACCCCGGGGCCGTACACCACAGCCGGGATCCGGCCGTCATGGCGCAGCCGGCGGGCCGAGCTGGAGCCGGAAGGACGGCCGGCCTCGGCCTCCAAGATGAATTCGGCCATGGGTGAAGAGCTCCTCGGATGCGACGAACGGGCGACCCAGCATAGAAGGCATGGGACCGGGGAAGAAAAGCCGATCCCGGCGCCCGCTCAGGTGAGGTTGTCGCCCCCGAAGATCTCCGACACCGAGGTGTCCTCGAACACGGCGTCGATGGCATCGGCGATGAGCTTGGCCACCGAGAGGACCTGGAGCTTCTCGATGTGCTTCTCGTCGGAGATGGGCAGGGTATTGGTGACCACGACTCGGCTCAGGGGGGACTTCTCCAGGCGCCGGATGGCGGGGTCGGACAGGACCCCGTGGGTGGCCATGGCCGAGATGTCGGCCGCCCCCCGCTCGGCCAGGAGCTCCGCCGCGGCGCAGATGGTGCCGGCGGTGTCGATCATGTCGTCGATCAGGACGCAGTGGCGACCTTGGACCTCACCGATGACGTCGAGGGCCTCGACCTGGTTGTGCGTCCCCCGGGGCCGGCGCTTGTGGACGAAAGCGAGGTCCGCGCCGAGATGCTGGCTGAATCGCTCCGCCACCCGCACCCGACCCGCGTCGGGCGCGACGATGACGAGATCGCTCGTGCCCAGGCGGTGAAGCTCCTCGACGAGCACCGGCGTGGCGGTGAGGTGGTCGAAGGGGACGTCGAAGAAGCCCTGGATCTGTCCGGAGTGGAGGTCGACACTCACGACCCGATCGGCGCCGGCCACCTGGAACATATCCGCGACGAGCTTGGCGGTGATGGGCTCGCGACCCGTCGCCTTGCGGTCCTGGCGCGAGTACCCGTAGTACGGGCACACCGCGGTGATCCGCTTGGCCGACGCCCGCTTGGCGGCGTCGATCATGATGAGCTGCTCCATGATCGAGTCGTTCACGGGTCCCGAGTGGGTCTGGACGATGAAGACGTCACTGCCCCGCAGCGAGCCCTCGTAGCGGCAGTGGATCTCGCCGTTGGCGAACTCGCGCAGATTGGCTCCACCGAGCTCGACACCAAGATGCTTGGCGATCTCCTCGGTCAGCGCCGGGTGCGACCTTCCGGACACGAGCTCGAGACGCCTCTTCGGAACCAGCTCCATGTGCCCGAACGCTACTTCGCCGGTGAGGTCGTGTGTCACCGAAGTTTTCGACCCCCACGGCGATGTCGAGGTCCCCACGGGCGGGCCCGGTCGATGGCGGCGCGACGCCCCCACCAGGACCGCCCCACTGTCCGAGCGGCCCCGGGATGTCGCCGAGCACCGGGGCCTCGATGAAGGCACCACTCCGCTCGGTCGCGGCCTCGGCCCCTCGACCGGCCGGACGTGAGGGTGCCTCACTTCGATGGCGAAGTCACCTGAGCACGAGCCGGCCATGCACGCGGGCGGGACGAGCCCGTCGTGACGTAGATATAGAGTGCGCGGGGAGGCTGATCGATGCCAATGTTCTCGTCGGTCGTCGTCGGCACAGACGGCTCGGAGACCGCCACCGCAGCCGTGCGTCGCGCTATCGAGCTCGCCAAGATATGCGGCGCCTCGCTGCACATCGTGACCGCCTACAAGGCCCGCCCGGTTCGAGCCGCGGGCGTCCCCGACGAGTTCAGAGACCAGCTCGCGTCGGGTGGACACGCCGACGCGTTGCTCGAAGACCAGTGCGCACTGGCGCGCACCGAGGGGATCTCGGTGCAAGGCCACACCGGGACCGGTGATCCGGCCGAGGCCATCGTGCGCGTGGCCGAGCAGGAGCGCGCCGATGTGATCGTGGTCGGCAACAAGGGCATGGGCGGGGTACGGCGCGTGCTCGGCAGTGTCCCGAATTCGGTCGCCCATCAGGCGCCGTGCTCGGTGCTCATCGTCCAGACGACCTGATCCGCCCGATCGCGCCGACGACGCGCACCGGGCCGCCGTTGGTGATAGGTGGCGCCGGCGACGTCAGTCGAGCGCCGGGAAGTCGGCCCCCAACTGGGAGAACGGTGCCACCACGACGCCCTCGCCGACGTGGGCGCCGGGCCCGAGGACCGCGAACGGCCCCACCCGGGCATCGTCGCCGATCTCGGCCCGGACCACGGTGCTCTTGGTCACCTTGGCGCCCGCACCCACCGCGCTGTCGACGATGTGGCAGTCGGGCCCGATCTCGGCCCCTGCACCCAGGGTGCATTCGCCCTGGATCACCACACCCGGGAGGAGCACGACGTCGGCTTCGAGGCTGGCGTTGGCGTCGATGTAGGTGTTCTCGGGGTCCCACATGGTCACCCCTCGCCGCATCCACCGTTCGTTGATCCGGTCGCGCAGCTCGGCATCGGCCACCGCCAGCTGGGCCCGGTCGTTGACCCCGGCCGCCTCCATGGGGTCGCCCACCACGAGCGACTCGACGCCGTAGCCGGCGTCATGCAGCACGGCGTAGATGCCGGTGAGGCAGTGCTCGCCGGTGCGGACCACGGGACGCAACCGGCGCAGGGCGGGCGCCAGCACGGCGTGGCGGAAGCAGTGGATGGTGGTGGCCACCTCGTCGACGAAGGCGTCGTCCTCGCGCACATCGGCGGCCTCGACGACGCGCACCACGGCGTCGTCCTTGCCCCGCACCACGCGGTCGTATCCGGTGGGGTCGGGCAACACGGCGGTGAGCAGCGTGGCGGCGGCGCCCGAGGTGCGATGGTGACGGACCAGCGCGGCCAGCGTGGGTGGGCGCACGAGCGGCGTGTCGCCCGGCAGCACCACCACGTCCCCATCGGCGTCGACGAGCCCGTCGGGGAGGGCGGTGAGCCCGACGGCGAGCGCATCGCCGGTCCCGAGCTGCGTGGACTGCTCGACGAACTCGATCGCCAGCGAGCGCGGGGCGTGGTCGACGAGGGTCTTGGTCACCCAGTCGCCTCGGTGCCCGACCACCACGACCACCTTGTGCACGGGAAGCTCGGCCAGCGCGTCGAGGACGTGGAGGATCATGGGCCGACCGCACAGCCGGTGCAGGGGCTTGGGTCGCGACGAGCGCATCCGTGTCCCCTCGCCGGCGGCGAGCACGACTGCTGAGAGCGGCCTCGTCTCCATGCGGTTTAGTCTGTCACCCGATGACGGGGGGGACAGCGCAGTCCACGACGACCTCGAGTGCCCCCGACGAGCCACCGAGCACGCCCTCCCCCGCCCGATGCCCCTCCTGACCTCGACGATCGATCCCGGCACCGACACCTACCGCCAGAACCGGGCGGCCATGGAGTCGGCCCTGTCCGAGGTGGAGGAGCAGCTGGCCGTGGCCCGGGGCGGCGGGGGCCAGCGTTATGTCGAGCGCCACCGGGGCCGGGGCAAGATGCTCGCCCACGAGCGGGTCGAGATGCTGCTCGACCGCGACTCCCCGTTCCTCGAGATCGCCCCCCTGGCGGCGTGGGGGACGGACTACACGGTGGGAGCGAGCCTCGTCTCGGGCATCGGCGTGGTGAGTGGGGTCGAGTGCCTCGTGTCGGCCAACGACCCCACGGTGCGCGGCGGGGCCACCAATCCCTTCACCATGCGCAAGGCGGCGCGCCTGGCCGACATCGCGCTCGAGAACCGGCTGCCGTCGATCAGCCTGGTCGAGTCGGGAGGGGCGGACCTTCCCACCCAGTCCGAGATCTTCATCCCCGGAGGGCGCGGCTTCCGTGACCTCACTCAGCGCTCGGCCGCGGCGGTGCCCACCATCGCGTTGGTCTTCGGCAACTCCACCGCGGGCGGTGCGTACGTGCCGGGCATGAGCGACCACATCGTGATGATCGAGGGGCGTTCCAAGGTGTTCTTGGGGGGACCGCCCCTCGTCAAGATGGCGACGGGCGAGGAGTCCGACGACGAAGAGCTCGGAGGCGCGTCGATGCACGCCCGGGTGAGCGGCCTCGCCGACTACCTGGCCACCGACGAGACCGACGCCATTCGCATCGGGCGCGCCATCGTGTCCCGGCTCAACCACTACAAGCACGGGCCGGGGCCGTCGATGCCGGCGGACGCGCCGGAGTTCGACCCCGACGAGCTCCTGGGCATCGCGTCGGCGGATCTGCGCGTCCCCTTCGACCCGCGCGACGTCTTGGCACGGGTGGTCGACGGGTCGCGCTTCGACGAGTTCAAGCCGCTCTACGGACCGAGCCTCGTCACGGGCTGGGCCTCGATCCACGGCTACCCGATCGGGGTGCTCGCCAACCACCGCGGCGTGTTGTTCAGCGAAGAGGCCAACAAAGCCACGCAATTCATCCAGCTCTGCAACCAGACCGATGTCCCTCTGCTGTTCCTCCAGAACACCACGGGATACATGGTGGGCAAGGAGTACGAGCAGCGCGGCATCATCAAAGACGGCGCCAAGATGATCAACGCCGTCTCGAATTCGCAGGTCCCCCACCTGACGGTCAACATCGGCGCGTCCTACGGAGCGGGCAACTACGGCATGTGCGGTCGGGCCTACAACCCGCGCTTTCTCTTCTCGTGGCCCAACGCCCGTTCCGCGGTCATGGGCCCGGCCCAGCTGGCCGGGGTGCTGTCCATCGTGGCCCGCCAGGGAGCGGCCTCGCGCGGCGAGGACTTCGACGAGGATGCCGACGCGGCCATGCGGGCCATGGTCGAGTCCCAGATCGAGCGCGAGTCCCTGCCGCTGTTCCTCACCGGACGTCTCTACGACGACGGCATCATCGACCCCCGCGACACCCG
>JADGOL010000012.1 GCA_017882995.1 Acidimicrobiales bacterium | reverse complement strand
TGCGAGGCACCGCCGACGCCATGGGACGCCACCTGGTGGCGACCGAGGTGTGCGTGGCCGACGAGGTGGCGTCTGCCGCCGAGCTCGTCATGGGGAAGGCGAGCTCGGTACCCGTGGCCATCGTGCGGGGCATCGACCCCGCCTGGCTGCGTCGGGGATCGGTCTCAGAAGAGATCCTCCGGCCCCCCGCCGAAGATCTCTTTCGCTGAGCCGGCTCGTCGCCGGCGCGAGCCGGCACCAGCCGGAGCTCAGGGGCCGACCTGGCGCCTCGTGTAGGCGAGAACTCCGTCTACGCCGGCCTCGAGCTCGGTCCAGGCGCGCCATCCGAGATGGATCCCGGCGCGTTCGGGGTCGAGGGAGCTCCGCTGGATCTCGCCCGCCCGGGCCGGGGCGTGCACCGGCGAGCTCGTGGCTCCGGCTCGCTCACCCATGACACGGGCGAGCTCGTTCACCGACACCTCGTTCCCGGTCCCGATGTTGAGCACGAGTCCACCGCCGCGTGTGGCGGCACGGACGAAGGCATCCACGACGTCGTCGACGTAGACGAAGTCGCGTGTCTGCTCGCCGTCGCCGAAGATCGTCACCGACTCGCCGCGCAGCAGCTTGTCGGAGAAGATGGCCACCACGCCGGCCTCGCCGTGGGGGTCCTGGCGCGGCCCGTAGACGTTGGCGAGCGCGAGGGCGCAGAACTCGACTGCGTGCAACTCCCGGTACGCGACGAGATAGTCGATGGCCGCCATCTTCGACACGCCGTAGGGCGAGAGGGGCCGCCGCGGATGCGACTCCTTCACCGGGAGCTCCGAGGGATCGCATTCGCCGTAGAGCGTGCCGCCGCTCGCCGCGAAGGCGACACGAGCCGTGCCCGCCGCCCGGGCGCCCTCGAGGACCCGCAACGTGCCCAAGATGTTGACATCGGCGTCGAACACGGGGCGTTCCACCGACACCCGGACATCAGCCTGGGCGGCGAGATGGAACACGACCTCGGGGCGGCGCCTCCCCATCACCTCGACCAGCTCGTCGGACCGGACGTCGAGGTGATGGAACGTGAGCGCGTGCGAGGCCGACGCTCGGGCATCGGCCAGGTTGCCGAGCGAACCCGTGGACAGGTCGTCGACCACGTCGACGGAGTGTCCTTCGGCGAGCAGGCGGTCTACGAGGTTGGACCCGATGAACCCGGCGCCACCGGTCACCATCACCTGCATGTCGACCCCCCCGTCACGACGCCATCTCCGCCGGCACCCGGGCATCGACGAGGTGCGCCCCCTCGGGCACCTCGACGTCGTCGCCCACCACCGTCACCGGCGACAGCTCACACCCGGCCGCCACCACGCAGTCGTGGCCGAGGATAGATCCGACCACCCGCGCCCTCACGCCCACGCGCGCCCCCGGCAGGAGCACGGAATTCTCGACGTGCGCGGCGCGTTCCACCACGGCGCGGGCACCGATGACACTGGCGGTCACCGTGGCGTCGTGGGCGATCTGCGCCCCGCTGCCGAGCAGGCTCGGTCCGTGCACCTCGCCCCGGACGACGGGCGCGCCGAGCGTCCACACCCCGACCGACACCTGCCGGGCGCCCGGCGCCGGGAGGCCCGGCCGGCTGCCGTTCAGCAGGTCGGCGTTCGCCTGGAGGTACGCGGCCGGCGTCCCGGTGTCGAGCCAGTAGGCGTCGCTCGCCATGGCGAACACCTCGCCGTGCGCGGCGAGCGCCGGGAACGTCTCGCGCTCGACCGAGACACGCCGCCCGGCGGGGATCCGCGCCAACACCTCGGGCTCGAGGACGTAGGTGCCGGCGTTGATCAGGTTGGTGGGCACCTTGTCGGCGGGCGGCTTCTCGACGAACTCGATGACCCGTCCATCGGCGTCGGTGGGGACCACGCCGAACCGGGTGGGGTCGTCGACGGCCTTGAGATGGATCGTGGCGGTGGCCCCGTGCGAACGGTGAAAGGCCACCAGCGCGGAGGTGTCGACGTCGCTGAGGACGTCGCCGTTCACCACGATGAAGGTCTCGTCGATGCCGGCGTGACCCGCGGCGAAGGCGATGGCCCCGGCGGTGTCGAGCGGTTCGGGCTCCACGGCATAGTCGAGACGGACCCCGACCGCCTCGTGATCGGGGTAGGCGGCGAAGAAGGCGTCGGGGCGGTACCCGAGCGACAAGACGACCTCGTCCACGCCGTGCGCCCGGAGGTGTGTGAGGACTCGCTCCAACATGGGCACCTCCACCACGGGCAGCAGTTGCTTCGGCGTCGTGTAGGTGAGCGGACGGAGTCGCGTGCCCTCGCCACCCAGAAGGACGACGGCCTTCACTTCGTGATGGTCGCCGACATCACGGTTTCGTCGTGGCCGTGGTCGACGGCTTGGTCGTCGCCGTGGTACGTGTCGGCGACGGCAGGGTCGAGGCGGTGGTCGCCGTCGAGGCCGGCTTGGTGGTGGCGGTCGTGGCCGTGGGTGCGGTGGTCGACAAGCCCGGTGCGGTCGTCGACGAGCCCGGCGCCGTGGTCGCCGTCGTCGGCGCGCTGGTCGACGGGCTGCTCGTGGCCGAACCGGCGCGGTCGGTCAGCATGGCGGCGATCGAGGCGGGCTTGGGGATCGACGCACCAGAGGGCACGAAGGCGACGGTGATGAGTTGCCCGTCGGCGAGCTTGATCGCGCCGGGGTCGTGGGAGACCTTGGGATTGTTCGAGCCCGGGGGCGTGAAGCTCGGCCACACCTTGATCTGGAGCTGTGCCGCCTTCCCTGCGTCGCGAGATCCGGCCGGGCACTTGTCGCCGTTGGCGTACTTCGGTCCGCCGGGGATCTGCAGCGAGCTCGACGTGACCTTCAACTTGGGATAGGTGGCCACGAAGCGCGCCAAGGTGGCGTTGTTGCCGGCATCCTTCTTGGTGGTGGGCGCCACCTGGATGACGCCGTCACCGTCGGTGCGGATCCCGGGGATCGGTGACGCCGACGCGTTGGGGTTGGCGGGAAGGTTGGGCTCGGATTTCCCGCACACGTAGAACCCGAGCGCTTGGTACCAGTGGGCGCCGATGGCCGGCTGCACCGACGGTGCAGGGTGCTGGCGCTCGTAGCGGCTGTAGACGATCAGGGCCACGCCCAGCAGGCAGATCATGGCCAGGCTGGAGTACCACTTCATGGGCCTCTGCCCGCGGTAGCTCCGCCCTCCGCCGGTGGCGCCGGCGCGCGCCACCCATTTTCCCGAATCTCCCCTGGCCATGATCGGGCGCCAACCCTACTCGGCCCGGCCAGAAGCTCCGTGCCGCGCGCTCAGGGCCTGCCTGGCGCACATGACTCCCAGCCGCAGCACCAGGAACACCGCCATGGCCGGCAACGCCAGGCGACGCCACCCCCGCTCGGTCCGGGCCGCGAAGCGGAACACCGAACGGTGATGGGCGACGAGCATGCGATACGGGTGCCTTGCCGTGGAGATCCCCTGCAGGTGCGTGACCACGGCGCCGGGCACGAAGAGCACTCCCCAACCGGCGCGCCGGGCCCGCCAGCACAGGTCGGTGTCCTCGGCGTACATGAAGTACGACTCGTCGAACCCGTGCAGTTCTTCGAGGGCACGCCGGCGGGCGAGGAAGCAGGCCCC
>JADGOL010000149.1 GCA_017882995.1 Acidimicrobiales bacterium | reverse complement strand
TTGCTCCGGCAAGGGGCCTCGGGCTTCCAGATAGCGGCGGAGGGTGGTTCCTGCCGCAGCGAGCACGACGTCGTTGACCGTCGTGCCGAATGCTCGCCGGATCGTCTTGACCTCGTCCAACCCCACCGTCACCAGGCTCACTGAGCGTGCCGCGCTCGTCGCCCCGTTCAACAGCGTGCGTGGCGCCACCAGCGACATCCCCGACCCCGAGGCGCGCTGGGACGCCCACGTGCGGGCAGAATCGGCGAGACCTCTCGCGGTGCGGGCCAGGGAGGCAGGGACCTCCTTCTGGCGGATGGCGAGCGATCGCATCGCACCTCCGACGAGAGCGGGTGCCGACGGAGGGCGGTCGGGCTCCCAGGGCTCGGACGGCGGGGTCACGGGTTCGACATCGGGCGTGAGATCGAACAGCGACGTCATCAGCTCACCGCCCGCGGCACCGTCCATGATGGCGTGATGGAGCTTGGTCACCAGCGCCACCGCACCGTCGGCCATCCCCTCCACCACCCACATCTCCCACAGCGGTCGGTTCCGGTCGAGCGGGATCGAGGCGACCTGGCCGGTGAACGCCTCGAGGTCGGCCCACGTCACCGGGCGCGGGAGGGGTGCCGCTCGCACGTGGGCACGCAAATCGAAGCCCGGATCCTCGATCCACAGCGGGTGGTCGATGCCCGCCGGCGGGGCCAGCACCCGTCGCCGGAACGGCGGGATGAGGTGGAGGCGCTCCTCGATAGCCCGAGAGATCACGTCGATGCCGAACCGCCCCGGCACTTCCGACGGGTCGAGGAGGACCACCCCGACAACGTGCATGTGGGTCGTTGGTGTCTCGAGGTACAAGAAGGCTGCATCAAGCCCGGACATTTGCTGCATCACGACCCCCTCAGGCCTTTCCGGGGGCCACGGCAGCCGTCGCCGTTCTCCGGGCCCACGGGTAGTCCGACTTGCCGCTCGGCGAACGGACCATCTCCGCAACCGTGACAACCTGCCGGGGGATCTTGTAACCGGTGAGGCGGTCGCGGCAGAAGGCGCGGAGCACCTTCACGTCGACGGTCCGGCCAGCGCGGGCCTGGACCACCGCCACGACCCGCTCCCCGAAGCGGTCGTCGAGTACCCCCACGACAACTGCATCGACCACGTCGGGGTGACCTTTCACTGCCGCCTCCACCTCGTCAGGAAAGACCTTTTCCCCCCCGGTGTTGATCGACAGCGTTCCCCGGCCCAGCACGGTGATGGTGCCGTCCTCATCAACCGTCGCCAGGTCGCCAGGGAGGGCCCAGCGCCGCCCGCGCACCTCGACGAACGTCGAAGCCGTCATGCCTGGATCACCTAGGTACCCGACCGGGATGTGGCCGGCGCGGGCCAGCCTGCCAATTGTCGTGGAACCCGGAGTCACGGTCTCGAGGCGGTCGTCGAGCACGTCGGTTCGTTTGTCGACCCTCAATCGCGGAGCGCCGAAGGGATCGTCAGACGGTGCTTCGCCCCCCATCTGCCCGGTCTCCGAGGATCCGAAAAGGTCGGCGACGATCCGCCCGGGGAGCACCTCGGCGAGCTGCTCCTTGGTCGACGGCGACAACACCGCTCCACCTGAACCGACAGCCATCAGCGAGGACAAGTCGTAGCGACCAGGTGCGGCCCGCAGCAGCGCCACCAGCGGCCGGGCCATGGCGTCGCCCACCACCACAAGGGCGTTCACTCCTTCGACGTCCACCAGGCGCCACACCTCCGCCGGATCGAACCGGCCGCCCGGCACCGTGACCACGGTCCCTCCCCCGAACAGGTTGGAAAAAGCGAGCCAGTGCCCACTGGCATGCATGAACGGTGGGACGGCTAAGGCCACGATGCCCGTCGGCAGTACGCGCCCGGGGAGCTCGTCCGGGGCCGAGATCACGTCGCCGAGGGACAGCGGGTCTCCGCCACCCATCGCCGCGAAGAAGATGTCTTCGTGGCGCCAGAGGACGCCTTTCGGCATGCCCGTTGTCCCACCGGTGTAGACGCAGTACAGGTCGTCGGTCGAGCGGGGCCCGAATCGGCGTTCGCCGTCCGACGCCGCAAGCACCGACTCATAGTCCGAGCCCTGCCCGGTCGGCTCCGTGCCGTCGGCGATCTCGAGCACGACACGGCACTCGCTCAGCGCAGATCCGACGTCGGCCACGGCCGGACCGAACCGTCCGTGGTAGACGAGACCGGACAGGCCGGCATCCTCGTAGAGGTACCGGAGTTCCGCCGCGACGTAGCGGTAGTTCACGTTGACGGGGACGGCGCGGACCTTGAAGCAGGCCAGCATGCATTCGATGTACTCGGTCCCGTTCACGAGCTGGATCCCGACACGATCGCCAGGACCGACGCCCATCTCGGCGAGGTGATGTGCAAGCCGGTTGGCGCGCTCATCGAGCTCCGCGTAGGTGAGTCGGCGGTCACCGGCCACCATGGCCGTCCGCCCGGGCACGACATCGGCGACGCTCTCGTACAGGTCGGCCAGATTAAATTGCACGTTCACTCTTTCCCTCGGCCGCTCCCAACTCGCTCATCCCGAATTCGAACGTCGCAACGTAGTATGACCCATAGCGCTGACCTCGCTCCCGAGGTAGCTTCCCGGGTGGGCGGCGCAGTGTCGAGCGAGTCAGGGTCGGAGGGGTCCGTGAGGGAATCCCAGCAGGTAGAAGCTGAAGAAGAAGCGCAGCCAGTCGGGGAGGGTTCACCCGAGTCGGGTGGGCACCTTGCCCAAAGGCAGCTCGGGGAGGGTGTCGGGCAGCGTTCGCTCGTCGAGCGTGCAACCGAGCCGTACCGAGCCATCAGCAGGTTCGTGGGCCGCCATGCCGCAACCCGCGCCGTACGGGCGATTCCCCGCACGCTCGGGTTCATGGGATCGGCCATCGTGCGCGGCGAGGTTGCCGACACAGTGCCGGCACCACACCTTTCGCTCGGGCTCGCTGCCCAGGTGGCGATGGACGAGGCGCTCCTCGCCATCGCCATGACTCCCAATCGGTTCCCGCTGCGCTCCGATTTCGAGCGGGTTGCTGTCGAG
>JADGOL010000148.1 GCA_017882995.1 Acidimicrobiales bacterium | reverse complement strand
GCACGGCCTCGAGCGACGCCAGCCCGGCCAACTCCGCCAGCGCCACCGCGGCCTGGGGCAGGACCCCGTGGACGCCGGCGGGCCCGTCTCGATACGGAGACACGTCGGTGACGATGAACATCGGCGGTGGGCTCACCGTCGTGGATGGTAGCGACCCGGAACCCGAACCCGCCGCGCTACGCGGTGATGCCTCCGTCGACGGCGAGGACCGCGCCGGTGGTGTAGGCGGACTCCTCCGATGCCAGGAAGGCGATGGCCGCCGCGACCTGATCCGGCGTGCAGAAGCCCATCCGGCTCGTGATCCGGTAGATGTGCTTCATGTCGCCCCCCTCGGGAAGCTGGAAGCTCCCGAGGAGCGGGGTGTCGACTCCCCCCGGTGCCACCGCGTTGATGCGCACGCCCCGTCCCGCGTACTCGATCGCCAGAGCCTTGGTGAACATGATCACGCCACCCTTGGACGCCGCGTACGCGGCGCTGTACGCCGATCCCATGAGGCCCGCGGTCGACGCGATGTTGACGATGCTCCCGCCCGGAGGCTCGAGCATGTAGGCGAGCACCGCCTTGGTCATCAGGAACGTCCCGGTCAGGTTCACCGCCAGGATGCGGTCCCATTTCTCGAGAGGCATCTCGGCGGTGTGCGCGAAGGTCCCGATACCCGCCACGTTGCACAAGACGTCGGGGCGGCCCAGGGCCGAGGCGACCTCGGCCACGGTCTCGTGGACGACGGCCTCGTCGGTGACGTCACAACGGTAGGCGACGGCGTTGCCCCCGAGGATGGTGAGCGCCTCGACGGTCTCGTCGAGGTTGTCGGGCACGACGTCGAGACAGGCCACCGAGGCTCCCTCCACCGCGAGGCGGATGGCCGTGGCCCGGCCGATACCCGAGCCCGCACCGGTGACGATCGCTGTCTTGCCGTCGAAACGTCGCGCCGGCGGTGTGACCACGGTGGGATCCGGGCTCACGAGTTCCCCCTCTTGTCGGTTTGGCTCTGGTCGGTCTTCTCACTGTCAGGCTTGTCACTGTCGGTCCAGAGCATGTCGGTATAGGTGTCGGTGCCGGGAATGGTCGGGATGAACGGCAGGGCGGCCACGACGCGGCCCTTCCCCGACGTCTCGAGCGCGCTCCGGTGGGCACCGATGACGCTGTCCCATGCCTCTTGGGGGGCGGTGTCGAGAAACCACAGGGTCAGCTGGCGCCGATCGTCGGATTCCGAGCGCGGCACGTCCCCCGGCGCGTCGATGAGCAGCGGCAGCGGGTCGGCACCGATTACGAGCCGGGCCGCGGTCCCCGGCAGCAGGGCGGGAAGGTGCTCGTCGCGAATCCACTTCTCATACGCGGCGGCGTCCACGTCCTCGGCGCGGTCGGTGAACACGGCCACGAGCCCGGCCGAGGGATGGTCCAAGGCGAGCTCGGCGGGCAGGCCGTCGGCCTCACGAGAGCGCTCCCAGGCGTAGCGGTACAACAAGGTATGGACGTGGTCGCGCTCGTTGAACATCCGCCCCGCCTTGTGCAGGGCCTTCACCTGGTCGACCGCCCAGCGGTTCCACGTGTCGTGGTAGCCGTCGAGCACCCAGTACACCGACAAGAAGCTGCCCCGGTCGGGCTCACCGGTGACGGCGGAGGGATCGGGGTCGCGCAGCGCCTTGAGCTCGGCGGTGGCGACGAAGCGCTTGCCGGCGAACTGGTAGGGGCCGATCATGCAGCCGGCATAGAAGTGGTCCCGCTCGTACCATCGGTTGTAGGCCACTTCGTGGCCACGCCGGGGCTCGACCAACGTCACGAGCATCGACCCCAGCTTGATCGGCTCGGCGCCGGCGACGATGGAGTGCTGGCGCGGTGGGCGCTCCCCGGCGGGCTTGGCCGGGGCGTCGCTCGTGGTCCGGGAGTCCTTGGTCTCGGTCATGTGCTCACTCGCTCCTTCATTCGCCGTGTCTCGAGCTCGGCGGCGCGTGCCGCCAGCTCTCGTTTGTCGATCTTCGCCATCGCGGTCACCGGGAGGTCGACCACGAGGTGGAGCCGGTCAGGTGCCTTGTAGTCCGCCAGCCTCGCCCGGCACGCGGTCCGGAGGTCGTCGAGCGTCGGGGGCGCGGCGGGCAGCGCGGGAACGACGAACGCGGCCCCGATCTCACCCAGGACGGCGTCGGGGGCGCCCACCACCGCCACCTGGGCCACACCGGGCAACTCGCCCAGGACCGCCTCGACCTCGGCCGGGTACACGTTGTAGCCACCGCGGATGTACATCTCCGACACCCGGCCCGCCAGCCTCAGGTTGCCGTCGTCACCGAGCCAGCCCAGGTCGCCGGTGGTGACCCAGCCCTCGGCGTCGAGCACCTCGCCGGTGGCGACGGGGTCGAGCAGTGGGCCCGACGCCAGGTCGCCCACGTACCCGCGCATGACCGCGCCGGAGCGCAACCGCACCCGGCCGACCTCACCGCGCCCCACCTCTCTCCCGCCGTCGCCGACGACCTCGAGCTCGACCCCGGGCACGGGCCGACCCACGGTCGTGGCCACCACGTCGTCGTCGTCCTCGGGCCGCGTCCCGGTCCCGAGCGACGACTCGGTCGAGGTGTAGCGCACCACCACCGGACACCCGAGTCGCTCCCGCATGGCCCGCACCAGCTCGGGCGGGACGCGCGATGCCCCGGTGCCGGCGATCCTGAGGCTCGACAGGTCCGCTCCGTTGAGATCGGCGTGGGCCAGCATCAAGGCCCACTGGGTCGGCACGCCCTGCCCCACGGTCACCCGCTCGCTGGTGAGCAGTTCGATGGCCGACGCCGCTGTCCACGGCTGGGGGGTGATCACCGTGGTGACGCCATGGGCGATCTCGTCCCAGGCGCGGGTCATATAGCCGACATGGGCGAAGGGCAGCGGCGACAGCCGGCGGTCACCGGGATGCGAGAGCACGTCGGTGCCCGCCGCCACGGCCCGAAGGTTGGCGTGATCGAACACCGCGCCCTTGGGGACACCCGTCGACCCACTGGTCCACACGATGGCGACCGGGTCATGGGAGTCGAGGGCGCACGCACCGGGCCGGTCGTGCTCCCACGCGGCCGCGAGCGAGCGACGCGCCACGACGGTGCCCGACCCTGGAGGCAAGGCCTCCTCGGCCACGACGTCGGTGTCGACGACGGTCACGACGGGGTGGACCCGGGACGTGATCGAAGCCTGTTCCGCCGCGCCCATACGGAGGTTCACACCCGTCGTGATGGCACCGATCCGGGCTGCTGCCTGGTAGCAGACGGCGTAGTCGATCGACGAGGGCAGAAGCAGGCAGACGACGTCGCCCTTGGTCACCCCCGACGCAATGAACAGCCCCGCCACCGCCTCGGCGGCGGTGTCCCACGCCGCGAAGCTGAGGCGCCTCCGCCCGTCGGCACCGTCGGGAACGAGCCCGCTCGAACCGAGCCCGGCCATCTCGACATAGGCCTCGACCTCGGCGTTCGCGTCGGCGGCGGCAACCAGGACATCGGTGACAGTGATGTGCTCCCCCCGGATCTGACGCACCGTCATAGAGTCGCCGATGGTAACAGGGGACCATCACCGACCCCGATTGCCATCACCGAGGGTGCCGTGGTCGCGGCTGCTCCCCCTCGAGAGGCGACCCCGGACACGTTGTGGACATGATGGAGGCGTGCACGGGACCGAGGTACGCGCGCTGCGCAAGAACGAGCACCGCGCCGCGGCGGCCGTGACGGCACGGGCGCTGGCGGACTCCCCCACCACGGTCGCCATCTACGGCGACGACCCCCTCGACGGGTTGGCCGGGCTCTACGCGGAACTCGGGCCGTTCTTCGGACTGCTCCCGTCCCCACAGATGGCGGCGTTCACCGGCGACTGCGTGATCGCGGCGGCAGGTCTTGCCCCTCCGGGAGGGTGCATCGGCGCCTTCGTGGGCGCGGAGGCGTCGGAGCTCATCGCGACACCGCCTCCCGCCGTGGGCGAGCGCGCCCGGGCCCATGTCTTCTGGGCCCATTGGGCACAGGCGGATCTGGCCGAGGAGCACTGGCATCTCGGTCCGGTCGGAGTCGAGCCCGGGTTCCAGGGTCGCGGGATCGGTGGCGCGCTCATGCGAGCCGTCTGCGCGTGGCTCGACGAGGGGGCCCGTCGGGCTTGGCTCGAGACCGACAAGGAGCGCAACGTCCGCTTCTACGCCGGCCTCGGTTTCGAGGTCGCCGACAAGGCCCCGGTCCTCGATGTCGAGACCTGGTACATGCGACGGGACCCCCGACCGTGAAGGGGGTGCGGGTCCATCTCGTCGACGGGACCTACGAGTTGTTCCGCCACTTCTACGGTGCCCCACCGCGCCAGAGCTCCGAAGGCGGCGAGGTGGGTGCGGTGCGCGGCGTCGTCCAGTCGGTGCTGTCGATGTTCGCGGCCCGGGCGTCACACGTGGGCGTCGCCACCGATCACGTCGTCGAGTCGTTCCGCAACGACCTCTGGCCCGGCTACAAGACCGGCGAGGGAGTCGACGACGCCCTCATGGCCCAGTTTCCTCTTCTCGAAGCCGCCCTCGTAGCCATGGGTGTGGTCGTCTGGCCGATGGTGGAGCTCGAAGCCGACGACGCGCTGGCATCGGCTGCAGCCGTGGCCGCCGACGATGACGGTGTCGAGCAGGTCCTCGTCTGCACCCCCGACAAGGACCTCGCCCAGTGCGTCCGAGGTCGCCGCGTCGTCCAGCTCGACCGGCGCAAGGACGTCATCACCGACGAGGAGGCGGTCCGCGCCCGTTACGGCATCGGGCCGTTGTCGATCCCGGACTGGCTCGCCCTCGTCGGTGACAGCGCGGACGGGTTCCCCGGACTCCAAGGTTGGGGCAAGCAGTCGGCGTCGAAGGTGCTCGGGCTCTACGAGCACCTCGAAGCCATTCCGGCTTCGGTGGCGGACTGGGACCCCACCTTGCGAAGTGCCGTGCGCAGCGCCCCCAAGCTGGCCGATCGACTGGCGTCGGAGATGGACGACGCGCTGTTGTTCCGCGACCTGGCGACGTTGCGCGTCGATCGCTCACTGCTGGCGTCGGTGGACGACCTGGCGTGGAAAGGCCCCACACCGGACTTCGAGGACATCGCCCGCTTCCTGCGCGACCCCGCCCTGGCCGACCGCGCCGCGACGCTGGCATCCGGGCCACTGGGACCAGGCCGCTGAGGGAGCGGCGACGAGCGGTTCAGCCCGCTACCGTGCGTCTGTGAGCACCGGAACGACGTCCGAGAACACCCTCCGGTTCCCGGCCGGGTTCGTGTGGGGAGCCGCGACCGCCGCCCATCAGATCGAGGGCGGCAACGTCAACAACGACTGGTGGCAGTGGGAACACAACCCCGAGTCGGGATGTGTGGCGTCGAGTGGCGACGCCTGTGATTCGCTGCACCGCTGGGACGAGGACGTCACGATCGTCTCGGACCTCGGTCTGGGCGCCTATCGCTTCTCGCTCGAATGGAGCCGGATCGAGCCCGCCGAAGGTGAGTTCTCTGTGGCCGCCCTCGACCATTACCGGCGCATGTGCGCGGCCTGTCACGAGCGCGGCGTCTCGCCGGTGGTCACCTTCCACCACTTCACCACCCCGCGCTGGCTGACCGACCGGGGCGGCTGGGAGGCGCCCGACGCGCCGGAGCGCTTCGCCCGTTACGTGGAGCGCACCGTGGCCCACATCGGTGACCTCATCGGCTGGGCCTGCACCATCAACGAGCCGAACGTGGTCGCCGTGCTCGGATACACCGTCGGGCTCTACCCGCCGGGCATGAAAGACGAGTTCGTCCGTCATTTCGCCGTCAACGATGCGATGGTCCGGGCCCATCGCCTGGCCGTGGACGCCCTTCGCTCGGGTCCGGGATCGTTCCCCGTCGGGATCACCCTGTCGATGGAAGAGCTCGTGGCCGGCGAGGGTGGGGAGGGCACCAGGGACGCGGCCGAGCAGATCCTCGAGAACACGTTTCTCGACGGCACCGCCGGCGACGACTTCATCGGTGTCCAGTGCTACGAGCGCACCGTGCTCGGCCCCACGGGCCCGGTCGAGCCGCCGCCGGGAACGCGCCTGACCCAGATGGGTTACGAGTACTGGCCCCAGGTGGTCGAGTACACGGTCCGCCGTGCCTCCGCCTACACGGGTCTCCCCGTGGTGGTGACCGAGAACGGGCTCGCCACCGAGGACGACACCGAACGCGTCGAGTTCATCACCACCGCGCTCGAGGGCCTCCACCGCTGCATCTCGGACGGGATTGACGTGCGCGGCTACTTCGTCTGGAGCCTCCTGGACAACTTCGAGTGGCACCTCGGATTCGGCCCCAAGCTCGGGATATGCGCCGTGGACCCCGTGACGTTCGAGCGTCGTCCGAAGCCCAGTGCCCACTGGCTCGGCACCGTGGCCAAGGCGAATGCGCTGACGCCGCCGCCCGCCTGACGCTCACGATGCCCGGCGCCGACGGCTGCGCCGGGCGAGCTCGGACCGTCCTAGCATTGACGTCGTGAAGGGAGACCGGGTCGAGGTCGTCGTCGACGTCGGTGACGGCGTGCAGCGCTTCGACATCCGAGCGACGCGAGCGGGACGGCGCGTCGAGATCACCAACTCACGCGGTTCGGTGGAAGTCACCGAAGTGACCCGGTCAGGTCGGGCCGTCCGCACGGCACGCTTCATGGCGGCCCGGGTGGTGGCGGTGGTCGAACACCCCGCCGAGGACGCCGAGCGCTGAGCGGGCCCGTCGGTGACGAACGGTCCGGGCGACGTGGCACTGCCGTGAGCGTCACCGGCGCGACCTGAACGGCGGCTCTCGGTGAACACCCCGTCTCTCTCCACCACGACGCTCGGGAACACCGGTCTGGCCGTGACCCGCATCGGACTGGGCCTCGCCGCGCTGGGTCGACCGGCGTACATCACCCTGGGGCGAGACACCGATCTCGGTCCCGAGCGCGACCGGGCCACCATGGAACAGCGTTGTCACGCCATGCTCGACGCCGCCTACGGGGCGGGCGTCCGGTACGTGGACACGGCGCGGTCCTACGGACGGGCCGAGGAATTCCTGGCGTCGTGGCTGCGGTCGCGCGCCATGGCACCCGGCGCCATCACCGTCGGCTCGAAATGGGGATACCGCTACACCGGAGCCTGGGACTTGGACGCCGCGGTCCACGAGACCAAGGACCACTCCCTGGCCATGTTCCGCGACCAGCTGCCACAGACCACCGCCCTGCTCGGTCCGCATCTCGATCTCTACCAGGTGCATTCGGCCACGCTCGAGAGCGCCGTGCTCGACGATCCCGCCGTGCTGCGCGCCCTGGCCGAGTTGGGCGACAACGGCGTCGCCGTCGGGTTGACCGTGAGCGGACCGCGCCAGGCCGACGTCGTCCGACACGCCCTCGGCCTGGGCGTCGGGGGTGTGAACCCCTTCTCGACGGTGCAGGCCACCTGGAACGTGCTCGAGCCGTCGGTCGGCCCTGCACTGGAGGAGGCACGAGCCCGGGGATGGGGGGTCCTCGTCAAAGAGGCCTTGGCCAACGGCCGGCTCACGGGCCGGGGGCACGATCGTGCGACAAGCGCATTGGAGGACGTCGCGGCGCGCCATGGTGCGTCGGTGGACCAGGTCGCCATCGCCGCCGCGCTCGGCCAGCCCTGGGCCGACGTCGTGCTCTGCGGTTCGGTGACCCCGGAGCAGCTCGCGTCGAACCTGGCCGCGCTCGAGCTCTCGCTCACCGAAGAGGACTGGGACCGCCTCGCATCGGTCGTCGAGGATCCCACCGACTACTGGGGCCGGCGCAGCGCTCTCCCTTGGAGCTGAAACCCCCGATCGCGGGTCAGGCCGGTTGATGCTCTGGTTCTCGCCTTCGCCTCTTCTGCCTCTTCTGCCAGACGGCCAGCGGTTTGGCGAGCTCTGTCACCACCGAGATCAACGCACCACCGGCGATGCCGAGCAGGACACCGGAAAGGAACACGTTTTGGTTCTCCTTCTGGGTCGTGGCGACGTTGACGGCCGAGAAGATCACAGAACCGAGGTCGAACGCCCGACCGCCGGTGTCCGGTGCCGGTCGCTTCGACGAGACCCACGACCATGAGCTGTTCGTCGTGACGGGGTTGGGATTGGCCTGTATCGAATAGGTCGAGGTTCCCGACCCACCGGGATTGAGGTATTCGGTCAGCTGCGGCGATGCCGGCACGCGAGTCGTCGAGTTCCACGTCATGTTCGGGAGCTGGGCACTCAAGTAGGCCCCGTCGATCTTCAGGGGCCCATCCGAGCGCCAGCACAGTCGGACAAAGAGCCAGTCGTTGCTCGTCTTGGGCCAAATGAATTCACGGGCCGGCACGCCGTGGCCCGTCATGGGAGGCGGAGGCGCGACACTCCCGACCCCCAACGACGGAGTCTGTTCCGAGAGGCCGACGCTGGTGTCGGCGAAGTACCGGGGGGAACACAACCTGGCCCCACCGGGATTGTCGATCTCGATCTCCCACGCCACCGGCTTCGACGGGCCGCCGGGGTAGGGCGCGATGAGGCGCGTCCCGGCGGGTTGATCAGGATTTACAGACGTACCACCGCTCGAAATGTCCCACAGGGTCAACACCGCGCCGTTGTCTTGCCCCCTGGTCAAGGTCATCTTGGGATACAGCGACGCGCCCTGGTACTTGATGGCGATGTCGCGGGGAATGGTCGGTGGGGCGGTCGAGGGGGGACGGTTCTTCACACCCACGACGGCGATGACGAGGACCATGACCACCAGCACGATGATGAGACCGAAGTTGACATCGCCGAAATAGCCCGGCGACTCCTCCGGGGCGGCCACGGTTTGGTCAGTGCCTTCAGTGCCTTCGTTGACCGTCGGGCCGACGTCCATGAGTCCTCAACATATCGTCGGGAGTCTTCTGGATCCCGGTGCGATGCGCGGCTCGACGCCGGCGGGCATTCAAGTGTTGATGCGCAGGCTCAACTCGTCGAGTCGTCGGCCCATGGCGTCAGGCGTCATGCCGAAGAGGCACGCGATGGCCCGGACGTCACTGGACCGGATGGTGATGAGCTGTCCGTTGAAATCCTGGCGCTGCACCTGGATCATGCTCACGAACCGCCGGATCAGGTCGCGTTCGGGACCGCTCACGTCGCGCAATCGCGTGAGATCGATCGTCACGGTGTCGCTGTTCTGCCACGGCTGCGCGGCTGGACGTTCGGGTGGCGCTCCACCTGAAGACCCCGGTGCCTCGGCGTCTTTGGACATCCACCACCGGGTGGCGTCGCTCTCGTGGGGCAAGAGCTGGTCGACGCTCACGCTGTAGAGCTTGGCCAGGCGCTGCAACCTCGACACCGAGACCGCTCGCTCACCTCGCTCGTAGGCACCGAGCACCGACGCCTTGAACTCCTGGTTCGAGGTGGCCTCGACGGCCTGGAGCGAGAGCCCGAGCTGGTTGCGCACGACCCGCAGTCGGGCTCCGACGGCACGGATATAGGACTGAGCAGCCTGCGAGTATTCCTCGTCGGCGGATGTCGCCGTCTCTTCAGCCATCACCCGTGGTCCCCGCTCTGGGCAACGACGAGCCCCCAATCTGCTCCGGCCGTCCCGTTCGCACGCATCCTACGAAGTGACAGCTCGTGTGCACGGGATACCCGTCGACCAGGGGTGAGACGCCTCGGGAACCCCTCGGCAGTCACTCTGAGTGAGTCTCGACCCGGGATTTCGGCGGCCCTGCGTCAAGAAGACCCGCCCCGTGACGATGGCTTGACGTGTCTCGGCTCGAAGGATCACCCGGCGACGAGGGGTCCTCCTTCCGATCCCGTACTGGCTGATCGTCACCTTCGTGCTCGGTGCCCATGCGGTAAGCGTGTCGTTCACGGTGTGCTCGGTGTGCTCGGTGTGCTCGGGCCGGTCCCCCCGAGCGTGGATGTGCACGACTCCCAGGCGGCTTCACTGAGGCGATGGCGCGCGCCGCCGAGGAGATCGAGCAGTCCCGGTCCCATCTGCGCACCCCAGGCCGGGTTGACCGTCACGATGTCGAGCTCGTTCGCAGCGGTGAGCTCGACCAAGACCGCGGCGTCATCTGCGCCCAGCATCGAGCACTCACCGGTGAACCGGTCCCGGAACCACAGCGACCCCCGTGAACCGAGCGCGGGGTAGACGACCTCCCGGTCACAACTCGCGTAGAGGTACACCCACGCCTCGGCGCACCGACCGATCCTGGCGGCCAACACGCCGCGCTCGTCGAGACCGAGCAGCGACGGGGCGAAGCCGTCGGTGCCGTAGCAAGCGTGACACAAGCCGGCCCTCTGCACCTCGTCGGCGGCTCCCCAGCCCTCGAGGAGTGTCGTGACGCGGCCGAGATGGTCGAGGAGCGTGCCGCCCGGATGCTCGATGCAGTCTGCACCTCGTTCGACGAGCAGGTCGATCGGGT
>JADGOL010000147.1 GCA_017882995.1 Acidimicrobiales bacterium | reverse complement strand
GCTCAACGCGCCACGCAACCGATTGCGTTCGTTCTCCATGTGGCGCCCGATGGTCTCGACGTCCGTGGTGAGTTGGGAGCGGATCGACTCGAGCCGAGTGATCTCCTCGCGCAGGTGCCGCTCGGTGTCCTCGGTGACCGACTTGGCCCGCTGCTCGGCTTCGTTGAGCACCCGGCGGGCGCGGTCTTCTGCGTCGGACACGAGCACGCGAGCCTGAGCTTCTGCTTCGGCCTGGGTCTGATCGACGAACTTCTGCGCCAGCAACAGGGTCCGCTGCAAGGTGTCGTCGCTGACCGGCACCGCTCCCTGAGGCTGCAGCTGGCTCTCCTGCAACATGCCCTCGAGTTGGGCGATGCGCTCAGCCGCCTGCCTGAGTCGCTCTCCGGCTTGGCGCACCTGTTCTTGCAGCGCCTCGGCATCTACTGCCACGCGCTCGAGGTACTCGTCTACGTCGTCGATGTGATAGCCGCGAAGAGTCTGGCGAAATTCGACGGTACGCAGGCTGTCGAGGCTCGAGCCCTGTCCGCTCGGCTTTCCACTGTCCATGTGACGAATCCTAGCCACGGGCCGCGGGGGCATGCTCGCTCCCGTGCCGGAGCCCCGATGCGACTGGTGCGGCGATGCCCGAAAAGGCCCCGCCGCGTCCCGGGCCCGCTCCGCTACAGGAGCCTGTAGGCGAGCGGGATCACGATCACCTGGAGGCCGATGAACACGATGATGAACGACAGGTCGATCCCGAAGCCGCCCGCCTGCATCGTGGGCAGGAGCCGCCGCACGGGGGCGAGCACGGGTTCGGTCAACCGGTAGAGGACCGAGTTGATGCTCGCCAACGTGGAGCCGGGGGGGGCCGGGAACCAACTGAGCAGGGCGCGGGGGAACAGGATGCCGTACAGATAGATCCACAGCGCGTAGATGACGATGGTGCGGAGCACGACGAAGAGGTTACGGCGTCAGGTCTGGGTGCAAGGTGGCGGGCTCGAGGCGACGGCGCTCAGGGCCGCAGCAGCCCGTTCTCCTGGAGGCGCTGGCGTTCTTCGGCCGACACCTTGACGTTCGACGGAGTCACCAGGAACACCTTGTCCGCCACGCGCTCCATTTTCCCGCTCAGCGCGTAGGCGACACCACTGCAAAAGTCGATCATGCGACGCATGAGCTCTCGATCGGCGACCTGAAGGTTCACGATCACCGGTTGATTGGCCATGAGGCGATCCGCGATCTGCCGGGCGTCGCCGAACTGCATGGGCGCCACCACGTGCACGCGCGCGCCGGGCTCGGCGACAACGGGACGCACGACACTGCCCGCGCTGCGAGGAGTGATGGTGGGCGTCACCGTCGGGAAGTCCTCGCGAGGCAGCGGCCGGATGGTGCTGGTGGCGACGGCGGAGGTCGGCTCGTCGTCTTCGTCGGCAGCAAGCGAGACCCTCTGGCTCAGGCGCTGACCGACGGGCGCGCGCGGCTCGTACTCGTCGTACTCGTCGTACTCGTCATCGACCAGGCCCAGATACACCATGGCCCTCTTGAAGAATCCAGACGCCATCGCCAGCCTCCCGTTCGACAGCGTAGTGCCTCCGACCAGGCACATGGGGATGGAGGAGGGCCACCGTAGACCACTTGCTCAGGCGGGTCGGAGCGGGCGTTCCCCGAACAACGCGCGCCCCACGCGCACCATCGTGCTCCCCTCCGACAACGCCACCTCGAGGTCGTCGGTCATCCCCATCGACACCTCGGGAAGCCCGAGGTCGCGGGCCAGCCCGGCGGTGAGGCGGAACGCTCCTCGAGCCTCCTCGGGCGGCCCGGGAGGTCCCACCGTCATGAGTCCGCGCACGTCGAGGCCCGATCTTCGCAACGACGCAACCAGCGCCGGGGCCTCCGACGGACGACAGCCGTTGCGACCCGGGACCTCGGTGACGTCGATCTCCACGAACACTGTCGCGCCCGGAGCGTGCGTCGCGATCGTCTCGCCTTCCACGGCTCGACTGAGCGTCTGCCAACACGACACCACCGGAGCCAGGACGCGGACGCGCCGACGTTGCACGGCGCCGAGGTAATGCCAGCGCGTGACCGGCGCTTCGTCACCGTCGTCGTTGCCGCGGGCCGACGTCGCGTCGGTCGCGTCGGTCGAGTCGGTCGCGTCGGTCGAGTCGGTCGAGTCGGCCACCTTGGCCAAGAGCTCGTCGGCGTAATTCTCCCCGATGTCATACAGCCCGGCGCGGCGAGCCGCCTCCACCGCGCTCGTGGTGAAGCCTTTCGTCACCGCCACGATGCGCACGCCCGCCGGGTCCCTCCCGGCTTCCTCGATGCGGTGGCGCAGGGCGGCCACGCGCGCGAGCACGACGTCGATCGGCGGCGCCGTCGCCAGGATCCGCCGCGGTGAGTCGGCCACGTCGCGACGCCTCAGCCGCGGCGCCAGACGAGCAACGCCTGGCGGGCCTCGTCGCCCCGAGCGCGGTACGAGAAATACCCGGGTGTACACATGGTGCACACCTCGGCTGCGGCGACGATCGACACTTCGGAGCGTGAGAGCTGACCACGCACCGCGGCGGGCAGGTCGAGTGAGAGTGCTCCCCACGTCGTCCGGCCGCGCGCCTGGGGACCCGACGACTCCATCAGGCCGTCCAGATCCACCTCGGAGAACTCATAACAACACGGGCCGATGCACGGGCCCAGTCCGGCGACCACGGTGGTGGCGCCCAGGGCGCGCATGGCGTCGATCGCCCGCGCCAGCACCCCGGCACCGAGTCCACGCCATCCCACGTGCACCGCGGCGTGGACCCCTTCGGGTGACCCGAGCGCCACCGAGGCGCAGTCCGCGGTCAAGACGGCCAGAGCGAACCCGTCCCCCGAGGCCACCACGGCGTCGGCTTCGGGGAGCCGGCCGAGCAGCGACGCCCAGGGCACGGTTCCCACCGGAACGGGGGTGTCGACGACCACGACGTCGGCGCCGTGGACCTGACGCACTCTCCGGAGCGCGAGGTCCCGAGGCACGGGCGCGGGCAACCCGCCCTCCCCCACTTCTCGCAGGTCTCCGTCGGCCTCACTCGTCCACAAGGCGTGGACGGGGGTGCCCGCCAGGCGCGTGTCGACGGCGCTAGCGGAGGAACGACGGGACGTCGAACTCGTCGTCACCGAGGTCGAGGTCATCGTCGTCGGGCGTGGCGAAGATGTCCTCGTGCACGTTGTCGAGCCCGAGCACCTGGCTGCGGTCCTCGGGGCGAGGCTCGCCGCCGCGTCCCTCCTCCCAGCGCTCGAAGCCCGCCGCGATGACCGTGACGCGCACGGCGTCGGTCATGGCTTCGTCGATCACGTTCCCGAAGATGATGTTGGCATCGGGATGGGCGTGGCCATGGATGATCTCCATGGCTTCGTTCACCTCGAACAGGCCCAGGTCCGGGCCCCCGGCGATATCCACCAGGATGCCCCTGGCCCCTTCGATGGAGGCCTCGAGCAGCGGGCTCGTGATGGCACCACGTGCCGCGTTGACGGCCCGGCCGTCCCCTGAGGCCTGGCCGATTCCCATGATGGCCGTCCCCGCGTTGGCGAGCACCATGCGCACGTCGGCGAAGTCGGTGTTGATCTGCCCGGGAACGGTGATGAGGTCGGTGATGCCTTGGACCCCTTGGAGCAGGACCTCGTCGGCCATCTTGAAGGCGCTCATCATCGAGGTCTTCTCCGTCGACACCGTGAGAAGGCGGTCGTTGGGGATGATGATGATGGCGTCGACCTTGTCCTTCAGGTTCTGGATCCCGGTCTCGGCTTGCACCGAGCGGCGGCGGCCCTCGAAGGAGAAGGGGCGGGTGACGACGCCGATGGTGAGCGCTCCCCCGGCCCGGGCGATCTCGGCCACCACGGGCGCAGCGCCGGTCCCGGTCCCGCCACCCTTGCCGGCGGTGATGAAGACCATGTCCGCACCCTTGAGCGCTTCTTCGATCTCGACCCGGTGCTCCTCCGCGGCCTGGCGACCGATCTCGGGATCACTGCCCGCGCCCAGCCCCCGTGTGAGCTCGCGGCCGATGTCGAGCTTCAGGTCCGCGTCGCTCATGAGCAGCGCCTGCGAGTCGGTGTTCATGGCGATGAACTCGACACCTTTGAGGTTGGCCTCGATCATGCGGTTCACGGCGTTGACGCCACCGCCGCCAACGCCCACCACCTTGATAACAGCGAAGTAACTGCTCTGCGCTGGACCGGTCATCAACCCTCCTGGCCACGACCCGAACCTCGAGCCTCATCGTGGAACCCCGCCCGGCGTCGAGGAGTACGGCTCCCACCACCAGGTGACCTCACCCTCGACCACAGCTTCATTTGGGATGCGTTCCGGGGCATGCCGAGGTGCACTCACGATACGGCGGCACCGCGAACCGGTCAAGAAGACACACGGCCACTCGCGGTGCCCAAACCCAGGTCACCGGCGTCGTGGCTAGGTCTGCGACCCTGGTGGCGGTCGCCCCACGGTCGGTTCATCGGGAACGGTGACATCGATCACCGCCGGTGGCGACACGTGCGCACCGGCGAGCACGCTGGCGAGAGCGGTGAGCTTCGCCTGAAGCCCGCTGGTCGAACCGAGCACAGCGCTCACCCCTCCCCCGAGATCCAGGCTCACCCTGGCGCGGGCGTCGGCGGCTACTTTCAGGACGCGACCGGCCAACGCGGGGGGTAGCGCCGAAGCCACCGCCAACGCGGGACGCGCCGGGCCGGCGAGGACGGTTCCGGGACGACCCGGCGTCACCGGTGCGACGAGCACGAGCCCCGGCGTGGCGCTCGACAGCCAGGCCAGGACGTGCCCCGAGGCGTCGACGACGGCCACGCCGCCACCGGGCCGGGCCACAGAACCCAGGGGAAGCCGTTCGGTCACGGTGATCGTCACGCTGTCGGGCCAGTGCCGTGCCACCACGGCGTGCGCCACCCAGGGGAGCTTCTCGATGTGGGCGGCCGCGCTCTTGGGATCGACGTCGATGAGTGGGGGGTGATCGAGGAGTCCCGCCGCTTGCAGCACCGCTTCGGAGCCCGTGTGCTGAGCGCCACGCACGGTTGCGTTGCGCAGCGCCAACAGAGGGGTATGCAGCACGAGCAATGCCACGCACAACACCACGAGGACCACCACCCCACCCACGACCCAGCGCAGGCGCCGATGACCCTGTTCCCGGAGGACCGCGACTCGTCGCTGCCACACCCGGGGATGCACAACCGAGCTCGGTTGCACCTCCGGCTCCGTCGCCACGTCCCGGGGGGACGTCGACGGGGCCTCGACCTCGTCGGGCGCGACCTCATGCCGTAGCGCCGACAGGGCCGAGTCCTGGGCAGGCGCTTCCGTCTCGGGCAAATCCGAAGCGGGCAATTCTGCTCGAGTCTCAGTCTCAGACACCTCGGGCGACCCCGGGTCAGTCTCAGCCACCTCGCCCGCCCCCGGGTCGGGCGCCCCCGGGTCGGGCGGCCCGGCCACCGGGCTCGGACCGGGCCCGTCGGTCACGAGCCTCGACCTCGAGTAGAGGTTGACGGTCTCGCACCGGGAACCCCCACCATGCGGACCTCGGGAACGAGCTCGATGCCCGTCTGTTGCAGGACCTCGGATCGGACGTGTTCGATCAGCCGCCAGACGTCGTCGGCCGACCCGGCCTTGTCCGCCTGGATGAAGTTGGCGTGCTTGGGCGAGACCTGGGCCGAGCCCATGCGCATCCCCTTGAGACCCGCCGCCTCCACCAGGCGGCCCGCCGAGTCGCCGTCGGGGTTCACGAACACCGAGCCGGCGTTGGACCCCCCTGGCTGGTTCTCCCGTCGCCAGCGCACGATGTCGGCCACCGCCTGCTCGGCTTGGGCGCGATCGCCCGCCTCGAGGGAGAACTCCGCCCACACCACCGCCTGCCGGGGGCCGAGTGACGATGTTCGATAGCCGAAAGCCAACGAATCAGGACCCGTGTCGGTGCCGTCGCCGCTGTCGAGGTCGAAGACACGGCAACGGGCCAGCACCGCGGCGATGTCCGAGCCGTGTCCGCCTGCGTTCATCCGGAGGGCCCCACCCACCGATCCCGGCACGCCCACACCCCACTCCAGACCGTGCAGGCCGGCCCCGGCCGACTTGCGGGCGACAACGGGGAGCTTGGCGCCTCCCCCGGCCCGCACCGATGACGAGCCGAGCTCGACCCAGTCGAAACCCGGACCCAGGCGGATCACGAGGCCGGGGAAACCGGCGTCGGCCACGAGCAGGTTCGAGCCCTCCCCCAGGACGAGGACGGGGACCGCCTCGTCCAGGGCCACGAGCCCTGCGTGCACGGCGACCAGGTCGCCCTCGTCGTTCGCCTCGACGAGGACTGCGGCATCTCCGCCCACCCGGTAGGTGGTGCGCGCCCCCAACGGAGCACCCCGTTGCGCACGCGGGCCGAGCGCAGCGGCGAGGGCGTCGAGTCGCGCCCCCTCGACGCCGTCAATCACCACGGGGTCGCCGCCTGGAGCTCGTCGGGAAGTGAGGTCAAGTCCCCTGCACCGAGGGTCAGACACAGGTCCCCCGCGGCGAGCAGGCCCGCCACATGGACGCGCAGCTCGGCGCGACCGGGAACGTAGGTGACGTCGAGCGACGGATGGGCACGACGTACCGCGTCGGCCACGACCCGCCCGGTCACCCCCGGGAGCGGCGACTCACCCGCCGCGAACACATCGGTGATGACCACCACGTCGGCCCCCGAGAACGCGTCGGCGAACCGATCGCCGAGCGCCGCGATGCGGCTGTAACGGTGCGGTTGGAACACCACGACGAGTCGGCGGGCACCGGTGGCTCGGGCCGCCGCGATCACCGCGGTCACCTCGGTGGGCAGGTGCGCGTAGTCGTCGACGAATCGCACCCCATTCGCCTCCCCGCGCGACTCGAAGCGCCGGGCCACACCGGCAAAGCGCGCCAAGGCGCGCTGCGCGGCGTCGAAGGACGCGCCGACGCGTAGGGCGGTCGCCACCGCCACCGCGGCGTTGCGGGCGATGTTGGCACCGGTGACGGGAAGAGACAACCGTCCGAGGACGACCCCGTCCACCCGCAGTGCGAAGGACACGCCGTCTCCGGTCTCGAGATCCTCGATCCGGTGGGTGGCTTCGGGCACGCTGCCGACGAGATCCGCGCCGTGGAGCGCCCCCAGACGTGCCGCCACCTCGTCGTCGGCGCCCACGACCGCCGCCCGGGACCCTGAGGCCAAGAAGCGATCGAAGGCATCGACCACGTGGTCGAAGTCTCCGTAGTAGTCGAGGTGGTCGGGCTCGACGTTGGTCACCACCGCGATCTCCGGGGTGAGGTGCAAGAACGTGCCGTCACTCTCGTCGGCCTCGAGAACCATCCACTCGCCGCTGTCCCACACCGCGTTGGTGCCGATCTCGTTCACATCACCCCCGATCAGAAAGCTCGGGCGCAACCCGGCCTCGACGAGGATCAGCGCCAGCATCGAGGTCGTGGTGGTCTTTCCATGGGTCCCCGACACCGCGATGGCGCGGCGACGCGACGCGATGGCGGCCAGCGCCTCGGCTCTGCTCAGGACCGTCAGCCCTCGACGACGAGCCTCTTTGACCTCGGCATTCGTATCGGGGATGGCGGTGGACACGGCCACCACCTCGGCTCCCGCCACATGGGTGGCGTCATGGCCGACGAAGACTTCCACGCCGCTGGCGCCGAGGCGCTCCAAAGCGGGCGAGGTCTTCAGGTCGCTCCCCGTGACGACATGGCCCATGGCGGCGAGCACCGACGCGATGGCGCTCATGCCCGCACCGCCGGCTCCCACCACATGCACGCGCCGGGGACGAGAGAGGTCGAGGACCCCGCCGGTCCTGGGCTCGCCGCCACCCGCCCCGGGCTCAGAGCGCACGGGGCGCCCACGATCGGCGTTGGCGCGTCCGGGCGTGGGACCGGGCCAGGGCCGCCACCGCCGCCACCGCGTCGGGACGCCCGAGCCCACCCGCCGCCACCCCCATGGCCCCCAACCGGCCCGCTTCCGACGCCAACGCGTCGATGACCTCGGCCAGCCGGGCCCCGGTGCACTCGGGGTCGGCCACGATCACCGCGGCGTCGGCCCGCTCGAGGACTTCGGCGTTGGCACGCTGGTGGTCCCCCGGCGCTCCGGGGAGGGGCACCAGGATCGATGGCACCCCCACGACGGCCAGCTCGGCCACGGTGTTGGCCCCGGACCGGGACACCACGATGTCGGCTGCCTGGTAGAAGAGCGCCATCTGTTCCTCGTAGGGGACCTGGGCGTAATACAGCCCATCATGGTCGGCCCCCGGTGCCAGGCGCGCCGCCGCCGGTGACGCCCACGACCAGTCGCGCCGCCCGACGACGTGGTAGATCGCCACGTCGCGGCGGGCGGCCCACAGCTCGGCGAGCCCGATGACCGCCTCGTTGACGCGTTTCGATCCCAACGACCCCCCGACTGCCGCCACGACCAGCCGGTCAGGCGGCAACCCGAGCGAGTCCCGGGCCGCGGCGCGGGCCGCCGCGTCGGGGTGGGCACTGTCGACGATGACGCGTCGCACCGGGGCTCCGGTCACCACGGCGCGAGGCAGGGCCGTGCCCTCGAACGCCACCGCGGCGGCACGGGCGAAGCGCCCCACGACGCGATTGGCCGCCCCGGGCACGGCGTCGACGTTCACGAGCACCACCGGTGTCCCGAGGACGGCGGCGGCCAGCGCGGTCGGGACACAGGCGTAGCCGCCCATCGCCACCACCACCGACGGGCGTCGGCGCCAGACCACGACCATGGCGGCCACGAACGCCACCATCAGCCCGGCGACCGCCCCGACATTGGCGAGCAGCGAACGGGCGTCGATCCGTCGGGCGATGCCTCGGCCCGGGAGCAGCGTCACGGGCATTGCTTCGCCTGCCAGGAGTTGGGCGTCGAGGCCTCGTCGGGCACCCACCAATTCGACGGCGTCGGGTCCTCGTCCCTCACCCAGCGCACGGGCCACGGCCAAGGCCGGAACGAGGTGGCCACCGGTCCCTCCCCCCGCCACCAGCGCGTAGCGCCGGGTACTCACCCGCGGTCGCGGCGACGCAGTGTGTCGATGACCTTGGGGACGGCCCGGCT
>JADGOL010000146.1 GCA_017882995.1 Acidimicrobiales bacterium | reverse complement strand
GGTGCCCGCCACCAGGGCCTTGACGCGGCAAAGGGACCGGAGGGGGACCCGGTCCCTTTGCTCCGACTCGACAGGATTCGGAGGGGGGCGTCCGGTTCCTGTGGTCTCTGCGACTCATTGTAATGATTGCCTTCGATCAGTCAAACAGCTATTTGAGATATCCGCTATCGTAATAAACGATGGAACTCCGACACCTCCAGGCGCTGGTGGCGGTGGCAGAGCACGGGACGTTCTCGTCCGCCGCCGACCACCTGGGCACGGTCCAGTCCAACATCTCCGCCCACGTGGCCCGGCTCGAGCGTGAGTTGGGGACCACGCTGATCGACCGTTCGGCGGGTCGTCTGACCGCCGACGGCGAGGTCGTGGTGGCTCGGGCCCACCGGGTCATGGGCGAGCTCGACGCCCTGGTGGCAGACGTGGGGGCCCTGCGCGAAGCCGTGGCCGGGAACGTGCGGGTCGGCATCCTCGGCACCACGGCCCGCTGGCTCGTGCCCATGCTCCTGGCCGAGCTCTCCGCGAACCATCCCCGACTCCATCTGGTGGTGGCCGACGGCACCACCCTGGGCCTCGAGCCCCAGCTGGCGGCCGGCCGCTTCGACCTGGCCGTGCTCACCTTCCCCGTGCCGGGCCGCGACCTCGTCTCGGAGCCGTTGTTCGAAGAGGACATCGTCCTCGTGGTCCCCGTCGACGACGACCCCTTGTCCGGCGCAGAGCAGATCGACATCACCGACCTGGAGCGATTCGAGCTCCTGCTTCCCGCGCCGGGCACACCCTTCCGTGGCGAGATCGACGCCGCGGTGAAGCCGGCCGGGGTGCGGCTGCGGCCCCGGGTCGAGCTCGACGGTGTCCGCCTCCTGGCCTCGCTCACCTTCGAGGGATATGGCCCCGCCGTGCTCCCCGCCACCGCGGTCCCACCGCATCTTCGCTCACGGTTCCGCCTCGTCCGGGTCGAAGGCCTGCCGCCACGACGCGTGGGGATCGCTCAGCGCAGCCGGGGGCTCCCCTCGGCCCCGGCCCGGGCTGTCCTCGACACCCTGCGCGGGTTGATGGCGACACCCGATCGCCTCCCTCCCGGCGTCCACCCGGTGCTCGGCGACCGGCGCACGCGCGCCGAGGGATCGCTCCGCGTCGTGGGCATGCCCAACGGGTGAGCCGGCGGCGCGCCGATCACGGGCCGGCGCGCCAACTCACGCTGCGGGCGGACGCGCCCTCCTCCACATCAACCACAGCGTGGGGCCGCCGCGCGGAGTCCGGATCTCGCCGGTCACCTCGAACCCGTGGCGCCCGTAGAAGGCGAGGTTGCTCTCCTTCGACGACTCCAGATACGCGGGAAGCCCTTCGGCGTCGACGCCGTCGAGTACGGACCCCAACAACGCGGAGCCCACGCCGGTGCGTTGTCGCTCGGGATCTGTTCCCAGGGTGGCCAGATACCAGTGCGGCTCAACAGGGCGCGCCGCGTCGACGGCACTGAGCAGTCGGGCCGCCTCGGGTGTGTCGCGCCCGAGCCCCGTGAGGTAAGGCATGACAGGCACGAGACGAACGAGATCGCGCCAACCCGGCCGGGCCCGGCCCGGTGGTGACCACATCGCCGCGCCGGCAAGCTCCCCGGTGGTATAGACCTCGCCGCGCTCGAGATAGGTGTGCCGCAGCTGAATGGCGAAGAACCGGCGCAGGCCACGCCGGCGTCTTCGGTCACCCCGGAACAGCCACTGCGGAACCGGGTCGTCGTCGAAGGCACGCGCCAGGACCTCGACCAGTGTCTCCACGTCGCCCGGCACGACACGTCGCACGACATGGGGCTCTCGACGCACCCTCGGTACCGACACGTCGGTGTCCCGGTTGTGGTCCTCGCCTTCGATGCGGGTCATCGCCCGGCCCTCCGGCCCCCCAACCGCCACTGCCGCCATGGTACCGGCGCGATCCTCAATTGAGTGACGGGTGGGCCGGGTAGGTGGCAAGCAACGACAGCTCGCCGCCCTGGCGACGCATGACGTCGTGCCACAGCTTGTCGGCCTCGACACAGAACACATCCGCCGCCAGCGCGTCGAGTACGAACCAGGCCCCCTCGGCCAGCTCGGCCTCCAGCTGGTCAGCCGCCCAACCCGCGTAGCCCGAGAACAACCGGGCGCCGCTGAGACCGACGGGTTGCTCACCGGGAACCACCGACAGGTCGACGGTCGCCACCGACTCGATGACCACACGCCACGGCGCGCCCGACGACAGCTCGGGAGACTGGGCCCGGGCCAAGCCGATCACGGCATCGGGAGACACCGGCCCTCCCCGGAACACCACGCCGGGGGGGACCAACCGGGCCTGCTCCTCCCAGGGCTCGAGGATCTCCCCCACCGGTACAGGGGTGGGACGGTTCAAGACGACTCCCAGGGCTCCGTCGTCACCGTGGTCGAGCACGAGCACGACGGCACGGTCGAAGTTGGGGTCGCCCAAATTGGTCGAGGCCACCAACAGGCGCCCCGTGAGCGTGCCTCCGGGCGGGCTCGACTCGAACGCGGGTCCCGGCACCACCCGATCATGACTCGCGCGCCGGGGCGGTGATGATCAATTCGAAGCTTGGGCGAGACGCGCTGGCATCACCGGCTCACACCGAGGGCTTCCAACCCACCGGGAACGGGTCCTTGATCGCCACCAGCAGCTCCCATGCCGCCCGGCTCCGTTGGTAGGCGGCGGCCCGGTACTGCACCGGGTTCGAAGGGTCCCCGTCGGGGATCCACAGGGCGGGGGTGTCGAACCAAAAGGCGGTCCGGTCGTCCTCATACGTGGTCCGGTAGGCGCCGTACCCCGTGGTGAGGGCGTTGGCGACGAGGTCGCCGTCGCCGGTGGCCCGGCCCACGGTGTGCATGAGCCCGGCGGTGAAGTACGTGCCCCCCGGCCACACCGCCTTGCCCTGGGCGGTTTCGATGGGTCGACCCGATCGGTCCACGGCGTTGGTGGCGCCCATCTGCCCGCCGGCCACTCCGAGCACGTTGAGCCGGTAGACCCGGTTCAGGTGCGACGCCATCCGGTGCCGGTCGAGCACGTCGGGCAGTCCGTCGCGGGCGCTGTAGCGCTGGCCGCACAAGGCATCGGCGAGCAGAGCGGAGCTGAACGGACCGTTGGTGTCGAGCCGGTAGTAGCCCCCGTTCTCGTCCCACAACGCCGCTTCGGTGGCGGCGCGCGCTGTGGCGGCGGCCGCGGTCCAGGTCTTCGAGACCGCGTCGGTATCGAAGACCCCGGCGAAGTCGGCCATGGCGTCACAGGCCCCGATGAACAGTGTGGCCACGTAGATGGCGACCCCGTCCATGTCGATGGCGTCGTAGGTCGTGCACCATCCCCGGGCATCGGGGATCCCGTCGCCGTCGACATCGCGCGACACCAGATGGTTCATGGTCCGCGCCAGAGCGGGATAGACCTCGGCCCCGAAGGCGTCGTCGCCGGTATAGGTCCAATAGGCATGGGCCTGTTGGACGAACTTGGCGGGAAGGTCGAGCCAGTCGACACGCAACGGCGGCTCTGCGGGTCGAGTGGCCGAGTACTGGCTGACCGCGAACCAGGGATCGTCCACCGGTGAGCCCGCATCATGCGGTGTCCGCCCCATCGGATCCGCGTTCACCATGTCGGCCCATCCCAGTAACACGTCACGCTCGATGGTGGGGAACAGCTCGAGCAGATGCCGAGCTTCGTAGTGCCTGACGTCCATCGACTCGCAGTCCCGGTAGACGTCGGTCTCCATCGTGAAGTAGAGGTGCTGGCCCCGGCGCGCCCCGAATCGCTTGGGCTTGGTGATGCACCCGTTCTCCCAGAAGACTCCACCGAACACGTCGTAATAGAGCTCGTTGAGCGCGGCGCCGCGCAACCACAGGGGATAGACGGGATCATCGGCCACCCGCGTCCACCACGCGTTGATGCCCCGTTCTAGGCGCGACGCATCGGCGAGCAGGTCGGACGCGATGGCCCAGCCCCGGTACGACCCCGGATACCACTGGGTGTAACGCTTGCGCCATCGGGTCCCGTTGACCGGGTTGCGAAACTGCACCACGGGAAAGTCCCACGCCAGCGCAAAGGTGGCGGCGCGCTGCTCCCCGGGGGCGAGCATGAACGACACACACACCGCGCCGGCGAGGCCGAGCCGGCGGGCATCGAGCGGTCGGTCGGGAAGCTGTCCGCTCTTGAAGGCGGCCAGGAGGTCCGAGCCATTCCCGTCACCGGCCCAGTCCTCGGTGGCGCTGACGACCGAACCGCTCGGCCCGCGTGCCGCGATCACCCACTCGGTCCGCTCGGTCTCGGGCACGTTGTCCTTGTCCTGGGCCTGGAGCCGCACCCCGATCGTGCCGTGTCCCCGCACCAACGAAGAGCGCAGGCCGTGGCGCGTGTAGTCGTACTGCGCGGTGGGCAACCGGTACGTGGCGTTGGGGAAGCTCAACATGCACGACACCCGGGCCGGGGCGTTGGTGGGATTGGAGACCGCCAATTGGAAGAGGCCTCCGGGCAACGACGAGCGTCGGTCGTCACGCGCCACGAAGGGGGTCAGCTGCTTGAGCGCGACGGGCAGGGGGAGCCCTTGGTAGACGAACCATGCTTTGGGGAACAGCGCGGCGTAGAGACCCTGGCCGGTCTCGAGCAATGGCCACGCCGGGAGGAGGTCCTCGGTGGCGAGCGCAGTGGTGACCGTCCCGGCCCCGGTCGTCAAAGAGACATGGAACGCGGCCTGGGAGAGGTAACGGTCCTCGAACCCGCTGTTGCGCGGAGACCCCCACCGCGAGCCCACCGAGTCGTCGCCGCCGATGTCGAAGTGCCAGGGGCCGAACGACCCCGACAGGTTGAGCATGAAGGATCCGGTGCCGATGCCGCCCACGGGGATGCCCCGTTTGGTGCGACTGACCGGCTTGGCCTTGGTGCCGAACGGTGGCACCGTGCCCGTCGACCCGGGCGGGTGGCTCCCGAGAGCGCGCCGCCAGGCGGCATCGGGGATGTCCCAGAGGTTCGTCCCGCCGAGCAGCCCGACGGGGTGGTCGACGTCCTCGTCGCCCGGCCCGCACCCGGCCAAGCCCGCCGCGGCCACCCCCAGGGGGACCGCCGCGAGCAACGTCCGCCTCGAGAGCTTCACCGGCGGAGTCCCGCGTCGACCCCCGTCGCCGGTCCCCGGTGCCCGGCGCGGGCCGCGATCGTCCATGACGCGCTGATTGTGACCGACTCCTCGGCGCCTTGGTCGTCACCCGCAGTGCGGGTAGGTGTCTTGCCCCGCCGGCGCCGAGCCAGTCCCCGAACGATCAGTCGCCGACGATCAGGAGCCGGACGCCGTGCGAGGTGAGATCGGCCGAGGCGTTGTCGCGGGCATATCCCAGGCCCTGCACGTTGAACAGCAGGACGGGCTCGTCGCCGAGGGGGAACGGGCCCCAGTGCCAGGTGCCCCGGTGCAGTACCACGGCGTCGAGCTTCTCGAGGCGAAAGGCATGCACCGTGTCGAGACCCGCCTCGGTCGACACGTCGACGTCGGCGGGGGCCACGGCGAGCACCGACGGCACGTTGAGCGCCAGGAGCACCTGGGTGTGGGTGTCGTGGCGATACATGCGATCACACACCAGCCCGTCCCCGTCGCGATCGACCTCGTCGGGCGCGTGGCTGATCACGTTGACGTGGGGGTCGCCCCATTCGTACTCGAGCCGACCCGACCCGTCAGCAGGGTCGGTGTCGGCGACGGGAACCCATCCGAACGGCGCCCACGCCTCGGCCGTGACCGGCCCGGCGACGAGACGTCGTGTCGCTTCGGCCATGGTCCATCCCCTCTGACTACGCTGACGGCGCCGTCAGTCTACGGCGTGTGATCCCGTGAGCGAGGAGGACAAGGCGATGGACGTTCGCAGCATCGAGGACGTGGAGCCCGTGGTCGAGCACAACGGCACGGTCCCGGTGTGGTGGCTGTTCAAGTCGCGCGAAATGAAGGAGATCACCGACGGGGGGTTCCTCGAGCTCGTCAACGAGTTCGAGGTGGCCGGCGGCGGCTACGTCGACCCTCACTCCCACCCCACCCACGAGTTCTATTACGTGACCTCCGGGCGCGGGATCATGACCATCGACGGCGAGGATCGCGACATCGCCCAGGGCGACCTGGTCCACATCCCGCCGGACAAGGTCCACAGCCTCCGCCCCGTGAGCGACCACGCCCCCATCCACTGTTTCTGCTTCGCCATCGGCGTCAAGGACTCGGGACCGATCGACTACACCAACCACTAGGTCGTGGCGCGCGTCCTCGTGACCCGGGCGCTCCCGCCGGGGGGCCTCGACCCCCTCGTCGGCGACGGCCACGACGTGGTCCAGCGTGCCGGCGACATGCCCTACACCCGGGCCGAGCTCACCGAGCTCGTCGCCACCGTCGACGCCTTGGTGTGCCTGCTCACCGACCGCGTCGACGAGCTCGTCCTCGAAGCGGGCGCGGCGTCGCGCCTGCGCGTGGTCGCCAACGTGGCCGTGGGCTACGACAACATCGACGTCGACGCGGCCCGACGACTGGGCGTGGCGGTCTGCAACACCCCCGGGGTCCTCGACGAGACGACGGCCGATGCGGCCTTCTTGTTGGTCTTGGCCGCGTCGCGCCTTGCGTCTGAGGCCGAGCGGGACCTCCGGCGCGGCACCTGGTCGGGCTGGGGCATCAACCAGTACCTCGGCAACGACGTCCACGGCGCCACGCTCGGACTCGTCGGCTACGGGCGCATCGGCCGGGCGGTGGCGCGCCGGGCCTCGGGATTCGGCATGCAGGTGCTCCACCACGCGTCTCACCCCACCGACATGCCCGGGTACGTGGGATCGCTCGACGACCTTCTGGCCGAGAGCGACGTCCTGAGCGTTCACGTGCCCCTCCGAGACAGCACCCGACACCTCATCGGTGCTCGTGAGTTGGCGCTGTTGCGCCCCCACGCCGTGGTGGTGAACACGGCCCGGGGACCGGTCGTGGACGAGGAAGCCCTCGCCGACGCGCTCCACGCGGGGACGATCTTCGCGGCGGGCCTCGACGTCTACGAGGACGAGCCCACCGTCCACCCCCGCCTCCTGAGCGCCCCGCGCACGGTCCTTCTCCCCCACATCGCCAGCGCCAGTCGCGCCACCCGGACCCAGATGGC
>JADGOL010000011.1 GCA_017882995.1 Acidimicrobiales bacterium | reverse complement strand
TCGAGAAGGGTCGCAACCACCTTCTCGATCCCGATGACCTCACGAAACCTGCCGCGGACTACTCCAACGACGAGCTCAAGTTCATCTACCGGTACTTCTTGGGGCCCGACCCGCTGATCGAGCCCCGGACCTTCCGCCGGGGCGAGGAGGAGGGAGACCACATCTATGTCGGTGAGGTCAACTCCATTCCGACCACGGTGGGCGGGGGTGGGACCCACGCCGACGGCAAGGTGCCGCGGTTTCGGGAGGAGGACTTCGCCCTCCTGAGCACCCACGGTCCCGTCGAGGGCGCCGAGGTGGCCGACTGGCCTCTTTCCTATGACGATCTCGAGCCCTTCTACGCCCAGGCCGAGCGGGCCATCGGGGTGGCGGGCACGGCGGGGGCCAATCCCTTCGCGGCGTGGCGCTCAGGCCCCTATCCCATGCCGTCCGGCGCGCCCATGTACGGCGCCGTGCGTTCGAGCGCGGCCGCCGAGGCGTTGGGCCTGCATCCCTACGCGGCGCCCACCGCCGCGAACTCGGTGCCCTACGACGGGCGCCCGGCGTGCAACAACTGCGGGTTCTGCGCGTTCTTCGGCTGTCCCATCCACGCCAAGGGCGACCCCATCGCCCTGTTGCTGCGGGCCATGGCGTCGGGGAGAGCCGAGTTGTTTTCCGAGACCTTCGCGTCGCGACTGGTCACCGACGGGCGCCGCGCCACCGGGGTCGAGGTCATCGGTCCCGACGGTGCGACGCGGCGGATCGACGCCCGGCACGTCGTCATCGCTGCCGGCGCGGTCGAGACGCCGCGCCTGCTGCTGTTGTCGGGGATCGACCATCCCCTGGTGGGCCGGAACTTCATGGTCCACTTCCAGACCTTTGTCATCGGGATCCTCCCCGAGCGGGTCCACGGTCACAAGGGTCGGGCCGTGACGCACGTCCACGACGACGCCATGATCGTCGACGACGCGGCACGCGCCGCCGCGGCCGAAGCCGGGTTGCCGTGGATCCGGGGTGGTCTCGTCGAGCACGGCGGGCCCAGCCTGCCGGTCATGGAGGCGAAGATCTACCCGTGGGGGGCGAAGCACAAGTCACTCATGCGCGCCTCGCCGATGCGCGATCGCATGTGGGCCTTCACCATGCAGGGCGAGGACCTTCCCCAGCTCACCAACCGCGTGGATCTCGACCCCACCGTGCGCGACGTGCGCGGGTTCCCTGTGGCCCGGGTCACCTACCGGCCCCATCGCCACGAGATCGTGGCCTCGGCCCATCACGCCCCGCGACTGGTGCGCGTCCTCCAGGACATGGGCGCCACCTGGACGATGACATCGACCTCGCCGCTGGCCGAGGGCGAGGACCGGCGCGGCGCGACGTCGGCGATCCCCATGAGCCGCCACGTCATGGGCACCACCCGCATGGGCGATGACCCGAAGACCTCGGTGGTCGACGCCGTCGGCCGCATGCACGGGCTCGAGAACGTCGTGGTGGCCGACTCGTCGGTGTTCGTGACCTCGGCGGGATACGGGCCCACCCTCACCCTCGTGGCCCTGGCGGCGCGTGCCGCCGCGGCGATGGTGGGGAGGACCACACCGGGCTGAGCCGGCGTCGTCCGAGCGTCTGCTCCTCAGTCGAGGAGGTGCGCGGCCAGGAGCTTGCCGCTCGCCTCGAACTCCTCGGCGGGGACCTCGGCGTGCATCCCTGGGCTCACGTGCATGCGCTTGTCGGTGCTGCCGAAGGCCTCGAACAGCTCGAAGGCCAGGTCACGAGGGAACAGCTCGTCGTGCCACTGCACCAAGAAGAGCAGCGGGCACGCCACGGCGGGGGCGTCCGCCGCGAAGCGGTCCTTGGTGGGCCCGGCGATCCCCATGAGGCCGAGGACCGCCACCGCCACGCGCGGCTCGGCGGCCACCGTGGGAAGGCCGAAGATCGTCCCCATCGACAGACCCCAGTAGCCGCACGGTCCGGCGGTCACCTCCGGCAGGGCCTGGACGGCGTCGAGGGTGGTCCGCCAGTCGCCGACCATGTCGTCGACGAGTCCGGGGTCCGCCGACCACCGTTGCACGAAGTCGACGAAGGGAAGGCCCGCGACTGCGCCCTTGTCGGCGCGGCGGTCCCCGTGGACCGGTCCGTCGATGGCGACCGCACTGAGCCCGTGGTGACGGACGAGCCCACGCGCCAGGGCCACGATGTAGTCCTCGCGCTTGGATCCCGCCGCCCCGTGGCCGAGCATGACGACAGGTCGAGGCCGGCCATCCTCGGCCGTCGTCCACAACACACCGGGGATGCGTCGATCGCCGCGGCTGACCTCGAAGGTCCGCTCGCGCACGCCCTTGGCGGCGACGTCGGTCCCGAACTGCATCGGGGCCAGGGTCCCGGTCAACTGCGCGGCACCTCCGACCATGCCCTGTCCTTGTCCATGCGAGGCTCTCCGGGGAGACCGAGGACGCGCTCACCCAGGATGTTGCGCATGATCTCCGACGTCCCACCTTCGATGGAGTTGGCGCGCGACCGCAGGAAGGTGTGGCGGGGGTCGGCCCCTCCGGAGAACACCGCTCGGTCGGGCCGGCGCATCTCGTAGTGCGTCGGGAAGAGCGTGCCGGTCATCCCCATCAGGTCGACACAGAACTCGTAGACGTGCTTGTTGAGCTCGGCCCCCACCAGCTTGGCCACCGACCCCTCGGGTCCCGGGGTCCCGGCGGTTCGCAGGGCGCGGGCCCGCATGTTGGTGAGCCGGGCCACCTCGGACTCGACCCACAGTTCCATGAGGCGGTCGCGTTGTGTGCTCGTCTTGTCGGCCTTGTCCTTCCAGATCCTCAGGGCCTCGTGAATGGGCCCGGAGCTGCGTGCCACGACGCCGCCACCGATGGCCACGCGCTCGTTCATCAAGGTCGTGGTGGCCACGCGCCATCCCGCGCCCACCGCATCGAGGCGATTGCTGTCGGGGATGCGGACGTCGGTGAAGAAGACCTCGTTGAACTCGGCTTCACCGGTGATCTGGCGCAGGGGGCGGACGTCGACCCCCGGAGCGTGCATGTCCACGATGAAATAGGTGAGCCCGCGGTGCTTGGGGACGTCGGGGTCGGTACGGGCCACCAGGAGTCCCCAGCTCGAGGTGTGGGCCAAGGTGGTCCATACCTTCTGGCCGTTGACCACCCACTCGTCACCATCGCGCACAGCCCGGGTGGCGAGCCCGGCCACGTCGGACCCGGCGCCGGGCTCACTGAAGAGCTGGCACCAGACCTCCTCGCACGTGAAGAGCGGGCGGAGATAGCGCGCCCGCTGCTCCTCGGTCCCGTGGGTGAGGACCGTGGGTGCGGCCATGCCGTAGCCGATGACGTTGCGGTCCGCCTCGTTGGGAGCGTCGACCGCACGTAGCTCGCGTTCGACGAGGCCCTGAAGATCGGGGCTCAGTCCGAGACCCCCCAGCCCGACAGGGAACGACACCCAGGCGAGGCCGGCGTCGAAGCGGGCGCCGAGGAACTCCACCGCCGGCGTCGAAGCGGGGTCGTGCTCTGCGAGCAGGTCCCGCAGGCGGGAGCGGACGAGGTCCTCGTCGGTCGTCACAGTGTCGGTGAGAGGCATACGCCAACGTTAAGGGACGGCGCGGGCGGGTGCCGGGGGAGGCCGTCCCGCCCACGCCTGTCCCTGTGTCGCCTCAGGCGGGTCCGCGAGTCGAACTGGGTGCGCCCATGGTCACGAGGACAGGTATCGGCTTGCGCCGGGCCGGCCTTGAACGGCGCCATAGAGTCGCCTCGTGGACGACGCACCGGGTGGGAACACCCAGGACGAAGCCTTCGCCCAGAACAGGACGAGTTGGGACCAGCGTGTGCCCGTGCACGTGGCGTCGGAGTTCTACGACGTCGAGGGATGGCTGCGCGCCGGCCGGGGGCCGCCACCCGCGGAGGTGGCCGCTCTGGGCGATGTCTCGGGACTCGACCTCGTCCACCTGCAATGCCACTTCGGGCTCGACACCTTGGCGTGGGCGCGGGTGGGGGCGCGCGTCACGGGCCTCGACTTCTCCGAGCCCGCCGTCGAGCAGGCTCGCGTCCTGGCGACGCGGGCCGGGCTCGAGGACCGGGCCACGTTCGTCTGCGCAAACGTCTACGACGCCGTCGACGCGCTCGACCACCAGACCTTCGACGTGGTCTACGTGAGCCTGGGCGCACTGTGCTGGCTGCCGAGCGTCGACCGGTGGGCGTCTGTCGCCGCCGCGTTGGCGCGCCCGGGGGGCCGGCTCTTCCTCCACGACGTGCACCCCTTGTCGGACGCGCTCAGCGACGACGAGCTCGTTCTCGAGCACACCTACTTCGAGGAGCCCGAGCCCTACATCGACGACTCGGGCTTCACCTACACCGACGGGACGTACGCGGTGTCGATGGAGCGGAACTACTCCTGGAACCACAGCCTGGGGGAGATCGTGACCGCCGTCATCGACCACGGCTTCGTCCTCGAGGGTCTCGAGGAGCACGACTGGACGTCGTTCGCCCGGTTCCCGTGGCTCGTGCGAGAACGCGATCACCACTATGTCCTCCCGCCCGGCCGGCCCCGGATACCCCTCAGCTTCAGTCTTTCGGCCCGGCGTTTGTAGAGTCGGGCCCGCGTCGGTCACCGCCGGGGCATCGACCGAGCCGACGGGAGGGCGTTGTGGAGCGAGTGGAGTTCGAGACGATCGTCTACGAGAAGGACGGGGGGGTGGCCCGCATCGTCCTCAACACTCCCGACAAGGCCAACATCCAGACCGCACAGCAGGTGTGGGACATGGACGAGGCGCTCGTTCTCGCCGACGACGACGACGACGTCAAGGTGCTCGTGCTCAAGGCGAACGGGGAAGGATTCTGCGCCGGCCACGCCATCGTCGGCATCGACGAGATGCCCGAGGTCTACCCGACCACCGGCCCCACGCCCGAGCGCACCTGGAGAAGGCACCACCAGGGACTGTTCCTGTGGCCGCCGCTTCGGTTGTGGGAGTTCCCGAAGGCGACCATCGCCCAGGTGCACGGCTACTGCGTGGGGGGCGGCACCGTCTACGGACTGCTCACCGACCTCACCATCGTCTCCGAGGACGCCTACTTCCAGATGCCGCTGCCCCAGGGCTTCGGTTTGCCGGGCGCCCAGACCATGATCGAGCCCTGGGTCCTCATGAACTTCAAGCGCGCCGCTGAGTACCTGTTCCTGGCGCCCACGATCAGTGCCACCCAGGCACTCGACTGGGGGATGGTGAACCGGATCGTGCCCCGCGCCGATCTCGACGAGACGGTGGAGGAGATCGCGGCCACCATCGCCAAGATGCCGCTCACCACCATCCTCGCCACCAAGCAGGGGCTCACCCGGGCGTGGGAAATGATGGGCATGCGGATGCACCTCCAGCAGTCCACCGACCTGGTGGCGCTGTGCACGGGGGCGACCGACGTGCGGAAATACATGGCGTCGCTCGAGGGGAAGCGCCCGCGCCAAAAGGCCGCCGATCACAATGTCTCTGAGTGACGCTGTGTCTGAGTGAGGGCCGGCTCTGAGTCTTAGGCGCGGCGCTCGACGAGGAGGCTCTGGATCGACCGCCCGATGGGGCCCTGCGCGTCCCAGAGCGCGGACTGGGCGAGCCCGGCTCCCGGGATACCGACCTGGGTGGAGGCGTCGAGGCACACCCAATCGCCGATGGCAGGCCGGTGAAGGTAAACGGTGAGGTCGGGGTTGATGAAGACGTAGTGGGCGAAGTCGAGCTCCGAGCTCACCCCGTTCCCGAAGTCCGCCGCGGCCACCACCCGCTGCAGCGGCGTGGGCTCCTCGCCGGGCACCACCGGCACGGCCAACCGCACCCACACCGTGGCGGGCCCGCGCCCGTCGAACTCCCCGGCCACGTACACGAGCTCCGCCCCGGCGTTGTGGAAGGCCCGGTAGGTGCCGATGGGGGCGGGCGACCGGTAGCCGCCGTGGTGCGCCGGGGGTGCGCCCGGATCGACGCCGGGAACGGGACCGGAGGTGGGCGAATTGGCTCCGGGGAAATCAGGCGAATCCGATCCGGACGGCTGCAGCCGGACGCGCAGCGCCCGTCCCCACGCCACGTCGCGGCCGCCGCTCGAGATGCGGGCGTCGACGAGCTGGACCTTGCGGCCCGGCCGTGACACCGACGTCGAGACCGACAACGGCGCCAGGGGCACGGGCCGGAGGAGCTCGACGGTGAGCCGGGTGACGTGCATGGGCTCGTCGGTGGGGATCGACTCGACGGCGCGTGCCGCCAGCGCGGCCACCGGGCCGCCGTGCAGCGCGTCGGGGGTCCACGGCCCGCGCGAGAACTCGGTCGGGACGACGTGCTCCCCGTCGAGTTGGAACAGGGCGTCGTCCGCTGCCGGCGCGTTCACGGGTCGGGGACTTCGAGGCGGTCGAGCACCCAGGCGGGCGGCCGGGCCGTGAAGCCCTCGTCGGGCCAGTCCATCCACCCCGACGCGGCGAGCGCCCCGCCGTCGGGGTGCAGCGTCGTGCCCGTGATGTAGGACGACAGCTCCGAGGCGAGGAACAGCACGCAGTTGCCCACGTCGCCGACCTCACCCTTGCGGCGCAGGGGGATGGTGAGAAAGTCGCCGGGGTCGGTGCCGTCGCCCGCCGCGGCGGCGCGTTGTCCCGCCGATCCGGCCCGGCCGGCCACGCCGGCCAGTCCCGCGGTGGGGACGAAGTCCGGGGCCACGCAGTTGATGCGGATCCCGGCCGATCCGAGCTCGACCGCCAGGGT
>JADGOL010000145.1 GCA_017882995.1 Acidimicrobiales bacterium | reverse complement strand
GCGCCGCCGTAGTCGGGGAGCACCGGCGACGGGCCACCCCGGCCCGGGCCGGCATCGGCACCGGTCACCGGAGCGTCGCTCATCTGCGGCACTGTACCCATGTCGGCGCGGCCGCCCCACCTGTCCCGGGAGCCACTGCGCGCCTCGACCGTCAGCCGGTGCGGCGCAGCCTCACGGGTAGCATCGAGGCGTGAAGGTCTCAACCCGCGGCGACTACGCCAGCCGCGCCCTCTTGTCGTTGGCGCTGCACGACGACTCGCAGAGCCCGACGTCGGTGCGCGACATCGCGGAGCGGACGGGACTCCCCCAGCCCTACCTCGAACAGATCCTTCTCGCCCTCAAAGGAGCGGGGCTGGTGCGATCCAAACGCGGTGTGGGCGGCGGGTACGTCCTCGCCCGCTCTCCCGAGGAGATCACGCTCGGTCAGATCGTGAGCGCCGTGGACGGGCCCATCGTGGCCGGGGACTTCGGGCGTCCGCACGAGAACGGGGCTTGCGAGCACGAGGGCCAGTGCATCTTGCTGACGGTCTGGTCCGACGTCGGAGAGCACATGCGCGGACATCTGGACTCATTCACCTTGGACGACATGGTGTCGCGCGCTCGGGGGAACCCCGCACCGGCCCGGCCGCTGCACTGAGCGCACCTCGCCGCCCCGTATCCCCGCCGGGCCGGGTCAATCGAGGGGGTCGCCGGCGGCGTCGTTCCACCGGCTGACCACCGCGGTGTCGCGCTCCCAACCCAGGACGCTGATGGTGGCAGGTGCCAACGTGAACAATGCCCCTGCGGTGGCGGGAAGGCCCACCCATCGGGCCGCCACGACCCGCAGCACGTGCGCGTGAGCGAAGGCGAGGACGTCGCCGGTCCGGTCCCTGACCCTCGAGATGACCCGGTCGGCACGGGCTCCCACCTCTTGGGCCGTCTCGCCGCCGGGCACCCCGTCGCTCCACAAGGACCATTCCGGCCGCTCGGCGCGGATGTCATCGGTCGTCCTCCCCTCATAGGCGCCGTAGTCCCACTCGCACAGGTCCGCGCACCACTCGGCCTGGGGACCGAACCCGGCGATGTCGCAGGTCTGCCGGGCCCGGCGCATGGGGCTGGCCAGGACCAGCCCGAATTCATGGCCGGCCAGCCGTCGGCCGAGCTCCTCGGCCTCGAGCCGACCGTCTTCGAGCAGTGGCAGGTCGGTCCGGCCCGTGTGGCGACCCGCCCGGCTCCATTGGGTGGCGCCGTGCCGCACCGCCACCAGCCGGGCGGGTGCGCCGGAACGGTCGGCAGGAGTCCGAACAGCTCCCGAAGGCATCGGCCCAGCGGAGCACGGCGACCGCAGAGCTGCAACCCCGACTTGGGCCCGACCCGGAATGTCAGGCGTCACAGCGGTGTTGTTCGATATGCAGGACCACGACGAAGAGGAATGATGGCGAACCCCACCAGTACCCATGACGGCATTCGGCTCTTTCTCGACGATCTCGACCGGTATCCCCTGCCGGACCACGAGGAGCAGGTCGAGCTGGCCAAACGCGTCGCCGCCGGTGACGACGAGGCGCGCCGCCAGATGATCGCGGCCAACCTCCGACTGGTGGTCCACTGGGCACGGCGATACCAGGACCGCGGCGTCGACTTCGGCGACCTGGTCCAGGAGGGGACCTTCGGCCTGATGCGCGCCGTCGACAAATTCGATTGGCAACGCGGCTTCAGGTTCTCCACCTACGCCACGTGGTGGATCCGCCAGGCCCTGCAACGCGCCGTCCAGCAGCACGGCAACACGATTCGCGTCCCTATGGAAGTCGCCGAGCAGGCGCAGCGTGCCGACCGCGTCACGTGGGAGCTCGCCGCGGACCTCCAGCGGGATCCCACCCCCGAGGAGATCGCCGAGGCGAGTGGGGTCGACGGTCGGACACTCGAGACGGTGCAGGGCGCGGCGCGCGTCGTGGCCAGCCTCGACCAGCCGGCCGGCACCGACAGCGGCACGGCACTGGGAGACCTCGTGGGCGCGGACGAGCAGACGTTCGAGGACGACGTCGAACGCGCGATGGTCCTCGGGCGGGTCCGCGACGCGGTCGAGTCACTTGGCGAGCTCGAGCGCGATGTGCTGCGCATCCGGTACGGGCTCGACGACGGGACACCCACCTCGCTCCAGGCCACCGCGTCGCGACTCGGCATCGGCGTGCGCCGAGCCCGTCAGGCCGAGGCGCGCGCCCTCCAGCAGCTCGCCACGCTGGCCGAGGTCGAAGCCGCCCACCAGGCGGCCTGAGCCTCTACGGAGCCAAGCTCGCGAGCACCCGGGCGAGGTCTTCGGGAAGTGGCGCCTCCCACGTCGCCCGCCCCCCCGACGGGTGGTCGAGCGACAGTCGGAAGGCATGCAGGAACATTCGGCCCGGTGCCAATTCGGCCATGACGGCCTGAGGGCGGGCGACGGATCGTCCGTAGCGTTCGTCGCCGATCACGGGGTGGCCGATCGCGGCGAGGTGCACCCGGACCTGGTGTGTCCGGCCCGTGTCGAGGCTGGCTTCGAGCAAAGTGCACGGCACCGGGGTGGAGAAGCGTTCGGTCACCCGGTACTCGGTACGAGCCTGCTTGCCACGCGTCGTGACCGCCATGCGCGTCCGCTGGCGCGTGGAACGACCGATCGGCGCGTCCACGGTCCCCTCGTCTGCCTCCACCGTTCCCGCCGCCAGGACGAGGTACTGGCGCCCGGCGCTGTGGGCCCGGAACTGCTTGGCCAGGGCCCGGTAGGCCTCGGGCGTACGCGCCACCACCAAGAGCCCCGAGGTGCCCTTGTCGAGGCGGTGGACGATACCGGGCCGGTCGGGGTCTCCCCCGCCCGCCGCGGCCAGGCCGGCAAGGTCGGGAAAGCGCGCCAGGAGGCCGTCGACGAGCGTCCCCCCATGGTGCCCGGCTCCGTGGTGCACCACGAGCCCGGCCGGTTTGTCGATCACCACCAGCTCGGCGTCCTCGTGCACGACACGGAAGACGACCGAAGCATCGGGCACGGGGACGTCTATCTCCTCGTGCACGACGTCAACTTCGAGGCGCTGGCCGCCCTGGACGATCCGGCTGCGGGTGGTGACGGGACGACCGTCGAGTCGAATACCGCCCGCGTCGACGAGCTCGGCCACCGCCCGGCGCGGCAACCCGCTGAGCAGCGACACGACACGATCCACCCGGGCCCCGGCCAGGGCGGCGGGCACGGTCAGGTCCAGCTTCGCCGGTGACCGCGGTGGCTCGGACGGTGCCGGGGACGGGGGCGGTGCGCTCACGTCGTTGACTCGGCCCGATCGGCACGCCACAGCAGCGCCGCGGCTGCGATCCCACCCACGACGATGCACGAGTCGGCGACGTTGAACGTCGGCCAGAAGTGCAGCGCGACGAAGTCGATCACCGAGCCGTGATCGGAGCGGAACACCCGGTCGGCCAGGTTGCCGAGCGCACCTCCCACGACGAGGCCGAGCGCGACCGCGATCGCCGTGGATTGCACGCGGCGTGCTGCGCCCAACATCACGAGCACGGCGACGACGGCGACACCCCCCAACACCGGCGCCCAACCCTGGGCGAAGCTGAAGGCGGCGCCGGAGTTATAGGTGAGTTGCAGGTCCAACTTCCAGACGACGTGGATGGGACCATGCGACAGCCGGTGCACGGCCCACGACTTCGTCAGCTGGTCAACGGCCACCACCACGACGGCGACGGACACGGCGATGAGCAGGCGCCGAAGGGCGTCGAGCCGCGGACGCTCCCCGTCGCTCAGCGGCGGTGCAGCCCTCCGCTTTTGCATGACACGCACAGCCGGGCGTAGGGCAGCGCCCGGAGCCTTGCCTTGGGGATCGCTTGCCCGCAGCTCTCGCACATGCCGTACATCTTGGTCTCGATGGTCCTGAGGGCCATGTCGATCTCGTCGATGGTGGCCAGGGCCTGTGCCGACAGCGTGAGATCGCGCTCGCGGTCCACGGCCACGGTCCCGCCCTCGCCGGACTCCTCGTCGAACTGCACGTCCCCGGGCTCGCGCTCGAGGGCCAGGGACTCGGCCTCGGCCCGTAGGTCGGCGGCCTGGGTCTTGTAGACCTCACGCTCTTCGAGCAGGAACTTGCGCTGCTCCTCGAGGAACTTCGGCTCCGACGCGTAGGGCCCCCGAGTGGGCTTGGGCGGCGGTTTGGGAGCCACCTTGGCAGCGGGGGCGGCCTTGACCACAGCCGCCGGTGTCGCCACCGCGGACTCGGCCACCGCCTTCTTGGCCGGGGCGGCCTTTTTCGCGGCGACGGCCTTCTTGGCCGGGGCGGCCTTTTTCGCGGCGACGGCCTTCTTGGCCGGCGCGGCCTTCTTGGCCGGCGCGGCCTTCTTCTTCTGCGGCACGGCCTTCTTCTTGACCGCGGCCGGCTTCTTCTTCACCGCGGTTGGCTTTCGGGCCGGCACGGCCTTCTTCTTGGCGACCGCGGCCTTCTTCTTGGCCGGGGCGGCCTTCTTGGCCGAGGTGGACTTCTTCTTCGCCGGTGGCGACTTCTTGACCGCGGCCATCAGCGCAATGCCTTCGGCCGCCGAGCGGTGATCGCGATGTCGGTCATCTCCCCTGGCTTTCGTCTGCTCGACGAAGGTGGGCGACCATAGCGTCGCCATGTTCGGGCGGCAACACCGCGTCGACCCCCAGTATTCCAGGTCGAGCAGAGCCCCAGGGGGTTGCCGGTCCTCCAATACTCTGTGGGCATGCCCAACCCGCCTGGCGGCCAGGCGCCGTACCCCGAAGTCGAGCAGCAGGCTGACTACCCCCGTCTCGAGGAGCAGATCCTCAAGTTCTGGGCCAATGACAGGACCTTCGCGGCTTCAATCGAGCCCCGGCCGGGCGGGCCCAACGAGTTCGTCTTCTACGACGGCCCGCCCTTCGCCAACGGGCTCCCCCACTACGGCCACATCCTCACCGGCTTCGTGAAGGACGCCGTGCCCCGGTACCAGACGATGCGGGGCAGGCGGGTCGAACGGCGCTTCGGATGGGACTGCCACGGCCTGCCCGCCGAGATGGCGGCGGAGAAGGAGCTCGAGGTTTCGGGCCGCGCCGGCATCGTCGAGTACGGCATCGACAACTTCAACGAATACTGCCGGGCGCTGGTCCAGCGCACCACCGATGCCTGGGAGCGCTACGTCACGCGCCAGGCCCGGTGGGTCGACTTCACCAACGACTACAAGACCATGGACCTCTCCTACATGGAGAGCGTGATCTGGGCGTTCAAGGCACTCTGGGACAAGGGGCTGTTGTACGAGGGAGAACGGGTCCTCCCCTACTGCTGGGAGTGCGAGACGCCCCTCTCGAACTTCGAGACCCGCCAGGACGACGCCTACCGACCCCGTCAGGACCCCGCCGTCACGGTGCTGTTCACGCTGGACGCCGACACCAGCGGCACCAGCCCCGCCGAGATCTCCGGACCCCTGCGCGTGATGGCGTGGACGACGACGCCGTGGACCCTGCCATCGAATCTGGCCCTCGCCGTCGGGCCGGACATCGAGTACGCCGTCTACGAGCTCCTGGGCACACCCACGGTGATCGCCGCCGATCGCGCCACCGCCTACCCCGAGCTCCTCGGCGACGCCGAGCCACTGGCGCGCCTCTCGGGCTCCGCTCTCGTGGGGCGCACCTATCGCCCGCTCTTCCCTTTCTTCGCGCAGCGCCAGGGTGCGTTCCGCGTGCTCGGAGCCGATTTCGTCGCCACCGACGAAGGCACCGGCGTCGTCCACCTGGCTCCGGGGTTCGGCGAAGAAGACTTCGACGTCTGCACCGCGGCCGGCATCGCCCTCGTGTGCCCAGTCGACGACCGGGCCCGATTCACGAGCGAGGTCCCCCCCTACGCCGGGCAGCTCGTCTTCGACGCCAACCGCCCCATCACCGCCGATCTGAGAGCGGCCGGTGCGCTCGTGGAGGCCAAGTCCTACACCCACAGCTACCCCCACTGTTGGCGCACCGACACGCCCCTGATCTACAAGGCGGTGGGCTCGTGGTTCGTGAAGGTCACCGCCGTCAAAGACCGCATGCTCGAGCTCAACCAGGAGATCGACTGGGTCCCGTCACACATCAAGGACGGGGCGTTCGGGAAATGGCTCGAAGGGGCGCGCGACTGGTCGATCAGCCGAAACCGGTTCTGGGGCTCGCCCATCCCGGTGTGGAAGAGCGACGACCCGCGCTACCCCCGCACCGACGTCTACGGCAGCCTCGACGAGCTCGAGCGCGACTTCGGGGTACGCCTCACGGACCTCCACCGCCCCGCCATCGACGCGCTCGTGCGACCCAACCCCGACGACCCCAGCGGGAAGTCGACGATGCGTCGTGTCACCGACGTCCTCGACTGCTGGTTCGAGTCCGGGTCGATGCCCTTCGCCCAGGTCCACTACCCCTTCGAGCGAACGGAGTGGTTCGAGTCGCACTTCCCCGCCGACTTCATCGTCGAGTACGTGACCCAGACCCGGGGCTGGTTCTACACCCTGCACGTGCTCGCCACCGCGCTGTTCGACCGACCGCCGTTCCGACACTGCGTGGCCCACGGCATCGTGCTCGGCGATGACGGTCGGAAGATGTCCAAGCGTCTGGGCAACTACCCCGAGCCCGACATGGTGTTCGACATGTGGGGGGCCGACGCCATGCGTTGGTTCCTCATGTCCGCCCCCATCTTGCGGGGCCAGGACCTCGTGGTCCACGCCAAGGGCATCGAAGAGGTCCGGCGCCAGGTCCTGAATCCGATCTGGAGCGCCTGGTACTTCTTGTCGCTGTACGCGAATGTGGACGGCATCCGGGGCCGGGCTCGCACCGACGCCACGGGGGTGCTCGACCGCTACATCCTGGCCAAGACGGCGTCGCTCGTCGACGACGTCACGACGTCGATGGACGCCTACGACCTCTTCGCGGCGTGCTCGTCGATCACGCGTTTTCTCGACGCGCTGAACAACTGGTACATCCGTCGCAGCCGCGACCGTTTCTGGCGCGCCCGCGACGGCTCACCCGGGGTCGAAGCCGACAAAGCCGACGCCTACGACACGTTGTCCACCGTCCTCGTGACGCTGTGCAAGGTCTCGGCTCCCCTGTTGCCGCTGCTCACCGAATCGGTGTACCAGGGGTTGACCGCGCAGCGAAGCGTCCACCTGTCGGACTGGCCTGGCCCCGACGAGCTGCCCGCCGACCCGGCATTGGTGGAGGTGATGGACATCGTTCGAGACGTGTGCTCGGCCGCGCACGCGGTGCGCAAGGCGAACGGCCGGCGGGCGCGCCTGCCGTTGCGCCGGCTGACCGTCGCCACGGCGCGTCCGGAGCGTCTGCGTCCGTTCATCGAGCTCATCCAAGACGAGGTCAACGTCAAAGAGGTGGTGCTCACCGACGAGGTGGGAGGCGTGGCCGACCAGACCCTCACACTCGTCCACGCCGCCCTCGGGCCCCGGCTGGGCCACGACACCCCACGCGTCACCAAGGCGGTGCGCGGCGGGGACTGGCAGCGCACCGATGACGGCATCGTGGCCGGGGGCGTGCGACTCGAGCCGGGGGAATACGAGCTCGTCCTGCGTCCGCGCAACGCCGTCGAAGGTCGGACGCTCCCCGACGAGGTGGGCGTGGTGACCCTCGACACCGCCGTCGACGACGACCTCGAGTCCGAGGGACTGGCGCGTGACCTCGTCCGCCTCGTCCAGGCCCAACGGCGTGAGGCCGGCCTCAAGGTGTCGGACTGCATCACCTTGGAGGTCGTCGCCCCGGCCGCCATGGCGGGCGCCGTCGAGGCGCACCGGTCGTATGTGGCCGATCAGACCCTGGCCGTGCACATCGGGGTCACCGTGGGGTCCGACGTGTCGTTGCGGGTGACCAAGGCCCCCTGCCCCGAAGTCTGACCGCCGAAGAACGAGGTGCGCTCAGCGCACCTCAGCGAGGCCCGATGGCCTGAGGCTGAGTGGTGTCCTCGATGGCCATGACACCCTGGTGATCGCTGTCGCCCTTCGGGGTGTCGGAATCGATCGAGAGCGCGCCGCCGGTGGCTGCGTTGCCCTGCACTGACACCGCCGCTCTCCCGCCACCCTCGAGGGTCATGGCCGAGGGCTCGTGTCCAGGGATGCCGCCCACCGAGTCCGGAGCCGCGACCGTGGGGATCTCCTCACCCTGCCGCGGCGGCGTGCTCATGGTCGGCATGTCGTCGCTGGGGCGGGCCGTGGGACGCGGTGCCGGACGCTGCGCCAGGATCGAGCCAGTCGGCTGGACGTGCTCGTCGACCCAGGTGAGCATGTCGCTCAACGCGCCACGCAACCGATTGCGTTCGTTCTCCATGTGGCGCCCGATGGTCTCGACGTCCGTGGTGAGTTGGGAGCGGATCGACTCGAGCCGCGTGATCTCCTCGCGCAGGTGCCGCTCGGTGTCCTCGGTGACCGACTTGGCCCGCTGCTCGGCTTCGTTGAGCACGCGGCGGGCGCGGTCTTCTGCGTCGGACACGAGCACGCGAGCCTGAGCTTCTGCTTCGGCCTGGGTCTGATCGACGAACTTCTGCGCCAGCAACAACGTCCGCTGCAGGGTGTCGTCGCTGACCGGCGCGGCCCCCTGAGGCTGGAGCTGGCTCTCCTGCAACATGCCCTCGAGTTGGGCGATGCGCTCAGCCGCCTGCCTGAGTCGCTCTCCCGCCTGGCGCACTTGCTCTTGAAGGGCTTCGGCGTCTACCGCTACGCGCTCGAGGTACTCGTCTACGTCGTCGATGTGATAGCCGCGAAGAGTCTGGCGAAATTCGACGGTACGCAGGCTGTCGAGGCTCGAGCCCTGGCCGCTCGGCTTTCCACTGTCCATGTGACGAATCCTAGCCACGGGCCGCGGGGCCATGCTCGCGCCGGTGCCCGAGCCCCTGAGAGCCCCGCAGCAGCGATGCCCGAAAGGGCCCGGTCAGTCGCCCTCGCGCCGCTACAGGAGCCGGTAGGCGAGCGGGATCACGATCACCTGGATGCCGATGAACACGATGATGAACGACAAGTCGATGCCGAAGCCGCCCGCCTGCATGGTGGGCAGGAGACGGCGCACAGGGGCGAGG
>JADGOL010000144.1 GCA_017882995.1 Acidimicrobiales bacterium | reverse complement strand
CGCGGGCCCATGAGTTCACCGACAAGCCCGTCTTCGTGGCCGGGTTCGGCGTGGCCACCGACCACCCCTATCTCCACGAGAAGACGTCGTTCGTCGGCCTTCCCGCCACCACGCTGGCATCGGGTCGCGCCTACGAGATGGCCGGGGTGGGGCCGCGGGACCTCGACATGGCCGAGGTCCACGACTGTTTCACCATCACCGAGATCCTCGACATCGAGGACCTGGGCTTCGTGGAGAAGGGCAAGGGCGGGCCGGCATCGCTCGAGGGCGAGACCGCGCTCGACGGCCGCATTCCCGTGAACCCCTCGGGAGGACTCCTCGCCAAGGGTCATCCCATCGGCGCCACCGGGATCGCCCAGCTCACCGAGTGTTGGTGGCAGCTGCGCGAGGAGGCCGGCGAGCGGCAGGTGGCGATCCGTCAGGGATTCGCCCTCCAGCACAACGTCGGGGGCCGCGGCTCGGGTGTCTCGGTGGTCAACATCCTCACCCGCAACCCCTGATCCTCATCAAGCCCTCCTTCGCAACTCTCGCCCGACCGAGGCCCGGACGGGGTTCTTGGACCCCGGGCAACTCATGTCATCCCAACGATGACTGGTGTCCGTGCCGAACCACTGGTGCGACGTCGAGTAGCTACTGAAGCCGCACGAACATCAGGTCATTGAAGCGGCAGGGCGAAGAGCAGACCCACCTTCCCCGTGTCCATCCACATCACCACGAGCACATCGGGGCGTGGCCCGAATGTCTCGTGCCGGTTCACGATCTTGCCCACTCGATCGCCCTCACGGATCAGCATTTCACCTGTCGATGGTCGCACGCCTTCATCTCCCGCTCGGTGTCCTCGTGAAGAGACCTTGCACGTCGAAATGTAGAGGTGAGGTCGAGGAGCAACCAGGGACAAAGGTCCCGAATCGACACCTCGCGACGCTGCAGCTGTAGCGGTGTTCGCCGACACTTGTACTGAATCCGACGTTTCGCCCCCGCCGAAATCACCCCCGCTCACCGGAGTGCAAGACTCTGACCTGCCGTGGCACGCGCCTGTGCCGGAACGGATCGGAGGACGTCGATGCCGCTCGAGGGGAATTACGTACCGAGCGCCTGGCCCCCCATCGCCGACCAGGTGGCGCTGTACGAGGCCACCGACGGCAAGGAGGGTGACACCCTCGATGGGAAGCCCGTCATCATCCTCTCCACCCGGGGCCGCCAGACCGGAGACGTTCGCAAGACCCCGCTCATGCGGGTGGAACACGACGGCCGCTACGTGGTGGTGGCATCGATGGGTGGCGCCCCGCAACACCCGGTCTGGTACCTGAACCTGGTGGCCGATCCGCACGTCACACTGCAGGACGGCGCCGAGGTCACCGACCTCCGGGCGCGGACGGCCAACGCAGAGGAGCGCGCGCTGTGGTGGCCCCGGGCCACCGCGGCGTGGCCGCCCTACACCGACTACCAGAAGAACACCGACCGCGAGATCCCGGTCGTCATCCTCGAACCGGTGTAGCTCAGCCGCCGTCCTTCTTGCCGAGCAGGGGGTGCGCGGGCATCCCCACGGGCTGGAGATGCTGTCCGAGAACCTCGTGGAAGTGCTCGGCGAGCTCGCTCGGGGTCCACCCACCTTCTCGCCACATCGCCGCGACCTGTCGCGGCGTCTGGAAGATGGTGTACGCGTACCCGGTACGCCCGAGCACCTGGCCGTTCACATAGCCGGCCTGTTCCGAAGCCAGGAACGCCACCAGCGGTGCGTTGAGCGCGGGGTCCTGGTCGGGCGGCGCGTCCGCACCCCCGAAGAGGCTCTCGGTCATCCGGGTGAGCCCGGCCGGTGCCACCGCGTTGGCGGTGATCCCGTACTTGCCGAGCTCGAGTGCCCACACGAAGGTCATGCCCATGATGGCGGCCTTGGCGGCGCCGTAGTTGCTCTGGCCGAAGTTGCCCCGCAGTCCCGCCGACGACGTGATGTTCACGATCCGGCCGTACCCCGCCTCGCGCATGTGCACCGCGGCGTGGCGGGTGCAGTTGAAGGTGCCCTTCTGGTGGACCGCCACCACGGCGTCGTAGTCCTCCGACGTCATCTTGACCAACGTCCGGTCGCGCACGATGCCGGCGTTGTTCACGAGGATGTCGATGGACCCGAAGGTGTCCACGGCCTGACCGATGATCCGTCCCGCGCCGTCGAAGTCGGCCACCGACTCACCGTTTGCCACGGCCTTCCCGCCGGCGTCCTCGATGAGCCGGCACGTCTCGGCCGCCGGGCCCTGCGCGGTCCCGGCGCCGTCGAGAGTGGTCCCGAGGTCGTTCACGACCACCCTCGCGCCCTCCGATGCCAGACAGAGCGCGATCTCGCGCCCGATGCCGCCGCCCGCGCCGGTGACCACCGCCACTCTGTCGTCGAGCAATCCCATCAGTTCAGTCCTCGCTCTCGGTCAAACCATCGTGGGCAATTGATCTCGGGGTCTCGTGATCCCGGGAATTGATCCCGGGAGATTCGACCCGGTCAGTTGGGGCTGGGGAAGTTCGGTCCCACCACCCACAAGTCCGAGGGGTGGCTCGTGCCGCCCGCCCCTGAAGGGCCGCCGTGGGCCGGTGGGCCGCCGTGGGTGGCCGGGCCGGGCCCGGGAGCGCCAGGCGACACGGCACCGGGCGGGGGTGGCACCGATGTCGAACCACCCGGCGACACCGGGCTCGGGACGACACGGCGCGCCGCGGGGTGGGACCCGTTGGTGGAAAACGGTGCGGAACCGTTCGCCGCCGCGCCTCCGAGCATGTGGGACTCGAGCGTCGACCGCGCGTCTCGGGCCGGGCCCTCCCACGCCACCGCGCCCTTCACCAGGAGCACGGCCCGATCGGCGATGGCGAGCACACGGTCCACCTGTTGCTCGACGACCAGGAGGGCACATCCCTGACCGTGGATGGCGAGCAGCCCGTCATAGACCTGGTCGACGATCACCGGGGCCAGCCCGAGGGAGAGCTCGTCCACGATGAGCAGCTTGGGTGGCACCGCGAGCACCTTGGCCAGCGACAGGATCCGTTGCTGACCGCCCGACAGCGTGCCCCCCAGTTGCTTCCGACGCTCGGCGAGGACGGGGAAAGCGTGATACGCCCGTACCAGAGCCTCGGGAGTCTGTTTGCGACCGACCCGTCGGCTGAACGACACCGTCAGGTTCTCCTCCACGCTGAGCGAGGAGAAGATGGCGCGACCCTCGGGCACGTGGACCATGCCCTGTCGGGCGATGCGGTGCGCCGGCCACTTCGTCACGTCCTGGCCCTCGAAGCGGACGAAGCCGCCCGAGGCAGGGACGAGCCCCGACACCACCCGGGCCAGGGTCGACTTTCCGGCACCGTTCGAGCCGACGAGGGCGACGATCCCGTTCTCGGGGACGACGAGCGACACCCCGAACAGGGCGCGGTACGTGCTGTAGGCGGCGGAGACGTCCTCGAGCTCGAGGATCGGGGCGGTCATGCGGTTCGTCCCAGATAGGCGCGACGCACCTCGGGGTCGGCCACGACCGCCTCGAAGCTGCCCTCGGCGATGATCTCGCCCACGTCGAGCACCACGACACGGTCGACCGCGGTCCGGACCATCTCCATGTCGTGCTCGACGAGCAGCACGGCCATGCCCCGGTCGCGCTGCACGCCGCGCAAGACAGCGGCCAGCGCGGCCGTCTCGGTCATGTCGAGCCCCGACGACGGCTCGTCCGCCATGAGCAGCCGAGGCTCACCGCACAGGGCCCGGCCCAGCTCCACCAGCCGGCAGTGCCCCAGGCTGAGCGCGGCCACCGGCACGTCGGCCATCTCGATCAGCCCCACGAGGTCGAGCACGACCTCGACATGGTCGAGCTCCTCGGGACGGGGCCTGCCCTTGTT
>JADGOL010000143.1 GCA_017882995.1 Acidimicrobiales bacterium | reverse complement strand
GTCCGGGCCAGCGCCGCCCAGTCCACCGCGCCCGGCGCGTCGGGATCGCCGGCGTGCCCGCTCACCACCGTCACCGACGACGACAGCCCCCGATGGGTGACCGGGACCCCCGCCGCGGCGGGGGCGGCGAAGGCGGAGGTGACGCCGGGGACCACCTCGAAGGCGATACCGGCGCCGAGCATGGCTTCGGCCTCCTCGCCACCGCGCCCGAACACGAAAGGGTCGCCCCCTTTGAGCCGCACGACCGTCCTTCCGAGTCGCGCCTGTTCGAGGAGCAGGGCGTTGATCTCGTCCTGGTGGCGAAACTGACCGGGGCGCTTGCCCACGTCGATGCGCAGTGCGTCCCCGGGCGCCAGCTCCAGAAGCCGGGGGTCGACCAACCGGTCGTAAAGGACGACATCGGCTCGTCCCAACAACTCCGCGCCGCGTCGGGTGAGCAGGCCGGGATCCCCGGGGCCCGCCCCCACGAGGTAGACCGTCACCGTGATCCAGCCTGGTCGGGCTCGGTCCAGGCGTCCTCGGCCCAGTCGTCGAGCGACCTGCCCCCACACTCGTCGAGCAGGACGGCGGTGAGCCGGCGGCCGAGCTCTTCGGGCTCGGACGCCGGTCCGTGGACGCACCGGCGCAACAGGATCCTTCCGTCGCGACTCGCCAGGAATCCGTCGATCGAGAGTTGGGCGCCATCATCGTCGAGGACCGCCAGCGCTCCCAAGGGCAAGCTGCACCCTCCGCCGAGCGCGGCCAGAAAGGCGCGCTCGGCCCGCACCGCGCCATGGGCGACGGGATCGTCCACGGCGGCGAGGAGCTCGAGCACGGCCTGGTCACCGTCCCGACACTCGACCGCCAATGCACCCTGGCCCACCTGCGGGAGCAGCGTGCGGGGATCGAGCACCTCCGCCACCGGCGCGCTGAGCCCGAGGCGTTCGAGGGCGGCCAGGGCGAGCACCCCCGCCCCCACCTCGAGTGCCCGCTCGAGCCTCGTCGCCATGTTGCCGCGCAGGTCGCAGAAGGTGAGGTCCGGTCGCAGCCACGCCAACTGGGCGCGGCGACGCACCGAGCCCGTCGCCACCGTCGCGCCCGACGACAGCGCCTCGAGCGTGCAACCGACGAGGGCGTCGCGCGGATCGGCGCGCTCGGGCACGCACGCCAGGACCAGACCCGGCGGGGTGACCGCGGGGAGGTCCTTGGCGGAGTGGACGGCCAGATCGGCACGGCCGTCGAGGACGGCCAGCTGTACTTCCTTGACGAAGGCGCCTTGGCCTCCGAGCTGCGCCACCGGGACGTCGACGAGCGTGTCCCCGCTGGTCTGGACGACAACGAGCTCGCAGTGCGGTGCGCCGGGGAGCGCGGCGAGACGATCGGCGACACGTCGCGCCTGGAACAACGCCAGAGGCGATCCCCGGGTGGCGAGTCGCAGGGTACGGCCTTCTCGGTCCCCGCCGATCGGGGTCACCACCGCGTCAGAGGTCGAAGAGCGTGCGCAGCGCCTCGACCAGACGCTCTCCACGCGGGGTGCCCGCCGCCTCTTTCACCGCCACGGTCGGTTGGTGGAGCAACTTGGCGAGCACGTCACGCACGACCGAGTCCACCTCCTGCCATTGCCGTTCGTCGAGCTCGGACAGCCGGGCCCGATGGCGCGCGAGCTCCGAACGGCGCAGCTCCTCGATGCGAGCCCGCAACGCGGAGACGACGGGAGCGGCTCCGCGCGCCCGCTCCTCGGCGCGATAGCGCTCCACCTCCTGGGTCACGATCTCCTGGGCCGCCGACAGCTCGGCCCGCCGCCCCTCCATGGCCCGCTCGGCATGCTCGGTGAGGTCGTCCATGTCCAACAGGTCGATCCCGGAGATGCCCGCCACCGCCGGATCGACGTTGCGCGGGACCCCGAGGTCGACGACCACGAGTGGCGGACGGCCCACCGCCGCGGCGCGCGCGCCGAGCGCGGGAGCGAGCAACTCGGCGTCGAGCACGGGGAGCGACGCGCCGGTGGAGACGAACACGACGTCGGCCGAGGCCAGTGCCTCGCCGAGACCGGCGAGCCCGACACCGTTGCCACCCACCCGGGCGGCGAGCGTCGACGCCCGACCCACCGTGCGGTTGGCCACCACCACCTGGGCCAGGTCGCCGTGACCACCGAGGGCGTCGACCATGCCCTCACCCATCTCGCCGGCACCCACCACGACGACGTGGCGCCCGGCCAGCGATCCCCCCAGCCTCGACGCGGCCAGCTCGACGGCCACGTGGGACAACGACGTCGAGCCCTGGGCGATGGCAGTGGTCGAACGGACATGACGGCCGGCCTGGACGGCATGGCGGAACAGGCCTGACAGCACCGGCCCACTCGCATGCTCGGCCTGGGCCCGCTCGAGGGCGCGCCGCACCTGGCCCAGGACCTCGGTCTCCCCGAGGACGCTCGAACGCAGACCGGCGGCGACCTCGAAGAGGTGCCCGGTCACGGCGTCGTCGAAGAACACCGTCCACCGCCCGTCGAGCGCGTCGACCGACGACCCGGCCATGGCGGCGAGGAACTCCTGGAGGTCGGTCACGCCCTCGTGGAACCGCTCGACCACGGCATAGAGCTCGGTGCGCATGCAGGTCGACAAGACGACGACTTCGGCCAGATTCGCCCTGTCCCGCAGACCCGCGACCACCTTGCCGAGGTCGTCCTCGGCGATGGCGACCCTTTCGAGCACGTCGAGCGGCACCTGGTGCTGCTCGAGTCCCACGACGATGACAGACAACGTCTCGCAGAGCTCCTTGCGCGGGCGACCACCCGCAGCGCGACACCCGGCCCGCGGTGGACCCGGTCCCTCCCCTACCAGGATGCCGGTCGGCGCAGCCGTATGCCAGACCGCTGTGGAGTGCGTCGATGCCGGTCCCGGTGGAGTCCGCTGGGGTACCGGGACCGTCGGCGGGCGAAGAACAGCTGGTGAAGGCCTCGGTCGGAACCTTCTCAGCCGGGCTCGGCCGAGCTGAGACCCACGGCATGGGGAAGAGGCGACCAGGCCGGGGCCGTCCCGGGGCTGTCGCGGTGAGAGAGGTAGAAGCTCATGACCTGCAACTCGATCGACAAGTCGACATATCGCAGCAGGACCTCGGGGGGGACGGTCAGGACCCGGGGGGCGAAGTTGAGCACGGACCCCACGCCGGCCTTCACCATGCGGTTGGCCACGTCCTGGGCGGCAGACGCAGGGGTGGCGATGACCCCGATCGCCGGTGGGTCGCCTGCCGACACCCGTTCGAATTCGTCGACGTGATGGACCCGCACGCCGCCGATCTCGATCCCGAGCAGTGTCTCTTCCACGTCGAACAACCCGGCCACCCGAAAGCCGCGCGACGTGAACCCTTGAGAATTGGCGAGCGCCCGACCCAGGTTCCCGAGGCCCACGATGGCAACGGGCCAGTCACCGTGGAGGCCGAGCTCCCTGTCGATCTGCGTGAGAAGGAATTGGGCCTCGTACCCCGAGCCGCGCGTCCCGAAGGACCCGAGGAACGAAAGGTCCTTGCGGACTTTCGAAGCGTTGACGCGGGCCATCTCGGCCAGTTGGTCCGAAGACACCGTCGTCGTGCCGGCCCGCACCAACTCGAGCAGGATCCGCTGGTACACGGGAAGGCGTGCGACCGTGGCCTCGGGAATTCGGCGCGCGCTCGGGACGACCATTGGTCGGATCGTACTGAGACAGGGGTGCCGGGCACCAAGTCGGCGTCACCCCGCCACCGGGGACGCCGTGGTTCAGGCGGGTTGGTCCCGCAATGCCCTTCGCAACGCCTTGCCCACCAGCCCGCGGGGAAGCTCGGGCACGAACCTGATCGTCGTCGGGCACTTGTAGCGCGCCAGGTTGGCGGCGCAATACGCCCGCACCAGTTCCTCGGTCACAACAGCCCCGGGTGCCACGACGATCACGGCTTCGACGGTTTCGCCCGTGGTCGGGTCAGGACGGCCGATGACCGCGACCTCGGCGACACCGGGCACCGAGGCCACCACGCGCTCGACCTCGGCGGGGAACACGTTGAAACCCGACACGATGACGAGATCCTTGGAGCGGTCGACGACGAACAGGTCGCCGTCCTCCCCGATCACGCCGATGTCGCCCGTCCGCAACCATCCGTCGTCGGTCCGCACGCTGGACGTGGCCGTGGCATCGCGCCAGTAGCCGACGAAGACGTTGTCGCCCCGGACCCAGATCTCCCCCGTGTCGCCTTCGAGGACCGGCTCGTCCTCGTCGTCGACCAGCTGCACCTCGACGCCGGGGAGGGGACGACCGACCGAGCCCGGTCGATTTCGACCGGTGCCCAGTGACGTCGACACCGCCGGTGCCGCCTCGGTGAGCCCGTAGCCCTGCCAGATCTCGATCCCGTAACGACGTTCGAACCGCAACGCGACATCAGCGTCGAGAGCGGCCGCTCCCGAGATCGCCCGACGCACGCCCCCGAGGGCCGGCGCGCGCCCCGCGCCGGTATCGGGCATGTCGGCCCACGCCGCGAACATGGTGGGCACCCCGAGGAGGGTCGTCACGCCCAGGTCCTGGACCTGCTGGAGCGACTGCGCCGCGTCGAAGCGTGTGTCCAACACGAGCGCGGCCCCCGTGGCCAGCGAGAGACCAAGGGCCACGTTCAATCCGAAGACGTGGAACAACGGCAGGGCCACGAGCCCCACGTCATCGGCACGCAGGATCTCGGGGATGCCGAGCATCTGACGCAGGTTGGCCGTCAGGTTGCCATGGCTGAGCATGGCCGCCTTGGGTTCACCCGCCGTCCCCGACGTGAACAGGAGGACGGCCAGATCGGACTCCTCTCTCTCGACCGGGTGCAGAAGATGCCCGTCGTCCGCCCCCGAGTCCGTGTCCGCGTCCGCGTCCGCGTCCGCCCCCGCACCCTCGTCGGTGTCCGCCGAGAATTCCTCCCAGGTCCGAGGCTCGCCGGGCACGCGTTCGGCTGCCACCACGGCGGCGGGCAGCACCACATGGGGCACGTTCGGGACCGCGCCGACCGGGCCGCTGGCAAGGACCACGACCGGCTCGACGACGGCGAGCTCGCGTCCCAGCTCGTTGGGGGGGCTGTTGGGGTTGAGCGGGACGGCCACCGCACCCGCCGCCAGGACCCCGAGATAGGCGACGACGAAATCGACCGAGGTGGGCCAGACGATCGCCACCCGGTCTTCGGGACCGACACGGAGCTCCTTGAGCGCGGCCGCCACCGCCGCCGCCCGGCGCCGGACCTCGCCCCAGGTATGCCAGGTGCCATCGGCATACAGGGCACGGTCACCGGCGGCGTGCCGGTCGACGAGGACAGCGAGGTTCATGAGGGCTGACGACCCGACACGACCGCTCGCAGAATGACCAGGTCGCCGGGTTGCACGCGGAGCACGGTAGCGGCCGACTGCCGGTCACACACAAGAGAAAGGTGACCGTTGGCGTCGACGATCAGTCCCAGGGCCCCGGGCGCGAGCTTCGCGAACGCGCTCACCACATGCGCCCGATGGGTCGTCGCGCCGAACACCTCGAGCTCCGGGCCGAGCGACGCCGCAGTGGCATCACCGGGCCGGGCGGCAAGCTGGACGTTGCCGAACCGGTCCACCCACAGCACCTCGACCTCGACCATGCCCGGGGAGACCGAGATCCGAGGTGGTGTGAGGCGCACCAGATCGGAAGGGTCGAGTGGGTCTCCGAGCTCTGCCAACGGCGCTCCCTGCCACAGCCGGGCAGTCGCGGGTGCGAAGACGTCACGACCGTCGAACGTTGCACCGGTGCTCAGTGGCAACGACGCCGATGGCGATAAGGGCGCGACAGCCGATGGAGAGATCTCCACGGCATGTTCGGCGCCGCCGAGGACCTCGACCGCCCACGGGAGCAGACCGTTGTCCGGTCCGACGAAATGATGCGGTCCGTCACGAGCGGTCGCATCCGACACCGACACCGCGATGGCGCGCCTCGACGTTCCCACGCCGGGGTCGACGACAGCCATGACGACACCGGGTCCGAGATGAGGCACGGCGCGGACCAGTGCCAGCGCGCCCGCTCTCACGTCGAACGGCGTCACGCCATGTGTCAGGTCGATGATCGGAACGCCGGGCGCGTGGCGAAGCACAGAGGCTCGCACCACTCCGGCGAACTCGTCGGCGAGCCCGTAGTCGGTCAGGAGAAAGACCGACCCACCGGCGCGCCCCGCCACCTGCCCCCCGCCTCGCCAAGGTGGCCGGCGGGAGTCAGCCGGCCTGGGTGTACCGGTCCGCCAGGTAGCGGTTCACGTCATCCTCACGGAGACGGAACGACTTGCCGACGCGTACCGCAGGGAGCTCTCCCGCGTTGATCAATCGATACACCGTCATATTCGACACTCTCAGCGTGCTCGCTACCTCGCGTACTGTCAGGTAGCGAGCGCTGGTGACGTCTTCTGCGCTCAGTGGAATCACCCCTCTCCCGCCTGAGGCGACTGTACGCCAATGTGGTGAATGTTGGAAAGTGAGCGGGCCAGAAAACCGCTGCTCCGCCTGAGCAGACGGTCCGGTGCTCGGGCCACCGGGGGGTGGAACCGACTCCGACCCCGAGACCGACAGATCGGAACCGGGACGGGGGACCGCCCCGGCACCTCACCAAATTTGGTCATCTCGCCAATTGGCGAGAGCGATCGGTGGCCGCCGCCACCGCCGCGGTGATCGCCACCCGGACCCCACGATCCTCGAGGACGCGCAGGCCCGCTTCGGTCGTCCCGCCCGGTGACGTCACGGCTTCGCGGAGGCTCCGGGGCGTCTCACCCGACTCCACCAGGAGCCGGGCCGACCCCGCCAGGGTGTCGGTGACGAGGAGCCGGCTCACCTCTTCGGACAATCCCACCGCCTGGCCCGCCTCGATCAGGGCTTCGACCACGAGGAACAGATAGGCCGGTCCCGATCCTGACAATCCGGTCACGGCGTCGAGGGACGTCTCGGGTAGCCGGACCACATGCCCCACCGCGGCGAGGAGCTCCTCGGCCCACGCCATGTCGGGCTCGGTGGCCCGCGACCCGGCCGCCAGCGCCGAGATCCCGGCTCCCACGGTGGCCGGAGTGTTGGGCATGGCCCGCACGACGGCGGTGGAAGGGGGAAGCCACGATTCGAGACGGGCCAGGGGCACCCCGGCCATGATCGAGAGAACCCGGGCGACGGACGTGGTGGCCAATGCCCGGCACGCGTCTTCGGCCACGGCCGGCTTGACGGCGATGACCGCCCCGGTCGCGTCGACGATCTCGGCCCCGACCCCGATGCCGGGGAGCTCGTGGGCGAGCTCGGCACGACGATCCGCAGATGGCTCGACCACGACGATGTCGGTCGGGCTCCACCCGGAACCGACGAGCCCGTGGACCAGCGCGCCACCCATGCGGCCGCCACCGACGACGAGCAACCTCGGCTCCATCGCCGTCACGCTACCGACGATGTCCACGCGGCGCGGCCCGAGGAACCCTGGATGGCGGTCGCACTTCCCCGATCGACCGACATCACCAGCCCCTCGGGCCGTGCCGCTGGCACCCTAGCCCCTGCGCGCGACGCGCGCTACGGGTGTGATGCGCGCGCACGCGCCATGAGTGTGTAGCGCGCGCGAGATGTCGAGGGTGTGACCCGTCACGCGGGTCGGCGACGGCGGTACCGACCCGCGAACCCGATGCTCATGGCCGTCGGGAAGTAGTCGTCGACGTACGCGAGGCTCGATCCCACGATGCGGTCGAGCTCGTCCTCTGTGACCGAGTTGACCGGTATCTCACCGACGAGGTAGACGGCGTCCTCCGCGCCCAGCGTGAACCGCATCTGATGGAGATCGGCGTTGCGACGCAAGAGGTACTCGTAGGTGGCTTCGATGTTCACCTCGGGCGCCGGCATGACTTGGGTCTCGTGGTGCAGGGTGCGCTGACGGATCGTCAGCCACACCGTGACGAAGTCCTTCTCCTCGCCGCGCAGGCGGAGATACCACCGATCGGCCTCGGCCTGGTGGTCCACGGCGACCACGGCACCCCCTTCGGCCAGACGCGCCGCGGTCCACCTCTCGATGACGCCGTTGCAGGCGGCACGCTCCTCGGGCGAGGCGATGTCGGCTCGGGGCACTCGACGTGGCCCGGGGTCTACGACGTCAGCGACACTCGACGAGTCGCTCGGCGGTGAGCTCCTCGTAGGTGCCACGCAGCAGTGACGCGGCCTGTGCCCAGGTGTAGCGGCGGGACCGGACCACTGCCGCGGTCGCCAGGCGCTCGGCCAGCGAAGGGTCGGCAAGGATGCCCGAGGCGCCGTCCGCGAAGGCCTCCGGTGTCGAGGGATCGACGACGAAGCCGGTGTGGCCGTCCTCGACGAGGGTGGTGAGGCCTCCGACAGCCGCGGCGACGACCGGTGTCCCGCACGCGGCCGCTTCGAGGGCCACCAACCCGAAGGACTCCGAACGACTGGGAACGACACAGACGTCCGCGGCGCGGTAGTACGTCGAAAGCAGCTCGTGGGGTTGTGGCTCCTCGAAGCGAACCCGCTCGGCCAAGCCCAGGTCGTCGACGAGCTCTTGCAGGGACGCGAGATGCTCCTCGCCGCGCGGACCGCTGGGCCCTCCCACGATGAGGAGAGAGGCGTCGGGGTACTCCGTCATCGCCGCCAGGGCGCGCACCGCCACGTCGGCACCCTTGAGGGGCTGGATCCGGCCCACGAACAACAGCAGCGGAGAGCTCGCCGGAAGGCCCAGGGCGCGACGGGCCTGGGGCCGGTGACCGGGACCGAAGAAGGCGTGGTCGACACCGGGTGCGACGACGCGGATGCGAGCGGGGTCGCTGTCATAGAGCTGGGCGAGCTGGGCGGCTTCCACGGAACACGATGCCAGCACGACCTCGGAGCAGCGCATGACGGCGGCCTCGGCCTCGGCGCGACGGTGCGGCTCGTCGCTCGAGACCTCTTCGGGGCTCGCTTCGGCCTTCACCCGGGCCAGGGTGTGGAAGGTCGACACGAGAGGAAGGTCGAGCTCGTGCTTGATCCGATGGCCGGCGATGCCCGACAACCAGTAGTTGGCGTGGACGGCGTCGAAGCCGGTCTCCTCGTGCAGGAGAGGGTCCACACCCGCTCCCGAGGCCATGAGGGACAAGACGTTGTCGGTGAACTCGTCGACGACGGTCGGGAGCTCCTCTTTGGCCATGGGCCCGAGCGGGCCCGCCGGCACGTGATGGACCCGGAGTCCGGGCTCGACGGCGACGGTCGCCGGCAATTCGTCGGACCAGGCCCGGGTGTAGACGTCACACTCGACGCCGGCTCGGGCCAGAGCGGTGGAGAGCTCCCGGACATAGACGTTCATCCCGCCGCCGTCACCGGTCCCGGGTTGGGCCAGCGGAGAGGTGTGCAGGGAGAGCACTGAGAGGCGACGCACCGGCGAGGAGCCTACCTGGACCTTCGTCGACTCAGTCCGGCACTCGAGAGCGCGTGGCGCGCCCGGATGGTCCGAGGCGACCGAACGAGCCCAGAGTTACACGCGTGTCGACGTCTCGGCGGGGTCCGGCGCCATCTCCGAGATCACGCCCGACTCCGAGATCACGCCCGACTCCGAGGTCTCGCCCGACTCCGAGGTCTCCTCGCGACCGGGCTGACCCTCGTTCTCGTGACGGAAGGAGAGGTAGATGCGGATGAGGGCCTGCTTCTGCTCCTCGGTGAGGTGGGCATCGGCGAGGATCTCCCGGGCCAGATCGGTCTCGCCGGTGCCGGGCTCGAGGATGCCGGCTTGGACATAGAGCGTCTCGGCCGAGATGCGCAACGCCTTGGCGATCTGCTGGAGGATCTCCGCCGACGGACGGCGCAGGCCCCGCTCGATCTGGCTCAGATACGGGTTGGAGATCCCGGCCAGCTCCGACAGCCTGCGCAACGACAGTCGCGCCGTGGAGCGCTGTTCCCGGATGAACGCACCGAGATCACCCCAGCGATCGGGGAGTTGCTTGGGCACGGCGTCGACTCCTCGGGGATCGAGACGTCGATCAGGCCAGCAGGCCGTCGACGGACGCCTCGCCGGTCTTGTACCGACTGACGATCTCCGCCTGGAGGGTGTCGATGCGCTCGTGCAGGGCGCGCCGTTGGTCGGAGATGCGTTGCTCGATGGCGGTGAGCTGTTCGCCCACGGTTCGGAGCTCGGCTTCGGTCATGGTCGTGAGCGTGGCGGTGTGATCGGCGTCGAGCACGGCGTCGAGCTCTTCGGTCAGGTCATCGCGGTCGAGATCGGGCGACATCTGCGAGGGCAGCCGGCCGTATCCCTGGGGGCGGGCCGGGCCCGATCCGATGATCGACGGCAGGCGCTCCACGAGCGAGTCGAGGTCGCCGCCTTCGTCGTGGTGGTCGAGACAAGCGTGGACGAGGTCCAACCGGCCCTGGGCCATACGACGGAGGTAGGACACCGCCGTCTCGGCCTCCTGGCACTCGGCGCGCATGGCGCGGACGTCCTCGAGCGAGCGCTCGGGGAGCCCGTCCAGGTAGTCAATGGCGAGCAAGCGCTCGAGCTGAGTTTCCAACCAGGCCATCACGGCGAGCGTACTCCGCTCCATGGCGATCCCCGCACCCCCCACCCCGCTCAGCGGACCGGGCCGGCCCGCCACGAGGGGGCATAACAGCGGACGACCCGGCCGATGACCGCCGTGGCCGGAACGGGCCCGAAGCTGCGACTGTCGGTCGATGCCGCCGGGTTGTCCCCCCGCACCACGATCCCGTCCTCGAGCACGGCACCGATCCGTTTGACGAGCACGCGGCCCGGGTCCCGGGGATCCCGGACCGCCACGACGTCTTGCGCGTGGAGCCTCCGGGCGCGCACGACGAGGACGCGGTCGCCGGGCGCCAGGGTCGGTTCCATGCTCGCGCCCTCGACCACCACCC
>JADGOL010000142.1 GCA_017882995.1 Acidimicrobiales bacterium | reverse complement strand
GTGGACGTCGCCCTCCGAACGCGCACGCTGGGGCGCAGCCGTCGGGGGGTCCGGCAGTTGCCGTCGCTCGCCGGACGGCTCCGCCGTCATCGCTCCCACGGCAGGCAGACCGCGTCGTAGTTCTACCGCGCTCTGGTACATCGCCGAGGGTCGGAATGCATCCGGGGAGCCCACGCTGGCGGTGGTGATACGAGGAACTCAGATGGAGAAGTTCGGTAGCAAGATTCTCGACGCTGAGGTCGAACTGGTTGACCTGCCCTTCTGGGACCAGTTCCCGCCCAAGGATGTCAAGGTCGCCTTGGGCTTCCGCAACGAGTTCGTTCGGCTCATGGAGGCGCGCGATCCCCAAATGGGCACCGGCGGCATCGCCTTCCTCTTTGACTTCTTGCAGGAGGCTGCCGAGCGATATGAGATCCACGTGATCGGCCACAGCCTCGGTGCCGCGACCGCCCCGATGATGGCGATTCGGTTGCAGCGTTTGTTCCCCGCACTCGTGGTGCGACCGTTCCCGTTCGGCGGCCAGTCGACCGGAAACCAGGCGTTCGCCGATTGGTACCGAGAGACCTTTCCCGACCAGCCGTCGCGCTGGATCAACCGCCTGGACATCACTCCCATGATGTTCGCCGAGATGGATCAGCTGGAGGCATCGTGGGTGGGCGGCCCGTCGTGTTCGCCTCTCCTCAAGGGCTTCATCAATCTCCTGCGCCCGTTGCTCCGCCAATATGTATCGCTCCCCGAGCCCTTCTTGTACGAGGGGACGCTGTATCCGTCTGATCCGAAGGACCGGGATCCGTGGTACACGGAGTCGAGCCGCCAGCACCAACATCTGTATTACATGCTGATGTCAGGTGTTCCGCTCGACGTCATCAACAAGGCGTTCAAGCCGCCACTCTTGCCGCCTCCGCCGTCAACGGTGCCGAGCTGAGATTCTCCGGGAGGACGCCAACAGCAGTGGACGCGACGCAAACCGGGTAGGCGCTCTTTCGAACGCCTACCCGGTTTGCAGTGATTGGCTTCCCCGGAGTCAGATTCGACTCCCGAGCATCAGCGGTAGGTGAATTGATCCTTTGAGCTCGTCGCCGTGGTACCCAGCGGCGTGATGACCGTGATGTCGACCGTGCCCGTCCCCGCCGGAGACGTCGCCAGGACGATCTTGGGCGAGATCACCCTGACGTGGGTAGCGGCATTGGCCCCGAAGTCCACCGCGGTGGCACCGCCGAGGTTTTGGCCCGTGATGGCGACGACCGTCCCACCCGCAGCCGCACCCTTATGGGGCGCGACGTGGGTGACCGTCGCGGTCACCGTCGAGTAGGTGAACTGGTCCCCCGTGCTGAGGCCGCTCGTGCCCAGCGGCGTGGTCACGGTGACGTCAACGGTCCCGGAGCCGGCGGGAGAGGTCGCAGTGACCAGGTTCTTCGTGATCACGGCCACGTCGGTCGCCGCGTTGGCCCCGAAGGCCACGGCCATGGTGCCCGAAAAGCCCGACCCGCGGATGGTGACCGCCGTCCCTCCGCTGGGCGAGCCACGATGGGGCGTGACGTGGGTGACGACCGGAAGATCGGTGTTGTAGCTGAATTGGTCCTTCCGGCTCACCGCACTCGTGCCCAGCGGCGTCGTGACGGTGACATCAACGGTCCCTGACCCCGCCGGGGACTTGGCCGTCACCAGGTGGTGGGAGAAGACCGTGACGTCGGTGGCCGCGTTGGCCCCGAAGTGCACCGCCGCCGCCCCCTCCAGGTCGTTGCCGATGATCGTCACCACCGTGCCACCCGCGGGACGGCCATGGCCGGGAACGAGCTGGGTTACGACCGGCACCCGTGTTCCGTTGTAGGTGAACTGGTCCTTCGAGCTCGTGGCACTCGGGCCGGCTGGTGTCGTCACCGTGACGTCGACGACCCCGGAGCCGGCAGGTGACCGAGCGATGATGACGCTGTGCGACACGACAGAGAAGCCTCGAGCCGGCGTGGTGCCGAAGTCCACCGCCGTCGCACCCGCAAAGTTCGCGCCGGTGATGGCGATCGACGTGCCGCCGTTGGCCGGACCGTGATGCGGTGCGAGGTGTCGGACAACCGGTGGATGGCTCGCGGCACTCGCCACACCGGGTGCAACCCCGAGGACAAGACCCACAGGCAAGAGAACGACAGCAGCGCTAAGTACAAACTTGCGCAACATTGGAAACCTCCCCCTAGGTGACGTGATCATCATCACCCCCTCTGCATCGAGTGTCCAGAGATCGAAGAGAGATCGCGCAACCCATCACACTTTGCTCACATCTCGTGAAAGTGTCGGTGCATGGACGTTCTTGTGCTTCTGAATCGACAGGTGAACGCGTCCAGTGTTGCCGACGACGCCGTCCGTCGCGAGACCTCATGTCCGGACGGAACGATCCGCCTCTCGCGGCGTACATCTCCGCGTTGTATCGCCCCGGGCTCATCGGGAACGAAGTGAACTCGTTGTTTTCCCTGTTTGGACTCAGCCGGTTCCCAGGCTTGTCTCAGCCACGGGTGTTCAGCGGTGGACCGGCGTCATGTCCCCGTAGCGGTCGCCCGCCGCGGCGGCGACGGGGAGGACCTCGTCGACGCGACGGAGCTCCTGATCGCTGAGCCGGATCTCGTCGGCGGCGACGTTCTGCTCGAGGTAGGTGCGACGTTTGGTCCCCGGAATCGGCACCACGTCGTCACCTTGCGCCAGGACCCACGCCAGCGCCAGCTGCGACGGCGCCACCCCCTTGGCGGCCGCGATCTCCTTCACCTGCTCGACCAGTTGGAGGTTCTTTTGGAAATTCTCGCCCTGGAAGCGCGGGTTGTGCCGGCGGAAGTCGTCTTCGGCCAGGTCCTCGGGCGTCTGGATGGCTCCGGACAGGAATCCCCGCCCGAGCGGTGAGTAGGCGACGAAGCCGATCCCGAGTTGGCGCACGGTGTCGAGCACGCCGTCTGTCTCGGGATCACGCGTCCACAACGACCACTCGGTCTGCAGGGCCGTGATCGGGTGGACGGCATGCGCACGGCGAATGGTGTCGGGTGCCGCTTCGGACAACCCGAGGTGGCGGACCTTGCCCGCCGCGACCAATTCCGCCATGGCACCGACGGTGTCCTCGATGGGTGTGTCGGGGTCGACTCGGTGCTGGTAGTAGAGGTCGATGTGATCGACGCCCAGCCTGCGCAAGGAGGCGTCGCACGCCGAGCGGACGTAGTCGGGCCGGCCGTTGACCCCGACGCGGGTACCGTCCGGAGCGCGCTCGATGCCGAACTTGGTGGCGAGCACGACCTCGTCTCGCCGTTTCGAGATCGCCGCGCCCACCAGCGCTTCGTTGGTGAAGGGTCCGTACATGTCGGCGGTGTCGAGCAATGTGACGCCGAGTTCGAGGGCTCGGTGAATGGTGGCGAGCGATTCTGCTTCATCGCCCGTCCCGTAGAACTCGCTCATGCCCATGCAGCCGAGGCCCTGGGCCGAGACGATCAGATCGCGTCCGAGTGTTCGTGTTCGCATGCCACTGGTCTACCGTGCCGGGAAAGGGTCGTGACACCGGGGTCGTCCCCCACCGCCCCATCGAGTTGCGGCTGCTGATCAGGTTGTCAGCTGAAGTCGGCCTTGAACTTCGCCAGCGCCTTGGGGAAGGTGCCGTCCAGGAGGTTGTTCCTGTAGGCGAGCGAGGTGTCATACGACCAGACGTTGGCGAAGGCCACGTTGTTGGAGCGGAACCAATTGGCCATGTTGTCGACGAACGAGGGGTCGTCTCCGAGGCCGTGACCGTCGCTCCGAAACTCGTCGGACCACTCGGGAATGGCGATGGGCTTGTTGTGTTCGACCGCGAACGCGGCCAGCCAGTCGAGGCCCCATTGCTGGGTCACTTGGTGGATCCAGGCCGTGGCCGGGGTGAACGGTTTGCCCCAGAAGTTGTCATAGACGTCGGTTCCGACGTAGTCCACATACGTGTTGCCGGGATAGGCCTGGACGGGGGTGTAGGTGGTGGGGCTCGGCCCGTTGGGATTCCAGAGGAACTTGAATTTCTCGCCGGGCACGGCTCGCATGGTGGTGACGATCTGACGCCAGTAGGCGACGAAGTCCGAAGCATCTGTGGCCGATGCCACTGACCACGGGAACCAATTGCCGTTGAACTCCCACCCCAGACGCAAGATGGCGTTGGCTTCGTTGTCGCCGACGAGGTTTTCGCCGAGTGTCGTGAAGTACTGGTTGTAGGCGCCGGTGGCTCCCTCGGCCAAGGTCCCCACCCCGGGAAGGATGGGGACGCCGAGCACGAGCCGATAGTGCGTCGGGCTCCAAGGCTTCACGTTGGCGCCGGCGACCATGGTGGCCCAGCCACCGGTCTTGGGGAGATAGTCCGTGGCGAACGACGGGGTGGTTCCCGTCGCCAATCCGAAGGTGGCGACGCCGAAGGGGTTGCCTTCCCCGGCGTAGTCACCCAATGCAATGCCATACGCCACGCCACGGGTCGTCGATGTCGTGGTCGTGACCCCGGCCTGGTTGGTCGCCGACGGCGAACCGCTTGCGGCGGGAGTGGTGGAGGACGTCGAGGCGTGGAAATTCGGCGTCACGGCGGGAGCGCTCTCCGATCTCACCACGAACGAGATCGACGCCAGGAGCACCACGACTGAGCCCAGGACCACCCAGGCCCACCACACCCGGTAGATGGGCCGCGCCACACGCGCCATGGGAGGAGGTGGTGGCGGCCATTGTCGAATGACCCCGCGCACCCGAACGTTGCGCGACGCGTACATCCAACGTGGGATGCCGAGCCCGTCGATCAGAGACCCAACGCGTCGCCGTTGATCCATGTCCCTGTCGGCATTCGTGTCATGCCCGCGACGGCTCCAGCCCGACGCCGTTCCTGGTCACCTCGGTGGAGCTCCACCCTGCCTAATCGGCATGTCCGGCTCCCGACATTAGGGTCCGCACCTCGGGTCCCTATGGGCCCCGCTCCCGCATCATCCCAGGTGGAGAGGGGTATCCGGACCGATCGACCCGGCTCCAGGGGAGCCGAAACGAGGCCCGCGCCGACGTCGGGAGGCGGTTTCGGCTGTGGCCGATCGGGCCGGGGTGGAAGCCGCCGCGTGGTTAGCCTGGCGAAGTGGCGAGAGAGGTCCCGTTCCATCCCCGTGTCGCGGTGCGCGGCATGGTGGCTTGCGCTGATCAGCTGGCGAGCTCCGCGGGCATCGCCATGCTCGAGCGGGGCGGGAGTGCCGGCGATGCCATGGTGGCGGCGGCGGCGGTGATGGCCGTGGTCGGACCGCATCTGTGTGGTCTGGGTGGTGACGCGCTGGCGATGGTGAAAGCGCCCGGCGAATCGCCCCGTGCGCTCCTCTCGGTGGGGAGAGCAGGATCGGGAGCCGATCCGGATCGACTGCGCGCCGACGGTCATGGCGACATGCCGCTGCGCGGCGACATCAGAAGCGTTCCCGTTCCCGGTGCCGTCGACGGATGGCTGGCACTCCACGAGCGCTATGGGCGCATCTCGTGGGAGGCAGTGCTCGAACCGGCCATCGCGCTCGCCGAGGACGGCTTCGCCGCATCTCTCATCCTCGCCTTTGCGAGCAATCTCGTCGTCGATGTCGCCGGCGCGTCGCAGTTGTGCCCCTCCGGGCCGCTCGAGCCGGGTCAGCTCGTCCGTCTCCCGGGAGTGGCTCGAACGCTGCGGAACCTGGCATCGGGTGGGCGTGACGGCTTCTACGGCGGCGAGTTCGGCCGCGCCCTCTTGGAGCTCGGCCACGGGGAGTACACGACCGACGATCTGGCCCGACCCCTGGCGCAGTGGGCCGAACCGCTCGTGCTGCGGGCCTTCGGCCATGACCTGTGGACGGTCCCTCCGCCTTCCCAGGGGTACCTGACCCTCGCCGGAGCCTGGATCGCCGACAGGGTCGGGATCCCCGCCGACTGCACCGACCCCCTGTGGCCCCACCTGATCGCCGAGGCGGGCCGCGCGGCCGGTTTCGATCGTCCCACGGTCCTCTTCGACGGCGCCGACGGCGCCAGGCTGCTCTCGCTCGAGCGGCTCGAGGCTCGGGCGTCGGCCATCGACCCCACCCGGACGGCCTCGCCGAAACCCCACGACACCGGGCTCCGCACCGGGTCCGCCGTTCTCTCCGACGGGGACACCACCCACCTGTGCACGGTCGACGCCGATGGTCTCGGGATCTCTCTCACCCAGTCCAACGCGCTCGACTTCGGCGCGCACCTCGTCGCGGGCGACACGGGGGTCTTCCTCCACAATCGCGGTCTCGGCTTCTCCCTCGAGCCCGGACACGGCGCCGAGTACGGCCCGGGTCGCCGACCGACCCACACCCTGTCTCCTGCCATCGTCACCCGTCCCGACGGCACGCTGGCCCAGATCGTCGGGACGATGGGTGGCGACGTCCAACCGGAGATCATCGTGCAGTTGCTGGCCCGCCTGCTCCATACCGGGGAAGACCCCGCCAGGGCGATCTCCGCAGCGCGCGTCGTGCACGAAGCACCCGGGGCTCCGCCGTTCCGACTCTGGCAGGCGCCGGCGCAGTCGCTGCTCATGGAGTCCAACGCCCCCGAGTCCTGGCGAGATGGCCTCGAGTCCCGGGGTCACCGGGTCCGGGTGGTGGGTGCGTTCAACCCGGTCGACGTCGGTTGCTCGCAGATCATCGCGGTGGAGGCCACCGACGACCACCACATCTTCACGGGCGCTTCGGATCCCCGCAGTCCCGACGGGATCGCCCTGGGTCGTTAGTGGTCGCCCGTCTCTTGTTGGAGCTCGATGGTGTTCCCGGCCGGATCACTGATCCAGATCTGCACGGTGCCCGCACCCTGGACGGCGCGCTGGTACTCGATGCCTCTGTCTTCGAGCTCTGCCACCGCGGCGTCGAGATCGTCGACGGCGACACAGTAGTGATGTCCCGTCGAGTCGATCGGGGTTCCTCGGGGGGGCGCCCCGACCAGGTGGAGCTCTTGATCGCCGACCAGGTGCCAGTGCCCGGGCACGCCGGGGATGTCCGGTCGAGCCTTGTCGTTCAGACCGAGGACGTCGCGATAGAACGCCGCCACATCATCGAGCGACGTCTCGCTGGTGTTGATCGACACGTGGTGAAAGCGCGTCACCTTCACGAGGGCCCTCCTTGTGGTGCCGGTCGAGGCTCGGGCGGGGGTTCGAGCTGCTCCATGAATTCCAACCGGATGCCTCCGGGGGCGTTCACGAACGCTATGCGGCGTTTTCCGAAGGCTCCCTCGACGACGGCGGGGCCCCAGATGACGTCGTGGCCCTCGAGCTCGTGTGCGAGATCGTCGCTGAAGAGGGCGGGGTGCAAGAAGCAATCGGCCGGGAGGTCCATGGACTCCTCGTAGATCGCCCTCGTGAAGAGCGTGATCATGACGGGGCCCAGGAACACATCGGCTCGCTCTCCGTTGTTCCAGCGCATGCGATCGCGCACCTCGGCCCCTGCCGCCTCGTAGAACGACACTGCGGCGTCGAGATCACTCACCTTCACGGCGAGGTTTGCCATCCCCGTGACCGCCACCGTCGTCTCCTCCAGCTCGTCGGGCAGAAGCAGCGTACCGAGCCGACGACCCGTGATATCGAGCGGGACGGGCCGTGATCGTCAACTACCGTTCGAGACGTGGCGGGCCCCGGACCTCTGCTGGCGTCGGGCAGAGACGCCGACGTCTTCGAGTACGGGACCAACCTGGTTCTGCGTCGGTCTCGACGAGGGCGGTCGATGGCCGGTGAAGCCCGCACCATGGAGTATCTGCGAGGCCATGGATATCCGGTCCCGGCTGTCGAAGAGATCAGCGACGACGGGACCGACCTTGTCATGGAGCGCATCGACGGACCCTCCATGGTCGACTACATGAGCCGACGGCCCTGGACGATCCGTCATCAGGGAAGGGCTCTGGCCACCCTGCACCGCCGTCTGCACGCCATCGCCCCCCCGGACTTCCTCCCCGCTGCACCGGTCGGGGCCGGGGACTGCTTCCTCCATATGGATCTCCACCCCCTCAATGTCATGATCGGCGCCGAGGGGCCGGTGGTCATCGACTGGCCCAATGCGGCGCGCGGAGATCCGCTCGTCGACCTGGGACTGGCGTGGGTGTTGATGGCGGCCGGCGAGATTCCCTCGAATCCGTTGATCGCCAAGATCCTCGGGCGGGGGCGGGCGGCGCTCATCAATGGGTTCCTGGCCAATGCCGAAGCAGATCTGGGTCTGCTCAGACGCAAGCTCCGCGAGGTGGTGGGATTCAAGGTCGGCGACCCCAACATGAGCCCGTCGGAACAGCGCGCCATGTGGCAGGTCGTCGAGAAGCTCGAGGCACCGACATAGGTGGCAGGATCTCGCCTGTGGTCGATGAGCTCCTGACCTCGCGCCTGCGCCTCCGGCGCTGGACCCAGAAGGACAGAGGTCGCCTGGCCGAGGTGTTCGCCAAGCCCGAGGTGTGGCGATTCCCCTTCGGGCGAGGGTTCAGTGTCGAGGAGACCCAGGCCTTTCTCGCCTACCGGATCGCCGAGCAGGCCACGGGCGGCTGGGCCGATTGGGCGACCGAACTTCGCGACAGTGGCCGGCTCATCGGCTACATCGGTCTGTCGGTGCCGCACTTTCTCCCCGAGGTCATGCCGACCGTCGAGATCGGATGGCGGCTCGATCCCCTCGCTTGGGGTCGGGGACTGGCGACCGAGGGGGCACGAGCCGCACTGGCCCACGGATTCTCGAGTCCCGACCTGCACGAGGTCGTCAGTATCTACGAACCACAGAACGCGGCGTCGGGGCGCGTCATGATGCGACTCGGCATGCGCTTCGATCGTGACACTGTGCACCCCACGCGTGGCTTGGCACTTCGTGTGTACCGACTGTCACGAGCCGAGTGGGAGAGCACCGTGCCCGACGGCGATGACGTGGCTCGCTAGGGGGAGGATCCCTCAGCGGAAGTGGCGTTGGATCTCGTTGGCGTAGTTTCGCCCCAGCGTGTCGGCGTGCTCGGCCAGCCACTGCGAGAGCGACACCGTGCCGGTGGCGGCACCGTCGGTGTCGGCGAGGCCGGCCGCCATGGCGAAGTATTCCTCCCGGGACAGCAAGACGTCGCGCAGCACGACACCGAGGGCCGAGGAAAGCACCGGCATGATCGCACCGGGCAGTCTCACGATGCGGGCACGGCTCCCGATTGTCTGCTGGATCAGTCGGACCAGTTCCATGAAGGTCGGGCGCTCGGGCCCGACCGCGTCGATCACCGTGGTGTCGCGTGGCGAGCCGAGCGTCACGCTCAGGCGGGCCAGGTCGTCGACGTGGATGGGCCGGATGCGGTAGTCGCCCCGACCGCCCACCGCGAACACCGGCAAACGGCGCAAGAGCCAGGCGATGTTGTTGAGAAGGACGCCGTCCCCGCCGAAGAGGATGGCGGGGCGGAGCACGCCGTAGGAGATGCCCACTTCAGCGAGCACCCGCTCCACCTCGGCCTTGCCCCGGAAGTAGGGGTAGGGGGAGGTGATGCTCGGATGGGTGATCGAGACGTGGACGACGCGTTGCACACCGGCGTCGCGAGCGGCGTAGAAGAGGGTCCGGGAGTTCGCCACCGCCGCTTCGTGGTCGATACGCCCGTGGGGGAATCGGACCCAGTAGGTGTTGTAGAGGGTGGTGGCGCCGCGCAGCGATGCCGCCAACGCGACCGGGTCGTCGAAGTCGAGGGGGTGGACGTCGATGGTGTGGTCCCCCCCGGCTCTGTCGGGATGTCCGGTCAGGGTTCGCACCTGGCGCCCGGCCGCCTGGAGCTCTCTGGCGATGGCCGCACCCGAGTAGCTGAACGCACCGGTCACCACGTCGAAGCCCTCACGGGACGCCCACTCGGTCCGGCTCGTCGTTTGCGTTGTCACCTGGCCCATGGTTCCTCCTTCGCCACCGAGACGCCGCCCAACGCGCCCAGCAGGCCGGCGATCTGTCTTGCTCGTTCGAAGAGGGCCAACGCGGGCGCACGATCACCGTCGAGGTGGGCGAGCATCTCGAGGCCGAGATAGAGGGCCACGACCGCATGGGCGAGCTCTTCGGGCGCGACCAGCTGCGAAAAGGGCGTGTCCGCCAACATGTCGCGCATGGCGTCGGCGGCGAAACGACGCCACGGTGCGATCCGGGCGGCGACCTCGGCTCCGAGTCCGGGAGTCGACGACGCCCCCGCGATCATCTCGGCGAGGACCGAGATGTATCCCGCATCGAGGTCCTCCACGAAGACCGACTCGGCTGTGGCCACGAGCTGGCCCACATCGTGGGCCCCTTCCACCGCATCTTGGTACCGCGTCAGGCGTAGCGCGCTGACCTCGTCGAGCGCGGCCAGGAGAAGGTTCGTGACCGAGCCGAAGTGGTAGAAGACCAGACCCTGGTTGCAACCCGCTCGACGGGCGATCTCTCGTGCGCTCGTGCCCGAGAATCCCTCTTCGCGCAACGCCTCGATGGTGGCCGCCACGAGTGCCCGCCGAGTCTCCTCGGACCCGGTCGAGGGCCCTGGCCCCACCCGCCGCTTCGCTCCCGATCTGGCCACGGCCCCGTCCTGAGCAATCAAATTGAGCAACTGCTCAAATCATACGGGCACATCGGGCCCGCCGCAACGGTGAATCGTGGGGAGAAGCCCCCGAGCCCCCGAGGAAGCTGTGGCCGCCGACCCGGTGAGCCGGTCAGTTGGCGACGGTGAAGGTGGCCGTCGCTCGGTTGCGGGCACCGCGGCCTTGCGAAGGCCGGACCGACCCCGTCACGTGGTGAGGTCCGACCGTGCCGTGGAAGTGGACCGTCGTCGAGCTGACCGGTTCGGGCCCGACGACGAAGCGGACCTGCTGGGATCCGAACCTCCCGTCGACGTCGACGGTGGCCGTCGTGGCAAGTCCCGAGGTGAGCAGCGTCACGGCCAGGGCGAAGGTGCGTCCCTCGAAGGTCCCGGTCCACCGTGCCACCTCCAACCGCGCCGGAACGGCGATCGGCCCTCCGGGCTTGAGCGGCGGGGGAGCAAGGGCTGTTCCTTGGACGGGGATACCCGCGATCGCGCCCGTGTAGGGCTGCGGGGCGTTACTGGTGGTGGGCGATCCGATCGAGTGCCAGGTGAAGGTGGCCGTGCCTGAGCCGGTGGGGAACGAAGGGGCCCCACACGCGGCCAGCGTGACCGCGCTCAACGCGACCAGACCGCCCAGCCATGACGCGTTCACGATTCGACGAGGCGCCAGGGATCGCCACGACCCTCGCCGCGTGACAGCCATGGCCAACTGCTCGAGGAGCGGCGTGACGAGGGTGGTCAGGCCGCCCGGGCCGCCCAGGTGTGAGGGGCCATTTCGTTCCAGATCAGGATTTCGCCGACGACCGAGTCGACCGCCTTCATCGCCTCGCGGCGCGTCTCCCACTCCTCGGGGCGGCTGTTGAAGGTGCGCCAGATTCCTGCCCACAGCACGGTGCACGTGCCGTCGGTGCGCTCGACGACCACAGCGGCGATCTCGCCTCGGTGTGCTTCTGCCTCGGGACGGTGCCGATCGCTGCGGTAGGAAACGGCGGCGCGGGTCTTCAACTGGGAATTGGCCATACCAAGGTGTCGGCGTTCTTGCCGTTTTCCTTGACCAGGGCACGCAGCGCGCGTGAAGTGAACGCTCAGAGCGATCATCTGATGCGTGGACGACCGTCAGCCGGTGATGATGCCCGGTCAGCCCGGTGGGGCGATGCCCACGTAGCGATCTCGGCCCGGCGATGGGCTCGGCAACATTTCGACGGAATTGAGCCCGGCACCTCGGAGCGACTCTTCGTACTGTCGCGATTCGAAGAGCGTCATCTCATGGACATCAACCGCGTATTCGATTCCCTCGCTCGACCCGATCAGATGATGCATGTCGAGGAAGCTCGTATTGCCCTGTCGGTGACTTCGACTCATTCTTCCGAGCGCATGTAGCCGACGGAACCGAACAGGCACACCACCGCGCCTCGGCTTTGTAGTCCTTGCCGGTGGCTGCGTAGAGCAGGTCATAGACGTGAGCCGAATGGCGGAACACGCCCCGATCTTGACCGAAAGCGAGACCTTCAGGTGGCCGGGACGACCCCGTTCCTCTGGGCGTCTGGGGACGGTCCCAGAGGAGGTGCCGGGGAGTCGCTGTCTATGCCCGCGCCGGGTTCTCGGAGCGAGACGTCGGGCGAGGCCACGGCCCACAGCGAGTTCGCCGCTGGATCTGCGGCACGGGACTCGGATTCGTCGATGAGACCCTGGCACTTGGGACAACGCCTCGGGATCATCGTCTGCGTCCAGGTCCGGTGGGGCTCGCGCGTGTAACGGAATCCGCACAGCGCAGCCGACGTCTGCCCGTAGGCGGGCACCGCGTGCCATGCCCTCGGGAGCCGATACCCGCGTCGCAGGAGCGTGCCTTGCAGTTTTCTCGACCACCGGCGCGGCATCTGGGCTACGGCTAGGTACTCCACCGCCCGCATACTGCCATCGACGGTGTCATCGCGCACACGCGTTCGAGCCGCGTCCCGAATCTCACTGTGTGTGGGAACTGAGCACAAAGAGTCAACGATTGTCCAGGGGAGCGTGCCTGGGCTCGTTGCGGTGGGCACCACAGCGCCGACGGCTATTCAGCTGTTGCACCCCGTGGCCGATAGCAATTGCGATGTCGATGGTCGATTCGAGGCACATCGCCTCCGCGCCGAAGGACGAGCGTCGCAACATCAGGCCGCTCGTGTACGGGTCCGTCATCCTGCTCGTGTTCGTGGCCGCGTTGATCACCATGACGATGAGAGACGGTGCCAGCGGCGCCGTTGAGACCGCGCTCCTCGCCTTTGCCATTGCCGCCACCGCCGTGGGCGTGTGGGGCACGGCGATGGCGGTGAAGGAGACCGACGAGCTCAGGGCGCGACCCGAGGACTGATTCGTCGGGATGATCGACGAGGTCGTCGCGCCTCGAGGTCCAGAAGCTGTTGTTTGACTCGCAGGCCCCCGCCATACCCCGTCAGCAGACCCGATGACCCGATGACCCGGTGACACGGGACGATGATGGCGATCGGGTTCCGTGCATTGGCGTGCCCGACGGCGCGAGCCGCCCCGGTTCTTCCCATCCGGACCGCGAGGTGGCCGTAGCTCACCGTGTTGCCATAGGGGATCTTGAGCAGCTCGGCCCACACCTGTCGCTGGAACGCGGAGCCCTTGATCGCCAAGGGAATGTCGAAGGACAGGCGCCGGCACTCGAAGTACTCATCGAGCTGCGTCGCGGCGGTGTCGAGCACCCTGGCGGCGTCGGGGCCCGCGTCGTCGTCGCCGACACATTGCGCCTCGATCCCGGGTTCCTCACCGATGCGAAGGTCGGTCAACGAACCGGACGCGTCGGCGCGCAGCCAGAGCGAGCCCAAGGGGCTGTCCGTGAAGCGTTGCCCCGTCTTCACGACGCACGAGCCTGGTCGTCGGGGCGGTACCCCCACAGATGCAGGGTGGCGTAGGAGCGCCATGGTCGCCATGACCGGGCCAGCTCGGCGACCGCCTTCGGGGTGTGCGCAAGTCCCAGACCGGCGAAGGCGTGTCGGACCCCCAGGTCTCCCGACAAGATGACGTCAGGGTGGCCGAGCCCACGCACCGCGATGTAGTCGGCGGTCCACGCCCCGACGCCGGGAAGTGAGCGCAACGTCCATCGGGCTGCTTCGGCGTCGGTACCGACGTCGAGTGCGAGCTCTCCCCCTGCCAGGGCCTGGGCCATGGTGACCAAGGTGCGGGCCCGGCGACGCGGCAGGGGAAGGCGGTCGGGGTCGATGGCCGCGACGCTCTCCATGTCGGGAAATCGATGCGTGAGGGCTTCGGTGCGGTCCCCGGGCCCGAGCACGTGAGGGGAGCGCAGAGCGGTCCCGTGTTCGGCCACCAGCCGGCCGAGCACGGCGCGGGCACTCGCCACCGATACCTGCTGTCCGACGACGGCGCGTAGGGCCAGCTCGTGGGGATCCACGGTTCCCGGCACCCGAAGGCCCGGGACGCGCCGGGCCATCGCCCCGATCACGGGGTCCGATCCCAGGTGATCGGCCACGGCCACGGGGTCGGCGTCCAGGTCGAGCAGGCGGCGGCAGCGCTGCACCGCCGGCGTCAGGTCTCGGAGGTCGTCGAGCCGCAGTCGGGCTCGCACATGGTCCTTCTCGGGGACGAGCTCCACGGTGCCGTACCCGTGAGGGAGCGTGAGCGTGCGGGCGAAGCGGGTGGTCGAACCCGCTTCGACCCCGGGGACGGCCCGCTGGGTCAGGAACGCCAAGGTGCCGGCTGCGTCGTAGGGGAACCGGTGGGCCAATCGCAGGGTCACCGTGTCCGGCGCGGGGCTCGGTCCACGGGCCTGGCGCCGGCGCAACTCCGTGGGCGTGCAGGCGAAGACCTCTCGGATCGTGTCGTTGAACTGCCGCACGCTCGCGAACCCGGCCGCGAACGCCACCGACGAGACCGCGAGCTCGGTGGTCTCGATCAACACCCGTGCGGTCTGGGCCCGCTGGGCGCGGGCCAGAGCCAAGGGACCGGCGCCGACTTCGTTCAGAAGGAGTCGATTGACCTGCCTCGGGCTGTAGGCGAGTCGCTGGGCCAACCCGGCCACACCGTCGCGATCGACGACTCCCTCACCGATCATGCGCATGGCGCGAGCCACGACGTCCTGGCGGACGTTCCACGCCGGCGACCCCGGAGACGCGTCGGGACGGCAGCGCTTACAAGCACGGAACCCGGCCTGTTGTGCCGCCGCGGAGCTCGGGTAGAAACGGACGTTTCGACGTCCTGGCGTCCGCGCCGGGCAACTCGGCCGGCAATAGATGTGGGTCGACGTCACCGCCGTCACGAACCAACCGTCGAAGCGCGCGTCGCGGGCC
>JADGOL010000141.1 GCA_017882995.1 Acidimicrobiales bacterium | reverse complement strand
TGGCGGCGAGGCACTGGTCGTGGACGACGAGGACCATGTCGAGCAGCGCCGCCTGTTTCGCCGGTCCGCACCATGCGTCGTGCTCGCTCAAGGCGCTCTGCTGCAGGACCGATTCGCGGAGCAGGCGCGCCGCGAGGATGACCATGCGCTCTCGCCCGGGGAGCGCGGCCAACCCGACGAGCTCCACCACCGACGCCAGGCGGTCGGCCTCGGCCAGCAGCGCCACGGCCCGGGCCCGGCCTCGGGCCCATCCGGGGCGTCCGGCCGAGGCGTGCCAAGCACCCACCGTCTCCACGTCCCGGGAGAACGAACGACGCCACGTCACGGCGGGGTAATGCCGCGCGTACGCCAGGTCGCGGTCGAGGGACCATAGGCAGCGAACGAAGCGATCGGTGTGCGCCGTCACGGGCTCGGTCATGTCTCCGCCCGGAGGCGACACGGCCCCGATCACCGTCACCGAGCCCTCTCTCCCACCCAGGGTGCGCACCCGGCCGGAGCGCTCGTAGAAAGCGGCGAGCGCCGATGCCAACCCTGCCGGGTATCCCTCCTCGGCAGGCAACTCACCGCTGCGCGACGAGAACTCCCGCAGAGCCTCCGCCCAGCGCGAGGTCGAGTCGGCCAGCAAGACGGTGTCGTAGCCCATGTCCCGGTAGTACTCCGCGACCGTCATGCCCGTATAGACGCTCGCTTCGCGGGCCATCACGGGCATGTTCGACGTGTTGGCGATCACCACCGTCCGCTCGAGGAGGCTGCGGCCCGTCGACGGGTCCTCCAGCTGGGCCAGGTCCGACAGGGCGTCGGCCAACTCGTTGCCCCGCTCTCCACAGCCGACGAAGACGATGACGTCGGCGGCGGCCCACTTCACGATCTGCTGGAGCAACACGGTCTTGCCCGTGCCGAAGCCCCCGGGCACCGCCGCGGACGCACCCTTGGCCAGTGGGAACAGCAGGTCGACAACGCGCTGGCCGGTGACAAGCGGCCCCGACAGCTCGACTCGGGCGCGCACCGGACGGGCCACGCGCACCGGCCACCATTCGGAAAGGGTGATCGGTCGCCCGTCCACCGTGGCCACCGCCTGGTCCTCGGTCAGCTCGCCCGCTCCGGCCAGCGAGGTCAACGTGCCCGACACCCCAACAGGCACGAGCACCCGGTGCTCGAGGCCGCCCCGGCCTGCAATCGTGCCCAAGCAGTCGCCCGGGCCGACGGCCGAGGCCCCGCCCGCGGTCGGGACGAAGGGCCAGGTCGCCGTGGCGCGCGGAGTGGAGAGGGCACCGGGGGTGAGCCACGTCGGCCCTCCGGCCAGTGGGCGCAGCAATCCGTCGAAGATGCCACCGAGGAGGCCGGGGCCCAAGCGCGCTGACAGCGGGCGACCAAGCCCGGTCGCGGCGTCACCCACCCGGAGGCCACCGGTGTATTCATAGGCTTGGGCGGTGACGAGCCCGCTGCGGATCGACACCACCTCGGCGGACAGGCGGGCCTCTCCGACCTCCACGACGTCTAGGACGGCCGTGCCCACGAGACCCTCGACCTCGACGAGCGGACCGTTCACCCGGACGACACGGCCGGCAAGGCTGGTCACGCCCACAACCCCTCGACGTCGTCGCCCATGGCCCCGAGTTCGTGGTCGACGAGCGCCTCGAGCCTGACCACGACACGACGTCCGTTCGCCTCTGCGATGACGTCCAGCCCGCCCGGGCCCGAGCAACGAACGACGGCCCGCTCTCCCACAAGACCGCGCGCCAGGGTCGTCATCCGGTCGGTGAGCGAACGGACCTGAGGTGTCTCGCGGCTCTCCTCCAACTCGTGGATCGCACCCGATCGCAGGGAATCGAACCCTCTCCTGCGGGCGCCGAGTATGAGCGCGCGCGCCTCGGAGCGTGCGACGAGAAGATCGGCGAAGGCGGCTCGTCCCGCGGCCGCTTCGCCCTCTGCACGTGCCTGCGCCAGCACCCGGTCTGCCTCGGCTCGTGCCTCGGTGACCGTGCGGCGAGCGTCCGCTTCGCCGGCGTCGACCAGCTGCGCGGCCTCCTGCCGACCCCGCTCCAAGAGCGCCTCCTCCACGGGTCGGAGGGACTCTCCCATGGCTGTCATCGGGGACACGGTCATGACGGCATCACCACCGTGATCACCCCTTCGGGGACGGCCGGCTCGGGGTCGAGCGCCCACGCGGCGGGCGTCACGACGACGACCTCGACGTCGTCGGGCATGGCGGCCCAAGCCCGACGCACAGCCTCACGGTCCTGGGCATGGATCACCGTGGCGCCGCTCAACGCGAAGCCGTCGGCGCGGATCGCCTCGCCGAGCACGACGATCCGGCCCACCTCCTCACGCCTTCCCGATCAGGATGACGGCGACGACGAGCCCGTAGATGGCCACCCCTTCGGCCAGGCCGACGACGACCATCGCCCGCCCGAACATCTCGGGTCGTTCGCTCATGGCGGCCAATGCAGCCGAGCCGGTGTAGGCGATGCCGATGCCGGCCCCGATGGACGAGCCCGACACGGCGATGGCGGCCCCGATGAGCGCCTGGCCGCTCGAGGCCTTGGTGGCAGCGGCAACCGTCGTGGCCGCCGCGCCCGGGAGGGCCGACACGGCGAGGAGGACGAGCACGCCCGCTCCGAGGAGAAGCGTGACGTTGAGGATGGTCATCACTCGCAGCCCCTGTCTAGGGCGCCGGCGCAACAGGGCTCCGACGCCGAGGACGACCCCGGCGAGGATGGGAAGGCCGATCAGCCAGGCGAACATGGTTCCTCCTTCGATGTGAGGATCGGGACGTGCCACGGCCGGAACGTCCGGCCCTCGGTGGTGAAGACGCGCGAGAACAACTCGTAGTACTCGAGGCGCAATGCCTGGACTCCGGCGACAAGACCCTCGAGCAAGAAGGCGACGGCGTTGCCGGCGACGAACAAGAGGGCCGCCACCACCCACAGCGCCGGGCCCCGGCGCCACAACCCGCTCGTCCCCGACCAGACCACACTGCCGAGTGCAGCGTGGGTGAGCCCGAAAGCCGCGAGGCGGGCGAACGACACCGTGTTGGTGCCGAGGCGCACGACGGCGTCGAAGAGCTCCACGCCCGCCTGCATCACGCCCGATGCGCGCCCCCCGGCCTCGACGTAGAGCCCGAGGAACCCGAGCACGAGGCCGCCGAGCGCGAGCGCGCCGCCACCGACTTCCAGCCCCACGACGTGCCGGTACCACCCCAGGCCGACGAGTGCGACGCCTGCGTACATGCCGACGCCGGCCACGCCCGACACGGCCACGAGCGCGTGCGCGGCGCCGCCTTCGCGCCACCGGTTGACCGTGCCGAACCCGTAGGACACGGCGAGCAGGCCGGCCCCGGCGGCGACAGCCACCGCCAGCAGCGTGGTGGCGTGGTCGAGGGGTGCGAGCCAAAGCACCGGGACCAGTCCGGTGGGGCCGAAGGCGTCGCCGTAGGCAAGCCCGAACGCTGCACTGGCCAGCCCGGCGCCGACGACGAAGGGTGCCGCCCACCGGAAGCGGGCCAGGCGTGCCGGGCGCCGCCCCCACAGCGCCAGGCCCGCGGCGAGCAGGAGCAGCCCGTGCCCGACGTCGCCGAACATCATCCCGAACATGACGACATACGCGAGCCCGGCGAACACCGAGGGGTTCAGGTCGGCGTAGGGCACCGTGGCGTACGTGTCGACGAGCCGCTGGAAGGCACCTGTCGCGCCACCCCCCACCACGAGCGTGGGCGGCTCGACGCCGCGTGGCATCGGGAGCGCGACGACGGCTCCCCCCAGCGGGCGCAGCCTGTCCGCAAGCGGGTTCACTGCCGCCGCCGGGCTCCAGCCGGCGAAGGCCGCTACCGCGCCGCGGTGCACCGCCTCGGCGCTGACCTGCTCGAGCTGGGCCTCCCCCCCGAGCTCCGCCAGGCGGTGATCGCGGGCCAGCGCGCCCACATCGGGCGCGTCGGGCGCGAGCGCGGGTGACATTGCCGACGCGTCCGGGTCGCGCAGCTCGCGCCCGGCGCGCTGCCACGCTTCGGTGGCCGGGCCCGGTTCGGTACCTTCGAAGCGCTCGAATTCGACGACACCGGCGTCGGCCACCGCCGCGAGCACGCGACGCAGTTCGCCCTGGGGAGCAACCAAGGCCACACGCTGCATCCGGGTGGGCTCGAGGGCGTCACGCCACCGCATCGAAGTCCTCGCTCATCGGACCGCCGCGCGCCGCCATCTCGAGCGCGGCGCGGACCCGCCAGGCGTCTGCGGCCAGGACACCGAAGACTCCGACTGTGGACGCCTCCCCGGACACCGAACGCGTTGCCAGCACGCTCCCCTCGGACTCGACGCGAGCCCACCACCGGGTCTCGGCCCTCCACAGCTGGTCAGGAGTCTCGACGCCGTCGAGGACCCATGCCGCCGACCGGGGCACGCGCCGCGCCAGCTCTTCGACCGAGGTGGCTCCCTCCCAAGTGTCACCGAGGACGTGCCGGGCATCACGCGCCGGTCCCGGTCCGGGCAGTGGGAGCGCACTGACCGCGAGCGCCTTCGCCACCACGAGCGTGGCAGCCGCGCTCGCCCACCTGCGGACGTCGGGAGCGCCGTCGGCGACGCGCCGCGCCCACGCCAGCTGCAGCGCGAGCCGAACCGACGCGGGGTCCCCTGCTCCGGGGTCCCCCCACGCCGAGGCTGCGAGCACTCGGCGGACCTCCTCGGGTGAATGTGCCTGTGCCACGCGTGGCCACGCAGTAGCCGTGGCCCCGAGTGAGTAGGGAGGCTCGGCCGGACGTCCGGCGAGGCTCGCCAGGTGGCCGGTGACGTTGGCGATCTCGAACCCTGTCGCCAGCACCGGGAGCCCGCCGGCGCCTGCCGCGGGACCCCAGCCGACCAGCACGCGCAGGTGCCACAGCAAGGCGGTCGCCACGGCGTGCTGCGCAGTCTGCAAGTCCATGCCTCGTTTCACCTCGCGCCCGTAGGGGGAGTTCGTCAAGGAGTCGACGGCCTCGGCCAGTGAGCCCGATGCCGCCAGCCGGCGGGCACCGTCGCGCCCCAGCCGGCGGCGGAGAAGGCCCCGCCCGCGCACCCCGGCGGCCACCCAACCGCCTCCGCTCACGGCGCTGACGACCCGGTGTCGAGGACGCGCCGGACCAGCTCGGCGCGCACCGATGGCATTCGCTCGAGAACGACACGGCCCACACGTTCGGCCTCCGCTCGCCCCTCGGCAAGGACGGTCCTGCACTCATCGGCCGAGCGCTCCAGGGTGGTTGCCGCCGCCTCAGCGCGCTGCGCCTCGACTTGCGCTTGTGCGTCGGCCACGATCCTCCGGGCCTCGTCGGAGGCAAGGGCACGGGCATGGGCCGCGTCCCGCTCGCCCTGGGCCACGACCTGCGCAGCACGTCGCTGCGTCTCCTCCAGGAGCTCGAAGATCGGCGCCAGCTCCGCGGTTACTTCGGCGACGCGATCCACGGGCACGCCCGGCGCCCCCGGCACCCCCGGCACGCCGTGGATCCGAAGGCGGTGCAGGAACGTCTCGAGTGCCGGCACGCCTTCTCCTTCCACCCGACAGCAGATCAGCCTGCCTTGAGCGTAAGAGGCGGCCCTGCCCTTCGACAGGGTACAACGGACCATCCGACCAGGACTCTTCTCGGAGTCGGTGGATCCGCCGGGCGCGCGGGGGTCAGGCGGGGGCGGGTGGGCGCGTCAGACGTTGGAGAAGTGCCACGACCGCAGTGTCGTCAGCGTGGGGGCCAAGCGCGGGCTGGCTCCCGGTTGTCGTCGCGCTCGGCGGGAACTCGACGCAGACCGGCACACCGGGGTGGAGGCGTCCATGGGCGTCGAGCAGGGCGCGCCCGGCGGGAGTGTCCGGGCTCACGGCATCGACCACGAGATCCGCGGCCGACGCCAGCGGGCACGGCTCGCCGGCCAGCGCCGGGCAGCGCGTGTGGGCAAGGGGCCCGGGGCAAACGAGCACCTCGAACCCGGCGGCCCGAGCCGCGCTCTCGCCATGCCAACGACCGCCTGGTGCCTCCACGAGCACGCGCGCCCCGTGGTGGGTCCCGGGCCACGGCGGTGTCCGTCTCTCGGTTCCGATCACGACACGGACGATCGACGGCCGTTCGGAATGGTCCATGGTGGCGTATCCCCGTGCCCGCATCAACGCCAGCATGCGCCGGTTCTCGACGAGAACATCGGCCTGGAGGTTGGTGATGCCACGGACGCCCGCCGCTTCGACCAAGGCGTCAAGCAGATACGGCCCGAGCCAGCCCCGCGAACCGGGCGCGACGGTGATGCCGATTTCTGCGCCACCGTCCGGGACCATCTCATAGCTCGTCTCGCCGACGAGACGGACGCTCCCGTCGCGCTCCTCGAGCACGGCGACCAGCCCCACCCCGTCACGCTCGGCGGTGCTCAGGATTCGCTCGATCGTGCTCGCCGGCGGGACGTGGGCCTGGAAGAAGCGTCGGTACAAATCGTCGTTGGTGAGCGATGTGTACATCTGGGTCAACGCGTCGGCGTCGGCCGGGCTCGACGGCCGGATGGTGAGCGCGCGCCCTCCGGGCAGCGCGAGCCGTCTCGGGGAAGGCCCGCTGCCACGTCGGCTCGTCAGGCGCACAGCGCCATCATCAGGGGCCCGGCCGCCGTGGCCCAGGGTCGAAAGTCACCGGATGGGACTTTGACCCGGAGGGAGCGAGGTGACCTTCGACCCTGGGTGCAGCCGCGCCCGACGGCGTAGCGTCGATCGTGCCCGAGATGTGCGATCGGTGCGTGCTACGGGTCGTGAACAGGGAGTGACTGATGTCGTGGGAGACGATCCACAAGAGCTCGATCCCCGGCAAGTTCTCGCCCAACATGACCGACTACGCCGCAGAGTGCGCCACGTTCTCTTGGGATGTGGCGCGCCGGGCACTCGACGGGCTCCCGGGCGGTCGCGGGCTCAACATCGCCCACGAGGCAGTGGACCGCCACGCGGCGGGGGCTCGCCGCGACCATGTCGCCTTGCGATGCGTGGATCGAGAGGGGCATCGCCGCGACCTGACCTATGGCGAGCTGGCCGACCGCTCGAGCCGGTTCGCCGGTGCCCTCGACCGGCTGGGCGTGTCCGCCGGGGCCCGGGTGTACGTGCTGCTCCCACGCGTGCCGGACCTCTATGTGGCGGTCATCGGGACCTTGAAGCACCGCAGTGTCCTGTGCCCGCTGTTCTCCGCCTTCGGGCCCGAGCCCATCCGGGAGCGCCTCCACTTGGGTCAGGGAAGCGTGTTGGTCACCACAGAGCCCTTGTACCGCCGCAAGGTGGCCAAGATCCGAGACGACCTGCCAGATCTGCGCCACGTGCTGATCGCATCCGGTCACGATGGAGCGCGCCAGACAGCTGTGACGCCGGGCACCCTCGACCTCGCGGCCCTGCTCGAGGAGGCCGACCCCGTCTACGAGATTCCGCCGACGGACCCCGCCGACATGGCCCTGCTCCACTTCACCAGCGGGACGACGGGCACGCCCAAGGGGGCGGTGCACGTGCACGAGGCCGTGGTGTCGCACTACGCCACCGGGCGCATCGC
>JADGOL010000140.1 GCA_017882995.1 Acidimicrobiales bacterium | reverse complement strand
TGCTCACCTGGTGGGAGCAGGACGACGACACCGACGTCATCCTCTTGTACCTCGAGTCGTTCGGAAACGCTCGAAAGTTCGCTCGCCTTGCCCGTCGCATCGGCCGCACCAAGCCAATCGTCGTGGTCAAGAGCGGCCGTTCCCGAGCGGGGCGCCGGGCCCCGTCCTCGCACACGGCAGCTCTGGCCAGTCCCGAGCAGGCGGTGGATGCGCTGTTCCTCAAAGCAGGGGTACTCCGGGTCGACACCGTCGAGGAGCTCTTCGACACGGCCGAGACCCTCGTCCACCAGCCGCTGCCCAACGGCCGACGGGTGGCCATCCTCACCAATTCCGGCGGTCCCGGCGTATTGGCGACCGACGCCAGCACCGGCAACGGGCTCGTGGTCGCCGAGCTGTCACCAGCCACCCAAGCCGCCCTGTGGGCCATCACCCCCACGGCCGGAGGTGTCACCAACCCCGTCGACCTCGGGGCGTCTGCCGGCGCCGAGTCCTACGGACGAAGCCTCGACGTCCTCCTCGCCGACGACGACATCGATGCAGTGGTGGTCGTGTTCACCCCGCCCCTCGTCGCTGCCACCGACGACGTCGCACGCGCCATCGTGCGCGCCGCCGACGCGGCAGACATCGACCTGCCCTGCCCCATCGTGGCGAGCCTGCTCGGCACAAGCAGCGGCCGCGACATCCTCCGCAGTGCTCGGCGGCCGATTCCAAGCTTCACGTATCCGGAAACCGCCATCCGCGCCCTCGCCCATGCTGCCGACTACGCCACGTGGAGATCGAAAAGTCGAGGTACGGTTCCCGAGCTCGACGGTATCCGCGCCGGAGAAGCTCGGCGACGGACCATCGGTGTCACCGACGAGCACGGATGGATCACCGGGGCACCGGCCCTCGAGGTGCTGGCCGCCTACGGGATCCCCGTCCAGCGGACGGAGGCGGTCGCCGACGCCGAAGAGGCGGGCCGGGTCGCCGAACGGCTGGGGCTCCCGGTGGCCATCAAGGCGGTCGGGCCAAGCATGGAGCACAAGAGCGAAATCGGGGGTGTCCACCTGGGTCTCACGTCCTCCGCGGACGCGAGCACCGCGTATCGGTCCATGCAGAACGCCATCGGCCCCGAGATGACTGGGGTCGTGCTCCAGCCGATGGCCGAGCAGGGCGTCGAAACACTCGTGGGGTTCGTCCAGGACCGGGCGTTCGGGCCCCAGGTGCTGTTCGGCATGGGGGGCGTCGCGGTGGAACTGCTCGAGGACCACGTGATGCGGCTCGCCCCCCTGACCGACGTCGACGCGCGGGAGATGGTCCTCGGACTCAAGGGGTCGCCGTTGCTCACCGGCTACCGCGGTTCGGTCCCCGTCGACCTCGATGCGCTGATCGACCTGCTCCTTCGGGTCGGCCTCCTCGCCGAGGACTTTCCCGAGATCGAAGAGATGGATGCCAATCCGGTCATCGCCACCTCCCATGGCGTGGTGGTGGTCGATGCCCGCTTACGTCTGTCGTCCGAGCCCCCAACGCCGCCCGATGACACCAGGCACCTCGGGTAGCCCGGTCGGCCGGGCTGCTGCGACCCCGCTTCCCTGCAGCACGCCACCAGGGCACCGCCGGGGTGCAGCGTCACTCAGTTCGCCACGCACATCGGCGCACGTCATGCCTCGTCGCCGGCACCCCCGGGAGCGTTCAGCTGGTCGTTGAGCATCTGCACCACGGTCGGATCCATCAATGTGGTCACGTCGCCGAGCTCGCGGTGCTCGGCGACGTCACGCAGCAGCCGGCGCATGATCTTGCCGCTGCGAGTCTTCGGCAACTCGGGCGTGAGCAGGATCTGGCGAGGTTTGGCGATCGGCCCGATGGTCACCGCCACCTGCTCGCGCAACTCGACAACCAGTGCCGAGCCCTCCTCCCCCACGGCCACCACGTGCCCTTTCACCGTCACGAACGCCACGATGGCCTGGCCGGTGGTCGGGTCGGATGCTCCGACGACGGCGGCCTCGGCAACGCTCGGATGGCCGACCAGGGCGTGCTCGATCTCCGTCGTCGAGATTCGGTGTCCCGAGATGTTCATGACGTCGTCGACCCGGCCCAACAGCCACAGGTCGCCGTCTTCGTCCTTCTTGGCACCGTCGCCCGCGAAGTAGGAGCCCGGGAAGCGCGACCAGTAGGTCTCCATGTAGCGTTCCGGGTCGCCCCAGATCCCCCGTAGCATTCCGGGCCATGGCTTGGTGAGAAGCAGGAACCCGGCTTCGCCGTTGCCGACCGGCGTGCCGTCATTGTCAACCACTTCGGCACTGATCCCCGGAAGCGCTCTCATGGCCGCACCGGGCTTGGTGGCGGTGATCCCGGGCAGGGGTGAGATCAGGATCCCGCCGGTTTCGGTCTGCCACCAGGTGTCGACGATCGGGCAGCGGTCCCGCCCGACGTACTTGCGGTACCACATCCACGCCTCAGGGTTGATGGGCTCCCCGACCGAGCCGAGAAGCCGAAGGCTCGAAAGGTCGTGGGCATCGGGAAATGACTCTCCCCACTTCATGAGGGTGCGGATGGTGGTGGGGGCGGTGTAGAGGACGGAAACCTTGTACTCGTCGACGATGCG
>JADGOL010000139.1 GCA_017882995.1 Acidimicrobiales bacterium | reverse complement strand
CCATGGCCCCCGCAGTCCACCTCAGTACCGCCGTTTGTGTGACCGGGCGGTTTCCGGCCCTGGCCGGCGTCGATCTCGCCGTCGCCCAGGGTGAAGTGGTCGTTCTCGAAGGGCCGAACGGGGCGGGCAAGACGAGCGTGCTGCGGGTGTGCGCCGGCCTCCTCCCACTGACGGGGGGTGAGGGCACGGTGCTCGGATGCGATCTGCGCCACGAGGCGCCCGCGCTCCGTCGGCGCGTGGGCATGCTCGGCCACGCGGCCGCCCTCTACGACGACCTCACCGTCGTCGAGAACGTCCGGTTCGCGGTGCGAGCGGCGGGAGCGAGTCTGTCGAACGTCGACGCGGTGCTCGATCGCCTCGAGCTCGGGGGCAGGGTGGGGCGGACTCCGGTGGGCCGTCTGTCTGCCGGCCAGCGCCGCCGGGTGGCACTCGCCCTGCTCGTGACGCGTCGCCCCGAGCTCTGGCTCCTCGACGAGCCCCATGCCGGGCTCGACGCGGACGCCAGGGCGGTGCTCGGAGAGATCATCGCCGAGGTCGTCGCACAGGGCGCCACGGTGCTCTTGGCCTCACACGAGCCCAAGGAGTCGTGGCCCCTGGCCGACCGAGTCGTGTCCCTCGTGGGGGGGCGCGTCGTCGGGGTGCGCGACGTGGGTGCCGCCGCTTCCCGATCGGTGCCGACGTCCGACACGCTCCGGTCCGTTCCCGGGAGTGTCCATGTGGCGTGACACCGTCCTCGTGGCGGGAAAGGACCTCCGCATCGAGCTTCGCTCGCGAGTCGTCCTGCACCAGGTCGTGCCCGTGGCGGTCCTGGTCCTCGTCCTGTTCGCGTTCGCGCTTGGCCCCGATCGCGCCCCGATGGCGCACGCCGCGCCGGGTCTGTTCTGGGTGGCCGTGCTCTTCGCCAGCGTGCTCGCCGTGCAGCGGAGCTTCGCTCTCGAGGCTCCCGAGGGCGCCCGGGACGGCTTGCGTCTCTCGGGGCTCGATCCTGCCGGGGTGTTCCTGGGCAAGACCGCCGCGGTGGCGCTGCAGATGGTGATTCTCGAGGTGGTCCTCACCGCGGGCATCGTCGTCCTCTACGGCTCGCACATCCGCTCGTACGGGTCCATCGTGGTGGCGGGCCTCGCCGGAACGGCCGGCCTGGCTGCCGCCGGCACGCTCTACGGTGCCCTGGCGGCTGGGTTGCGGGTGCGCGAGACCCTGTTGCCGTTCTTGTTCCTCCCAGTGGCGGCTCCGGTCCTGTTGGCAGGCACGCGGGCGTGGCAGGCCGCGTTGGGGATCGGCGCCGGGAGTGCTGGTGACCCGTGGGTTCGGCTCCTGCTCGTGTTCGCGGCGGTGTACCTCGCCCTGGGGGTCGTCATCTTCGGACCGCTCCAGGAGGCGTCGTGAGCCCCACGGGCCCGGCCGTGGCGCCGTGGAGCCCGCGTGTCACGTGGGTGGTGCGCGGTCTCGGGCTCTCGGCCGCCCTGGCGCTGGCGGGAACCATCTGGCTCGGGCTGTGGGTGACCCCACCCGACCAGGCGCAGCACGACCTCGTCCGGTTGGTCTACATCCACCCGCCCATCGCCTGGGTGGCGCTCTACCTCGCCTTCGGCGTGGCGGCGGCGTCGAGCGTGTTGTGGTTGTGGCCCCGGACCCGGAGCCGGTTCTGGGACCGGTTGGCGGTGTCGGCTGTCGAGGTGGGCATCGTGTTCACCGCCCTCACGCTCGTCACGGGGTCGATCTGGGGTCGCCCGACCTGGGGGGTGTGGTGGGCCTGGGACGCCCGGCTCACCTCGACGGCGTTGTTGCTCGTGCTCCTGCTCGGGTACATGGCGGTGCGCCGGGTGCCGGCCGACCACGACTCCCGGGCCCGACGCAGTGCCGTGGTCGCGCTCGTGGCCGCGGTGGACGTCCCCATCGTGCACTTCTCGGTGGACTGGTGGCACACCCTGCACCAGGGGGCCACGGTCCTCAACGCCAATCTCTCGCCCACGATCCACGGCTCGATGGCGTGGACGCTGTTGCTGGGATTCGTCGCCTTCACGCTGCTGTTCGCGTGGATGCTCGCCATCCGCTACCGGGTCGAGGTGTTGTCGGAACAGCTCCAGGACTCAGAGCTCGACGTCGCCCTGCACGAGCGGTGGGCCGAAGGCTCTGCTCCCGTCGCGGATCCCGGTGGCGCATTGGCGGGAAGCGGCCGCCAAGCATGAGACCGAACCCATGAGCTACATCAACGCGGGATACGCCATCGCGTTCGGTGTGTTGTCGGCCTACGCCGCGAGTCTCTGGCGTCGTCGTCAGCGCCTGGAACGATCGGCGGCGCGCGCCGACGCGCCGCGCCGGCCATGAGCGAGCCGACGATCCTCGTCACCCCTTCCTCGTCAGGACCCGGGACCGCCGACATCGGCGGCTCGGGGACGCCGGGCACCGTCTCACCCCGGGCGCCGAGGCGACGGGGCACCCGGTGGCGGCTGTGGGGTGTCGCGGCGGTCCTCGTGGGGGCGTTCGCCCTTCTTCTGGTCGAGGGCCTCGGCAGCTCGCTCAATTACTTCGAGACCGTCGACCAGGCCCTCGCCCACAAGGCGACGCTCGGCTCCCAGACCTTCCGGCTCGAGGGTGTCGTCGTCCCCGGGACCGTCCACCGCATCCGCGGGGGCGTCTCCTTCGTGGCGGCGGGCACCGACCACAAGGTCGACGTCGTCAACCACGGCAATCCCCCCCAGCTCTTCCAGCCCGACATCCCGGTCGTGGTGGTGGGCCACTTCGCCGGGACCTCGTTCGTCTCCGACCAACTGATCGTCGACCACAGCGCCCAGTACGTCCAGGCGCATCCCAACCGAGTCAAGGCACCGAACGGGACCACGCGGTGAACGCCGCCCTCGGGCACAGCGGCGTCCTCCTCGGCTTGGCGGCGTCGATCGTCGGCGTGGCGGTGATCGCCTTGGGCCTGGCCCGCAATCGTCCCGACCTGGCGCGCACCGGGCGGCTCTACGCCGCACTAGTGCTCGGGGGAGCGGTCATCGCCACCGTCGCCATGGAGCGGGCGCTCATCACCCACGACTTCTCGCTCGCCTTCGTGGCCGCCAACAACAGCCGATCGACCCCGTTGCTTTACACGGTCACGGGCATGTGGTCCGCGCTGGCGGGGTCGATCTTGTTGTGGGGGCTCATCCTCGCCGGGTACATCGTGGCCATGGTGTGGCGGTTCCGCCGCCAGGCCGCCGACCCCCTTGTCGCCTGGGCGACACTCGTCACCCTGGTCGTGGCGGCCTTCTTCTTCGGGCTCATGGCGGGACCGGCCGACCCGTTCCGCACCGTGACCGGAGCAGTGCCGGCCAATGGGTTGGGGCCCAACGTGTTGTTGCAGGACAACGCGCTGGTGGCGTTCCACCCTCCCATCCTCTATCTCGGGTTCGTCGGTTTCACGATCCCCTTCGCATTCGCCATCGCATCGCTCATCACGGGGAGGATCGGTGAAGGGTGGCAACTCGCCACCCGCCGGTGGACGTTGTTCGCGTGGGCATTTCTGACCGTGGGGATCGTGCTCGGCGCATGGTGGTCGTACCAGGTCCTCGGGTGGGGAGGGTTCTGGGCGTGGGACCCGGTCGAGAACGCCTCGTTCCTCCCGTGGTTGTGCGCCACCGCGTATCTGCATTCGGTGCTCGTCCAAGAACGACGAGGGCTGCTGCGCGTCTGGAACCTCTCGCTCGTGATCGCCACCTTCAGCCTCACCATCCTGGGCACGTTCCTGACCCGGTCCGGGGTGATCGAGTCCGTGCACGCCTTCTCCGACTCCGACATCGGCCCCCTCCTGCTCGGCTTCTTCGGAGCCGTGATGGCGACCGGCGTGGGTCTCATCGCGTGGCGAGGAGACCGGCTGCGCTCACCCGGAGGCATCGATTCGGTCGTCAGCCGGGAGGGCGCGTTCTTGGCGAACAATCTCCTCTTCGTCGCCTTCGCGTTCGTCGTGCTCCTCGGGACGGTGTTCCCCCTTCTCTACGAGGCGTTTCGGGGCCAACAGGTCACCGTCGGCGCGCCGTACTTCAACGCCATGACCTTGCCGATCGGCCTCGCCCTGCTCTTTCTCATGTCGATCGGCCCCGCCCTTCCCTGGCGCAAGACGTCGGTGGGCACGCTGCGCGACCGGTTGACGGTGCCGGCTTGGGTCGGCGGGCTCGTCATCGTGGGGTGTGTGGTGGGTGGGGTGCGCGGCCTCGGACCGCTCGTCGCCTTCGGTCTCGGCGGATTCGCCGCCGCGGCCAACGGCCGACAGCTCGTGCTGTCGGCCCGGGGGGCGCATCGCAGCGGAGCCGGGGTGTGGCGGGGTCTCGTCGGGCGCGCCAACGGCGGCATGGTGGTGCACCTCGGTGTGGTGGTGATCGCCGTCGCCCTGGCCGCCGCCACCTCGTTCGGCCACCGCAGTGAGGTGACGTTGCGGCCCGGCCAGGTGGTCTCGAGCGACGGCCATCGGATCAAATTCATCGGGCTGACCCAGATCCGCACGCCGGCCCGGACCGCCACCGAGGCTCTCGTCATGGTCGACGGGCACGGACCGCTGCTCCCCGCCGTGAGCCAATACGGGCAGAACAGCGAGGCGGTGGGGACGCCGGCGATCGACTCGAGCCTCGAGGACGACGTGTACCTCACCGTGGACGCGCTGCCGGTGAAAGCCGGGGGCCGGGTCACGCTCGGTGTCACCGTGCAACCTCTCGTGATGTGGTTGTGGGGTGGGGGGTTGCTGCTCGTGCTCGGGTCCGCCCTGGCGGCGGTCCCCGGGAAGCGGCGGCGTCCCACCGACCCCGTTTCGGCGCCCGTGCCGGCCACGGAGGCCGGTGACGGCAGCACGGGTTCGGGCGACGTCCACGACGACCGCGCTCCGGCGCCTCCTCCCGACCGCCACGATGTCGATTCGGAGGAGCCCGGCGACGACAAGCACGTGCACGAGCCCGTCCCGGCCGGCTCTCCATGACGATCACACACCGCGACGGCGCCGATCCCCGCGACGCCACCCATCGCCGACACACGGCCAAATGGGTGGCAGGGGTGACACTGGTGGTCGGGGCCGCCCTGGTGGCGCTGCTCGCCACGCGGCCGCCCCAGACGGCCACCGAAGTCGACACACCGCTCGTCGGCCAGACCGCACCGTCGATCACCGGCCCGACACTCGGCGGGGGATCGTTCGATCTGTCGGCTTGGCGAGGTCGTTGGGTCATCGTGAACTTCTTCGCCAGCTGGTGCCCGCCGTGCCAGCAGGAGCAACCCGAGCTCGTCGCGTTCGCCTACGCGCACCGGTCGCCGGAAGCCGCTGCTCTGGTGGGCGTGGTGTTCGACGACTCGGCCTCGACGGCGCGCAGCTTCATGCGCTCCACCGGTGCAACGTGGCCGGCGGTCATCGACGGTGGTGGTCAGATCGCCCTCGACTACGGCGTGCGAGGACCGCCCGAGACGTTCATCGTGTCTCCGGACGGGACCGTGGTGGCCCATTTCGACGGCCCCATGACCAATGCCTCTCTCGACTACTGGCTCAGCCGGGCGCAGGGGAGTCGTCGGTGAGTGGGTCCCCTCGGCCCCGGTGGACGCGCTCGGTGCCGTGGGTGGCGCTCGTCGTCGTGGTCGCCGTCGCCCTCGGTCTCGGGGCGTCCCGGGGCGGCGCTCCTCTCACCTCGACGCAACGGGCTGACGCCATCGACGCCCTGGTGCGTTGTCCGAGTTGTGAAGGCATCTCGGTGGCAGATTCCTCGGCGTCGACGGCGGTGGCGATTCGCCACACCGTGTTGGCCCGCGTCCGCGCCGGGCAGAGCGACGGTCAGATCGACGCGTTCTTGGTGAGTCGGTACGGGCCCGGCATCCTTCTGCGTCCCCCCGCGCACGGGTGGACGACGTGGGTGTGGGTGCTTCCTCCCGCCGCGGTGGTGGTGGCGGTGGCAGGGCTCGTGACGGTGCTGTGGCGTCGCCGCCAACGTGGTGCGGTGTCGGTCTCCGATGAGGACCGCGCCCTGGTCGACCAGGCCCTGGCCGATCGATCGCGCTCGCTCGCTCGGTCTCCGAAGCCCGCACCCACGCCGTGACACGCTCCGAGCTCGAAGACGAACGGTCCTTTCTCTTGGACTCGCTCGAGGACCTCGAGCGAGAGCGGAGCGCCGGTGACCTCTCCGAGGCGGACTTCGTCGTCCTGCGCGATCGCTACACACGGCGAGCCGCCGAGGTCCTGCGGGCACTGGAGCCCGAGGAGCCACCCCGAGCGTCGGGGTCCGAGGTCGCGACACCGTCACCCACACCGTCACCGTCACCGTCACCGAAGGCGACGCGGCGGCGCCGGCGGTCCCTGCTGGTGGCGGGTTCTCTCGTCGTGGTGGCCGCGGTTGCAGTCACCGTCGTCGTGACCCAGACGGGTTCCCGACTCCCGGGCCAGACCGTGTCGGGCTCGGTGAGCCTCAGTCGGGCCGCACAATCGCAACGGACCCTGGCCCAGGCCGAGACCCTCGAGACCTCAGGGAACGCGGCCGGCGCGCTGCGCCTGTATCTGCAGGTGCTCGCCCAGGACCCGGGCCAGCCCGAAGCACTGGCCGAGTCCGGATGGCTCGAGTTCGAGGCGGGGGTGAGGTCGGGCGACGCTGCGGTGCTGTCGCGTGCCCAGGACCAGGAGCAGATGGCGGAACGGGCTGCCCCTGGCGCCTACGCACCGCGTCTGTACCTGGGATCGATGCTGCTCGCCGAGGGAAATGCCATCGCCGCGGCCGCCGAATTCCGTCAGTTCCTCGCGGACGGGCCTCCGGCGGCCGAGGTGCAGGTCGCGAAGTCGATCATCACCCAGGCGTTCCGCAAGGCGGGTCAGCCCGTTCCGGCCATGCCGAGCGCGCCACCGACCACGATGGCGGGCGTCACGACCCAACCTGCGGGCTGATCGCGGCGGTCAAGCCCGAAGGGCGCGCAGCTGCGCCACGACCCGTGGAAATGCCGTCGCGAACGCCTCCACGTCGTCATCGGTGGTGGACCACCCCACCGACAGGCGCAGTGAGCGCTCCGCGTCGACACCCATGGCTGCCAGCACGGGCGACGGCGCCAGGGACTCCGACGAGCACGACGATCCGGAGTGGGCCGCGATCCCGCTCTGGTCGAGACCCAGGAGGACGGGCTCGGCCTCGACCCCGCCCACCGCCACGCACACGAGGTGCGGGACTCGTCGGTCGCGGTCGCCCAGCACCTCGACGTCGTCGACCGTGGTGGCCGCGGCCACGATGGCGTCGGTGCGCCGTGTCGCCTCTGCGGACTCGAAGGCAAGTCGGCCCGGCTCGGTGAGCGCTTCGGCGGCGGCCCCGAAGCCGATGATCCCGGGGATGTTCTCGAGCCCGCCGCGCCTCGCCCGCTCTTGTTCGCCCCCGACCAACCAGGGTTCGACGCGCAGGCCGCGTCGGACCACCAGAGCGCCTGTCCCGGGAGGCCCTCCCAGCTTGTGGGCGCTCACCGACACGAAATCGGCGCCGAGCTCGTCGAGATCCATCTCGATGTGCCCGGCGGTCATGCACGCGTCGACATGGACGAACGCGTCGTGCCGCTGACACACCTCGACGACCTCGCGCACGGGTTGCACGGTGCCGACTTCGTGATTGGCACCCTGACAATGCACGAGCGCGGCGGGAGAGCCGGCGCGTGCGGTGTTCTGGAGGGCGCTCTCCACTGAAGCGGGGTCGATGCGTCCGAGGCGGTCGACCTCCACGGGCACCACTGAGCCGGCACGAGCCGAGGAGTCGCGTACCGAGGAGTGCTCGACATCGGCGAGCACGATTGACCGCCCCGGTCGGGCCCGGGTCGCCCCCCACGTCGCCGTGTTCACCGACTCGGTCCCGCCTGAGGTGAAGACCACCTGTCGGGGGCGGACGCCGAGGAGCGCGGCGACCTGTTCTCGCGCCTGCTCCACCGTGGCGCGGACCACGCGACCCTCGGTGTGGACCCGACCCGGGTCACCGGTGGCGTGGCGCGACGACTCCAACCAGGAGGTCATGGCCGCCACCACTTCGGGACGCGGTGGCGAGGTGGAGGCGTGGTCGAGGTAGTGGCGCGCCAGGGCTCAGACCAGCGCCGCGCAGGCGTCGTCGCCGCGGGCGCGCGACGACAGCACGACCGGGATGGGTGCGTCGGCCTCTTCGCCGCACAGCACGGCCAGGAGCCCGCGGACGAGGCCCCGGTCCACGGCACAGATCACGGGGTGCTGGGTGGCGGCCTCGCCGAACGGGCAGTGCTCGGCCACCACCGCAGTCGACTCTCCGCGGTCCTCGGCATGCGCTGCGAACCCGTGGGCGGTGAGGGCATCGGCGATGGTGTGCATGGCGGCGCGCACCGACCGTTGCCCCTCACCGGGCTCCATGCGATCGGCGAGCACTCGGCCGTAGTTCTCGCCGATCCGCTCGGCCATGCGCTCGGCCTCGACGGGACCGAGGAGCTCGAGGGCTTCGGCGAGCAGGGCCACGATCAGGCCGTCGCGGTGATTGGCGAAATCCAGCGTGGGATCACCACCGGGTCCGTCCGAGGCCCGGTAGCGCTTCGACGGGCGTCCCGCTCCGGCGGTCGGGGAGCGTTCCAGGCTTACCTCGAGATACCCCCCGGCGGCGAGCCGGTCGAGATGGTGCCGGGCCACGTTGGGGTGCACCGAGAACTCGGCGGCCAATTCCGAGGCGGTCGCACCGGGGTGCGACCGGACATGGAGATAGATCTCGCGGCGTGTCGGGTCTCCGAATGCGGAGGTGACGGCCGCGACCGCGGCCGAGAACCTGCGGTCGGCGGGGGCGCTCGCACCGAAATCGGGCGTGGATTGCACACCGGTAGTCTACCGGCTGGGCGCGGCGTAATCCCTGGTCGTGCCGCCGGACCCTTGCCGAGAGAGGCGCCGTGGCCCCGACCGATGCCGAAGTGCTCGCCGCCGCCGCGGCCGTGGAGGACCCCACCTTGCGCCGCGGCCTCGGGGAGCTGGGGATGGTGCGATCGGTGCGATCGGGTCGCCGCCAGGCATCGGTGGTGGTGGCGCTCCCCGTCGAGCGGTGGCCCACGGCCGACGAACTGGTCGACCTGATCGTCCGGAGCGTGGGAGCCCTGCCCGGCGTGGGTGAGGTGAAGGTCGAGGTCACCACCATGACCGGCGAGGAACGCCAGGAGCTCCATCGCCGGTTGGCGCTCGGGCCCGGGGGCGCGCCGGTCGAGACCGTTCCCATGGCCCCCGCCGCCCATGCGCACGGGGCCGACGGCCCGCCCGCGCCGCTCGGTCACGAGGCGGGACGACCCAATCGCTTCATGGCACCGGGATCGCGTACCCGGGTGGTGGGGATCTCATCGGGCAAAGGCGGTGTCGGGAAATCGTCGGTGACGGTGAACCTGGCCGTGGCGTTGGCGGCGCGGGGCTATGACGTCGGGCTGCTCGATGCCGATGTCTATGGCTTCTCGGTCCCGAAGATGCTGGGTGTGACCCAGGGTCCCGTCGCCATCGACGACCTCCTCGTGCCGCCGGTCGTCCACGGGGTGCGCTGTCTGTCGATGGGCTTCTTCGTGCCCGACGAGCAGCCCGTGATCTGGCGTGGGCCCATGCTGCACAAGGCGCTCGAACAGTTTCTCGTCGACTCGTATTGGGGAGAGCCGGACTTCCTTCTCATCGACATGCCTCCGGGGACCGGCGACGTCACCTTGTCGTTGGGGCAATATCTTCCTCGCACCGAGATCGTGGTCGTGACGACTCCACAGGCCGCCGCGCAGCGGGTGGCCCAGCGCTCTGCCTACGCGGCCAAGAAGCTCAAGCTCGCGGTGCGAGGTGTCGTGGAGAACCTGTCGTGGTTCACCGGCGACGACGGCACGCGTTATGAGCTCTTCGGAGCCGGTGGCGGCCAGGCGCTCGCCGACGATCTCGAGGTGCCGCTGCTGGGCCAGGTCCCGCTCGTCCCCGCCCTCCGGGTGGGCGGCGACATCGGCGTGCCGGTGCGGGTGGCGGATCCCGGCGGTGAAGCGGCCCAGGCCTTCGACGCCTTGGCGACACGCCTGGAGGAGCTCGGACCGGCACGCATCTACCGTCGGGAGCTCAACGTCCGGTGAGGTAGTCGACGCCGCGAGGAAGTCGTTCGCGGTCCCATCCGAGGTCCGAGACGGCGATGCCCACCGCGAAGCGATCGGTCATCCCTGCCACGTACGCCACCGCTTCGAACACCGCGCTGTCACTGCCGCCCGCCAGGCCTCCGCCACTTCGCACGCCCGGAATGAGGTTGGGCTGGTCGGTGAAGTGCCCGACAAGGGCGCGCAACATCGCCACCACCGACTCGCCCTGTGTCACCGATGCCGGGCGCAGGTAGATGTGCTCGTAGTTGCATCGCCGGAAGGCGGCGAGGGCCTCGGCCAGCTCCTCGTCCATGCCCACCCTGCCGCTGCGCAGCGTGGCTCTCACCGTCCCTTCGATGAAGGTGCGCAGTTGTCGGGAGCGGGTCTCGCCGCAGAGCCCGAGCACGATGTCGGGCAGGAGCGTCGGGGTGACGATCCCGGCCGAGACGGCGTCCTCCCAGTCGTGGCACAGGTACGCGATCCGGTCGGCCCAACTCACCACCTCCCCCTCGGGAGTGGCGGGCGCGGGTCGCGACCAGGAGTGGTTGCGGATGCCGTCGAGTGTCTCCTCGCAAAGGTTCAGGTTCGCCACCGAGACATCCGCGCCCCAAACGGCGTGATCGAAACCACCGGGGAGAAAGATCCCGAGCGCGTCCTCGCTCATGTGTCCGCCCGGACCGTGCCCGCAGTCGTGACCCAGTGCGATCGCCTCGGTCAGCGCGACGTTCAATCGGCATGCCCGGGCGATCCCGGTGGCCACCTGCGCCACCTCGAGCGCGTGACTGAGCCGGGTCCGCTGATGATCCGCGGGGAAGACGAAGACCTGGGTCTTGCCCGCCAATCGCCGGAAGGCCGCCGAGTGCAGGATGCGGTCCCGGTCCCGTTCGAAGCACGTGCGCCACGGGTCGGGCTCCTCGGCGACGGTGCGCCGACCCCCGGCCATGGCCCGGGTCGCTCCGGGTGCGAGCACCTGGTCCTCGGTAGCTTCGCGTGCGGGGCGCCCGTTGGGCTGGGCCTCGGCGTCGGTGCCGAGGCCGGCGGAGGAGTCGGCATGCGCCGTGCGCAGGCCCTGGCCGCCGTGACCCGCCATGGTGGCCGCCCAGCGACGACCCCGTTCGGTCGGCGCGACGGGGGTTGGTTCCATGGGCTTTAGTGTGGCTCACGGCTGTATGGTCGTTGGCCGCCCGGCTCGGGCCGGTTCGATCGGAGGAGCGAGACACAGGTGGACGTGCGCATCGGGATCGTGCAGAGCGCCAAGGAGCTCGAGGTCGAATTGGACGACGACGCCGATCGCGACGCGGTCATCGCCGACATCGAATCCTCTCTGGTTGGGGAAACAGGAGTGTTGTGGCTCACCGACCGCAAGGGTCGGCGCGTCGCCATTCCGGTGGCCAAGGTCGCATATGTCGAGGTCGGGGCCCCGACCCACGAGCGCCGGGTCGGTTTCGGCGCTCCCTGACCCGAGGGGGCGGTGGCGGCACCTGTGAGCACCACCGAGCGCCAGAGGGCGGGGCTGCTCGATCGCCGTCTTCTGTTTGTCACCGGGAAGGGCGGGGTCGGCAAGACGACGGTGGCGGCCGGGCTGGCGCTGTATGCGGCCGAGCACGGCCGTCGCACGCTGGTGTGCGAGATGGACGCCAAGGGTGATGTGGCCGCGTACTTCGAGACCGGGCCCACCAGTTTCGCGGCGCGCGAGGTGTTCCCGTCGTTGTGGGCCATGTCGATGGACACCGAGGCGTCGCTGCGCGAATACCTCCGCCTCAATCTGCGCATCCCCGTCGTGGGTCGGATCGGGCCCCTGGCCAAGGCGTTCGACTTCGTCGCCACCGCCGCCCCGGGGGTGCGGGAGATCCTCACCGTGGGAAAGTTCTGCTACGAAGTGCGCGAGCGTCACTACGACCTCGTCGTCGTCGACGCGTCGGCCACGGGTCACATCGTCGGGCAGCTGGCTGCACCCCAGGCGATCAACGACCTCGTCAAGGTGGGGCTGATCCGCTCACAGACGGACTGGATCCTCGACATCCTGTCCGATGCCGCCACGACGGGTCTCGTGATCGTGACCACGCCCGAGGAGATGCCGGTCAACGAGACGATCGAGTTGGCCGGAAAGGTCGCCACCGAGACGTCGGTCGAGCTCGCCGCGGTGATCGTGAACCGGGTCCTCCCCGAGTTGTTCGGACGCAGCGAAGAGACGGTGTTCAACGACTTGTGCCGACCGGCGGTGTCGGCCGAGCTAAAGAAGCTCGTGCACGACGACCCCGGACCGGTGCTCGACGCGGCGCGACTCGCCGTCACCTTGCGCCGGACCCGTGCCGAGCATCTCGAGCGCTTGCGAGGCGGCATCGACCCGGCGGTCCCGATGATGTACCTGCCGTTCCTCTTCACGCGCCTGCACGGGTTGCGCACGCTTCGCCAGGTCGCCCTGTCCCTGGGCGAGGAGCTGGCCTCGTGATGGCCAAGCGGAGCCCCGCCAAGAGCGAGCTGCGCCGGGCGTCGCTCGACGGTCTCATGGCGTCGAAGGAGATCGTCGTGGCGTGTGGGCCCGGGGGGGTGGGGAAGACGACCACCGCCGCGGCCGCCGCCGCCATGGCCGCCGCGCATATCGGCGGCAAGGTGCTCGTGCTCACCGTCGACCCCGCCCGACGCCTGGCCGACGCCCTCGGTCTCGAAGGGATCGGCAACACCGAGCGGCGCGTCCCCGAGGAGACATTTCTCGCCGCGGGGGTGAAGCCGAGGGGCGAGCTGTGGGCGGCGATGCTCGACACCAAGGAGTCCTGGGACTCGCTCATCCGGCTCCATGCCCCTGACGACCGCACCCGGGACGAGATCCTGTCGAACCCGCTCTACCTCAACATCTCGTCGCGTTTCGTCCAGAGTCACGACTACATCGCCATGGAGCGGCTGTTCGAGATCCACGCCGGGGGCATTTACGACCTGATCGTGGTGGACACTCCGCCCACGCGCAACGCCCTCGACTTCCTCGACGCTCCCGAGCGGATGGCCGAGTTCTTCTCGAGCCGGCTGCTGCGGTGGCTCATCGTGCCGTACCGCTCGAGACTCGTGAACTTCGCCTCGAAACCCTTCTACCAGATTGCCGACCGGATCCTCGGAACCCAGTTCCTCGAAGACGTCGCCCAGTTCTTCGTGCTCTTCCAGTCCATGTACGACGGGTTCGTCGAGCGGGCGCACGCCGTGCACCGCCTCATGGCGGACCGCCGCACCTCGTTCATCGTGGTGTCCACCCTCGAAGCGGTCCCGCTGCGCGAGGCCGAGTTCTTCGCCCAGGCACTCAAGGACCGCCGCTTGCATCTCGGGGCCATCGTCTTGAACAAGGTGCTGCCCGCCTACCTGCGCGATCCCCAGGGCGCTGCGGTCGCCGAAAAGCTGCGGGACCGGGCCGACGAGCTCGCGGATGCCATCGCCCCCAAGGTCAGCTCGGGTGACGTCAGTCAGATCCGGCGCGTGCTGTCGGAGGTCGGCCGGAGCTACCTCGACTACCGGGTCGTGGCCCAACGTGAGGCCGAGCAACAGGCGGAGCTGGCCACGGTGCCCGAAGCTCTCGTGAGCGTTCCCTATTTCGAGACCGACGTCTACGATCTCGCCGGCCTGCTCCGACTGGGCGAGCAGCTGTGGGGCTCGTGACGAGGTCGGGCTCCCGCTCCTACTGGGGGTAGGGGCCGCCGCCCTCGGCGTGCTGCTTGGCGATGTACATGGCGGTGTCGGCCCGACCGAGCAGCGTCGCGGCGGTGTCGCCGGGCCCCGGATGGGCAAGGCCCACGCTGGCGGTCAGTCGGAACGTGCCCTCGGGCAATTCGATGGGGCGTTGGATCCCCTCGGCGAGACGGGCCGCCAGCGCCCGGAGCTCCTCGGGGTCGCGGATGCCGGCGACCACGACGAACTCGTCCCCCCCGTAGCGGGCCACGACGTCACCCTTGCGTACCGACGCCTCGAGGCGCGCCGCCACCCGGCGCAGGATCTCGTCGCCGGTGGCTCGGCCGTACTCGTCGTTGATGGGCCGGAACCCGTTGAGGTCGATGAACACCACGGCGGTCGTGGGGTTGCCCAGACACCGCTCGACGTGCGCTCGCAGTGTCACCCGGTTGGCCAGACCGGTGAGGGGGTCGAACGTCGTCAACTCGTCGAGGGCGTCCCTGGTGGCGCGCAACTGGGTGATGTCGTGCCCCGACACCACGAGACCCTTCACCGTGGGGTCGTCGAGGAGGTTCACGATGCTCAACTCGAACGGGACCGACTCGTTCCCGCCGCGCCGCATGAGCTCGACCTCGACGACGGTGGGCGATCGGCTGAACGAAGGCACGTCGATGGAGCGCGACAGTGCCGCCGCCAAGCTCCCCCGATCATGGGCGGCGGCGAATTCCACCAGTGGCCTGCCTTCGACGAGCTCCTGGTCGTGCCCGAGCAGTCTGGTGATGGCGGCGGAGACCGACTCGATGCGACCCGAACCGTCCAACAGCATGATGACGCTGGTGGCGTTGTGGACGATGGCCCGGAACTTCCCGACCTCGTCACCGGCGATCTCCCAACGGCGTCGTTGGGTCAGGTCGCGAAGACAGAGCACGAGACCGTTGACCGCGGGCCGGTCGAGCAGGTTGGCGCCGATGACCTCCACGAGCTTCCAGCCGTCGGAAGTGCGTACCCGAAGCTCGATGGGTGTCCCCACCGTCTTTCCCTGGATGCTCGTCAACGCGACGGCGGCGACCTCCTGGTCGTCGGGATGCAGGAACTCGAGCCCGTTGGCTCCGGCCAGGCGCGTGCTGTCGACTCCGAACAACCGTTCCGCGGCGTCGTTGGCCCAAATCAGCCGGGCCGAGGCATCAACAACGACGACCGCGTCCGGGAGCCAGACGGCTATGTCGAGCAAACCGCGCGATTCGATCACCAGGACTCCATCGGCTGTCGTGGCCCCCGGCATTAGCCCTGGTCTGGGCGGGGGAGAGCCCGACACGGGTCCGGTGGTCCTCTGGGGCCTCCCCGGGGGCGACATGGCGGGCGCCACGGGGGCGTTTCCCCTGGTCGGCGGCCCCTCCGGGGGGCTCGGGTCCAGGGCCGCGGCGGAAAGGGGTGGGGCTCCGATCGAGGGCTCGCGCGCCAGAGGGGGACACGACAGGGTTCGGGCGGTTCGAGAGCCGGCGACGCGGTCGACGCCGGGCGACGAGGCAATCGGGCCATGAAGCATGGAAGCGATGACGAAGAAGAGGGAAGTGTCCGCGCCGCCACGGTCGAGGCGCGGACGTTCTTGCGTCGCCGGGAGACCTTGGTCGGAGATTGTGTCGCCCTGGATGAAGAAGGGCGCTCCAGATGCCGACAGGCAGTCCATGACCAATCGGTCGGAGACGAGTGCCACGGATACTCGGTCCGACGCGGGCGCGGTGCTGGCGACGAGAACGTGTGGTTTCGTGTTCACGACCACGGGCCGACCGTGCGCCAACCTCGTGTCCGACGAAGCCCCCTGGTGCCGGGCCGGCCATCCGCCCACACCGACCGCCGTGTCCCACGACGCGGTCAGTGTCGCTCCCGATCGCTCCGACGCACGCCCGGAATCCTCGCCACCCGGTGCGAGGGCTCGGCGTCCGGGAAGCCGGACACGACGCGCCACCGAACTGATCCGACACGCCATGGCGAGCGAGGATGCCGACCGGGTCGGACTGCGGGCTGAGACCGTGCTCGCCGATTCCTCCACGGCCCTGGCTCTGCTGGGCGGCCCCGATGCCTCACCCGCCGCTCGTGCCGCAGTCGTCCAACGGTTCGGACGGGTCGGGGCACTGCTCGTCCTCGGGTACGAGGAGCGGGGGCAGGCCCGTCATCTGGTGCCGGTGAACGGCCATGATCCGGGCGAGTCCTCCGATCTCGCCGACGCCGACGCCCACCTCGAAACCCTGGTGCAGCTCTTCGACCAGCTCGACGCGCGCGATCTGTACTGGCTCCTGTCCGAGATCGACGAGGACGAAGGGTTCGCGGGGGACCTCGCCGGGATCGATGCACACCGGTGGCTCCATGCCACCTATGCCGTCGCCGCGCGCGACGGCACGCCCGGCGCCCACCGGGCCTACATGTGCGCGCTCGATCGGGTCATGCGCCTCGTGAGGCCGCTGGTCGCCTCATAGACGGTCCTTGGGCCCGTCGCCGCCGCCTACGATGCGGGCCGGAGGGACCGCCCACATGACCGACATCACCGACCCCGTCCTCGAGGCCTACGCGCAGTCCCACACCACCGCGCCCGACGACCATCTGGTGGCGCTCTCCGAGGAGACACGAGCCACACTCGACTTCCCGCAGATGATGGTGGGCGCGCTCGAGGGACGCTTTCTCGAGATGCTCGTCTTCGCCCTGCGCCCCGCCTGGGTACTCGAGATCGGAACCTTCAGCGGCTATTCCTCACTGTCGATGGCCGCCGGTCTCCCCCCGGGGGGACGGATCACGACCTGTGAGTTGAGCCCCGTGCACGGCGCCGCGGCCCGGTCGCATATCGCCCGGAGTCCGTACCCCGACGCCATCGAGGTCATCGAGGGCCCGGCGCTCGACACGGTGGCCAAGCTCGACGGGCCGTTCGACTTCGTGTTCATCGACGCCGACAAGACCAACTACCTGGCCTACTACGAGGCGGTCCTTCCCAAGCTCTCCCCCCGGGGCCTCATCGCGGCCGACAACACCCTGTGGAGCGGGAGAGTGGTGGACGACACCGACCAGTCCGACGACACCCGCGCCATTCGCGCCTTCAACGACGCCGTGGTGGCCGACCCGAGAGTGGTGTGCGTGCAGACGACGGTTCGAGACGGCGTCACCCTCATCAGGAAATTGCCCGTCGCCTCCGGCGGCGGGTGAGCGCGGTCGAGAGACCGTCGGGTTCGATGCTCGACTACCACCTGCACCTGTGGCCGCATGGCCAGCGCGACACGGCTCCCACACTCGAGCAGGTGGCCGACTACTGCGAGAGCGCCCGGGCGGCCGGGGTCCACGAGGTGGCGCTCACCGAGCACCTCTTCCGCTTCAGCCAGGCCGACCGGCTTCTGCGCGGCTTCTGGGACGACGAGCCCGACGCCGCCCTGCGGTCGTCGATGGCCGACTACTGGGACGACCATGCCCGCGCCGATCTCGACGTCTACGTGGAGTGCGTGCTCGCCGCCAAGGATGCCGGCCTTCCCGTCGTGCTCGGCCTCGAGGTGGACTACTACCGCGGGCGGATGGACGACGTCGTCACGTTGCTCGCCGGGTACCCCTTCGACGTCTTGTTGGGATCGGTCCACTGGATCGGGGCGTGGCGGTTCGACGACGTCGACGACCCGCTTTCGATGGCCCAGTGGTCGACCCGCGACGTCGACGCGGCGTGGAGCGACTACGTGAGCGCGATCGAGGAGCTCGCCGCCACCGGGGCGTGCGACGTCCTGGCCCACCCTGACCTCGTGAAGGCGGCCGGGCACCGGCCCGTGGCCCCCGAAGAGTGCTGGGACCGGCTCGTCGAGGCGGCGCTGGGCTCGGGAATGGCCGCCGAGCTCTCCTCGGCGGGATGGCGCAAGCCCGCCGAGGAGGCCTATCCCGCGCCGGCGTTGTTGGAGCGCTTCGTGGCCAACGGCGTCCCGCTCACCACCGCGTCCGATGCCCATCGACTCTCCGACGTGGCTCATCGCAGCGCGGACCTGGGTCGGATGCTCGACGCCTTGGACGTCACGTCGCTGCGGGCGTTTCGCGCCCGGCGCCCGGTAGACGTCCCCCTGGCGACGACGGTGGCGGGACCATGAAGACACCGGGCGAGCTCGCTGCTCTGCACACCGACCTCAGCGCCGCGAGCCTCGACCACCTCCAACGCCTGCTCGGGTCCTGGGGGGTGCTGTCGGACCTGTCGTTCTCCGACCTCTTGCTCGTGGCGCCGGTGCGGGGGACCGCCGGTGCCAAGCTGATCGTGCTGGGCCAGATCCGTCCCACCACGTGGGCGACGCTGCTGCGTGTGGACCTCGTGGGCCAGATCGTCGAAGCCTCGGACTGGCCGGTGGTGACCGAGGCCCTCCAGGCCGGGACCATGTCATCGGGCCTGGCGGCGATCCCCGTCCCGGTCCAGGTCCGGATGGGGTCGGTCCACCCCGACTCGCGGGACACCGGGGAGGTGCCCGCCGTCCCCGACACCGCCCAACTCGAATGTGTCCCCGTGCGCCACGACGGCGATCTCGTGGCGGTGGTCGTCCGGGTGGCACCGCTCGAGGACCGCCGCCCCGGTCGTCTCGAGAAGGTCTACCGGGACCTCTATCGACGCCTGTCCCACATGGTGGCGGTCGGCGACTTCCCGTTCATGGGCGAGGACTACACGACCGAGGACGCGCCCCGGGTCGGGGACGGCCTCTTACAGATCGAGCCCGACGGACAGATCCGCTACGCGTCGCCGAACGCCATGAGCGCGTTGCACCGTATGGGCGTGAGCGACGTGGTCGAAGGCCGGCGGCTCTCGGAGTTGGGGATCGATGATGCCGCGCTCGACTGGACGTTGCGCGCCGGGTGCCCGGTCACCGAGGAAGTCGAGCGCCGGCCCGACGTCATCGTCCTGATGCAGTGCACGCCGCTGCTCGAGCAGAAGACCGTCACCGGGGCCATGGTGTTGTTGCGCGACGTCACGGACCTGCGCCGCCTCGACCGTCTGTTGTTGTCGAAGGACGCTGCCATCCGTGAGGTGCACCACCGGGTGAAGAACAACCTGCAGACGATCTCGTCGTTGCTCCGCCTCCAAGCACGACGTCTCGAGCCCGGCCAGGGCCAAGAAGCACTGCGGGAGGCCGAGCGTCGGGTCCGGTCGATCGCGCTGGTCCACGAGATCCTGTCGCGCGAGCCCGGCGACGAGGTTCCCTTCGACGAGATCGTGGGGTCACTGGTGCGGATGGCCGAGGACTCGGTCGTGTCGGGGGACCGCATCGGGATCCGGGTCACCGGCGACGTGGGCGAGGTGGCCGCCGATGTCGCCACCCCCCTGGCCGTGGTCCTGGCCGAGCTGTTGCAGAACGCCGTCGAGCACGCCTTCCCGTCGGTCGGTGGCGACTCGGTGTTCGTCGGCAATGACGAAGGCGAAGCCGTCGGTCATGTCGAGCTCGTCCTCTCCCACGACGCCGACCACCTGACCCTGCAGGTCCGCGACGACGGGTGTGGTCTTCCCGAGGGGTTCGACATCGACCACACATCGAGCCTCGGGCTCTCGATCGTGCGCGACCTCGTTACCAGCCAGCTCGGAGGATCCATCGTCATGCAGAGCAACGGCGGGACCCTCGTGACCCTCGACCTCCCGGTCCAGCGATCGTCGAACGACGCCACCTCGCTCTGAAATTCTCCCCCCGGTGCAAGGTTCTCGCCCCGCCGTGCGTCTAACCAGGCGATGGCCACGAATGCGGGAGTCGTGATGACCGAGTCCGACCCGGAGACGACCGGCATCTCGGCACCGGTGCGCCGGCCCGGCGAGCCGCCCGCGTCCGGGACCCCGGGGGCCTCGTCGTTCGGGGAGCTCTACCTGGGGTCCTTCGCGGCGATGGTGCGCCTGGCCCGTGTCCTGGTCGACTCACCCGAGACCGCCGAGGATCTGGTCCAAGACGCCTTCGTGCGTCTGCACCGCCACTGGGGAGGAGTGCGCGACCCTCGCGCCTACCTGCACCGGTCGGTGGTCAACGCCTGTCGCTCGCACCACCGGCGCGCCTGGCGCGAACGCACCCGCGGGCCCCGTGCCGACGACGCCGCCCAGGGGAGGGCGCCGACCACGGGTCCCGGCACCGGCGAGCCCGGGCCCGTCGTCGACGGCGCCGCCGAGCTGGGCCGGTCCGACGATGCGGGCGTCCTCGGCGCCGCCCTCGCCACTCTGCCCTACCGACAACGGGCCGCCCTCGTGCTCCGGTACTACTCGGACCTCCCCGACGCCGAGATCGCCGTCGCCCTCGGGTGCCGCCCCGGCACCGTCGGATCACTCGTCCACCGGGGCCTCGAACGACTCCGAGAGGTGGTTGACCATGCCTGACGACATCGAATTCCGGTTGCGCCACGCCCTGGCCCTGCAGGCAGGCGCCGAGCCCGTTGCGCCTGCGGACTGGGGCGTCTTGGCGGGGCGGTTGGCGTCCACGACGCGCCGACGCCAACGGGCCCTGGTCGGCGCGGCCGCCCTGGCGCTCGTGATCGGGGCCGCGGGCGGGTACTTCGGCGAGGCTGCGGCCTCACCGGTGGCGGTCCGGGCCTCGGGGCCCGGTTCGACACCCACCACCACGGCGCCCTCGGGAGGGACCCGGTCCCTGGCGCCCTCGTCTTCGGGGCCGGCCGCGCTGTGTCCGAATGCCTCGGGGGGCTCACCCGGCGCGTCGTCGGGCACCACCAGCACCAACGGGTCGCTCGACATCGGCTCGGCCACACGCGTCTTCACCCGGACCACCACCGACGGCGTGACGATCCGCGTCTATCAAGACGCCCGGACCGGGGTGTCGTGCCTCGGGCTTCCCACCCCGATGGCCGGATCCGCCTCGGGCAGCACCTCCCGGACCACGACGACGACGTCTGGTTCGGTGGCGTCGCCGATGTTCCCGACGGGACCCGAGACGACGATCGAGCTGTCCGACGACAACGCGGTCGGACAAGGTGCGATCACCTCTTCGCAATGTGTCATGTCCCCCGACGGAGGCGTCGTGGGCGGGTCCGGGAGCGGCTCTTCGAACGGCGCCCAGCCGGGATCGAGCCCCGCCTCCCCGGTGACCACGAACCCGGTCTCGACGAACCCCGTCCCCCCGACGCCGATCACCACCATTCCCACGACCACGACGCCGTCGTCCGCGCCGGGCGTGCCGAGCGGGCTCGCCACCGGGGTCTTCGGCGTCGCCGAGGGTGACCCGGTGTGGTGGGTGGCGGTCGAGGTGGGCACCGACGTCACCTCGGTGCGCATGACCTTCCCCGACGGGACCAGCGACGAGATGGCACCGGTGGGCGGTGTCGCCGTCCTCGCCCACCGGGTGGCGCCCGCGGTGGCCTCGGCGGGCACCGGGCCCTACGAGGTGCGGGGCACCCTGGAGCTTCTCGGTGCCGGCGGGGTCGTCCTGAACACGGTGACACTGCCCGAGCAGCCGGTGCCGGTGCCGGTGCCGGTGCCGGTTCCGTTGTCGATTCCGGGGAGCGGGGGCACCCAGACGGTGGCCCCGAACGTGATCGAGGTGTGCCCGCCGCCGATGGCCCCCCAGGCTCAGTCTTCGGCCACCACCGAGAAGCGGTAGCCGATCCCGCGCACGGTGTGGAGCCAGCGCGGGCTCCCGGCGTCGGGCTCGAGCTTCAGACGAAGACGACGGACGTGCTCGGTGACCGTGGCCGGGTCCTGCCACTCCTGGGTCGATCCCCACACGTGCTCGAGGAGCTCCTCGCGCGTGAAGACCTGGTCCGGTGTGGCGGCGAGAAAGGCCAGGAGGTCGAATTCCTTGGGGGTGAGGTCGATGGTCGTCGGACCCACGGTGACCCGGTGCGCGGCCCGGTCGACCACGAGCCCGTCGTGCTCGATCTGGTTGGTCGAGGGCGTCGGTTGGCCGCGGCGCAGCACGGCCCGGATGCGGGCGTCGAGCTCAGGCAAAGAGCACGGCTTCACGACGTAGTCGTCGGCGCCCAGGTTCAGGACCCGGACGCGCTCGGACTCCTCGGAACGACCGGTGAGCACGATGACCGGCAGCGCGCTGTCGCGCCGCAGCCGTGCGAGCACCTCTTCACCGTCGAGTCCCGGCAGCCCGAGGTCCAAGACCACCAGGTCGTAGCTGCCGAGACTTGCCTCGCGCAGCGTGCCGGGCCCGTCGGCGGCCTCGCCCACGCGGTATCCCACCCGCTGGAGAAAGAGCCGGGTGGCGGTGCGGCTGGCCATGTCGTCCTCGGCGACCAGGACCATGTGGTCCTCGTCGGGCAAAGTCATCGTCACAGCACTACCTCCGGTCGCCCATGATCTCGTCCCTGTGGTCGAGGTGCCCCCCACGACCGTCCCTGCGTTGCGTTCTGCTCGATCGTCAACCCTTCACTCCGCCTCACCCTGCTTGGCTCCGATCTCGTAGTCCACAAGTCGGAGGAGAGCTGCGACGTCCACCGGCTTCGTCAGGTAACCCTCGACCCCGAGGTCGAGCATCTCCCTGATCCTGCTCGGCGTGGCGTCTGCGCTCACCACGACCACCTTTGTGTCGGCTAACTCAGGCACGGCCTTGAGTCGGTGCAGCAGCTCGTCGCCGGGGAGATCAGGCAGGTGGAGGTCGAGAAGGACCAGGTCAGGGCGATGTTGTCGGGCCAATTCGAGTCCCGCCCGGCCTTCCCCGGCTGAAATCAGCCTGACGCCGGGGCGCTTGGCGAGCACCTGCTCGACCAGGGCGGAGTTCGAGGGGTTGTCCTCGATCTGGAGCACGACGACCCCTTCGCCCCCCTCCACCGGCACCCCCGAGCCGTTGGAGGGGAGATCGAGCGAGGACGGGGGCGGCGCCGGGCCGACGACCTGAGGATGGGCGTCGGCGCCTGAGGAAACGGCGGCGGACGGCGCCGCGAGCAACTCGACCCAGAACGTCGAGCCGTGCCCGGGATACGAGTCCACGCCGATGACTCCGCCCATGACCTCGACGAGCTGCTTCGAAAGGGCCAGGCCCACCCCTGTCCCTTCGACGGCGGACCGCTCGGCTCCGAGCCTCGAGAAGGGCACGAACAACTGGTCCTGCTTCTCATGGGGGATCCCGGGCCCCGTGTCTCGCACCTCGAACCGGATCCGACCGTTGTCGCCGGGGCCGGTGAGAAACGCCACCGAGCCGCCGCGGGAGTTGTACTTCACAGCGTTGGACCCGAGATTGAGCAGCACCTGGAGCAAGCGCTGGCGATCGGCGCGCACCCGCAGCACGCGCGATCCGTCGATGTCGACCGAGAGCTCGACGCCCGCCGCCTCGGCGACCGGCCCGAGCAGCGTCGTCACCTCGTCGAGAACCTCGCTGACCTCGACGGGCTCGGTGGAGAGGCTCACGCGTCCGGCTTCGATGCGCGAGATGTCGAGCACCTCGTTGATGAGCGACAACAGATGACGCCCGGCCACCTGGATCTGGTCGACGCTCGATGCCTGTTCGGCGGGGAGCTCGTCCATCTCGAGCAGTTGTGCGAAGCCGAGGATGGCATTGAGTGGTGTTCGCAGCTCGTGGCTCATCCGTGACAGGAATTCGCTCTTGGCCTGACTGGCGCGCTCGGCCTCGACCGAGGCGTTCCGGAGGGACTGTTCGAGGTGCATGCGCTCGGTCACGTCGCGCGAGATGGTCACGGTCCCGGTCACGCGCCCCCCGTGGTCGAAGACCGGTCGGGCCCGGGTCTCGTAGGTGCGCAGCTCGCCACCGGGCAGCCGGCCCGTGGTCACCACCGGGTCCGGGCTCTGCTCGCCGCCGACACAGCGGGCGATCAGCTCGTCGAGCACGGCGCGGTCCCCGTCGTCGCGCACGCTGTCGGTGGTGCCGATCATGTCAGCCAGAGGCGAGCTGCCGAGCACGACCTGTCCCGAGATGTCGCGCACGACGATGGTGTCGGGTGATGCGTGGAAGATGGACTCGAGGAGGAACCGGCGTTCGTCCGCGGCGCGCTGCGCGACATGGCGTTCGGACACGTCGATGAGATACGCCACGAGCCCTTGGAGCTCCCCCGATGAGCCCCATTCCAAGGTGTAGACGGCTTCGGCTTCGCGCCAGTCCTCCGAGGAGGGGTCGCGTCGGAAGCGCATGAGGATCTCGATGCGCTCGCCGTGCCCTGCCCTGCGGTCGACGAGCGCGTCGCGCAACTGGTCGGCCGAGTCGGGATGGAAGCGCTCGAAGACATGTCCGGGAGAAGCGGTGGCCTCCTCGGCCGAGATGCCCAGGAGTCGATCGACGTTGGGGCTGGCGTAGGAAAAGCGCCGGGTGCCGACGTCGTAGCGCAATGACACCACCGGGCTGGCGGTGAGGATGTTCTCGAGCTCGGCCCGGGCGCGGTCACGTTCCTCGGCGCGCTCGCGCAATTGGGCGGTGGTGTCGAGGAGTCTCTTCGACAGACGCCCGATCTCGTCGCGCCCACTCGGCACCTGGACCGGCGTCTCGCCGCGCTCGAGGTCCTCGGTGGCTCGCTCGAGACGACGCAGTCGCCTGACGACGCCGGTGGTGAACAGTTGCGACACCATGACGCCCCCGGCCAGGGCGAGCACGACGGCTGCGATGGCGATGGCGGGCAGGAAGATGTTCGAGGTGTGGATGTCCGACTGCTGGCTCACGATGACGGCGCTCTCGCGGACGGTGAGCGAGGAGATGTCACGGCGGAGCTTGTCGGTCTCGACGTTGACCGACTGCAAGAGCGTCCGTACCCCGGCCGAAGGTGTCGGAGACGGCTGCTCACCTTTCAGGCGGGCCAATGCCGCCACGAGCTGGTCGGTGTCGCGTTGAATGGCACGACCCGAGATCTGTTCGGGCACCGAGTCGAGGGTCAACGCCTCGAGCTGACCGAGCTGGGGGGGAAGTGCCTTCTCGGCCCGGGCATACGACGCCTGGAACGACAGGTCCCCCGTGAGGAGATAGTCGCCGAGGCCGGTCTGCGCGGAGAGCAGGCTGTTCTCGAGTGTGGTGGCGGCGTCGACGATCTGTCGGGAATGACTGGCGACGTCCTGGGCCCGGTTGTCGACGTGGGTGAACCACGACGTCGATCCCAGCACGATGAAGAGGATTGCGATGGGAACGGCGATGACCACGAGGCCCTTGGTCCGCATGGACCGGTCGACCCACCTGGTGCCGAGCCGTTGTCCACTCGACGCGTCACGCATGACGGCACCTCTCAGCGAGGAGCGGTACCTCT
>JADGOL010000010.1 GCA_017882995.1 Acidimicrobiales bacterium | reverse complement strand
TGGTGGGGACGATCTTCGCCGCCGACCAGGTCAACCCCCACGACGTCCTCGCCATCAACACGGCTTCGGCGGCTCTCATGTTGTCGGGCATCCCCTTCGACGGGCCCATCGGTGCTGTCCGCATGGCGTGGACCACCGACGGGACGTGGGCTCCGCACCCGAGCTACCAAGACGGCGATGCCTCGTGCTTCGAGCTCGTCGTCGCCGGGCGGGCCCTGTCCGAGGACGCCGGGACCGAGATCGCCATCATGATGGTCGAGGCCGGGGGCACCGAGGACTCGTGGAAGTACTACGAGGAGGGCGCGCCGCGGGTCACCGAGGAAGTCCTCGCCGACGGCCTCGAAGCAGCCAAGACCTGGATCCGGGAGTCGATCGAGCTCCAGCGTGCGCTCGTGGCCGAGGTCGGCACCAAGCCCACGATCCCCTACGAGCTGTTCACCGACTACAAAGACGACGTCTTCACGCGGGTCGCCGCGGTCGGGACCGATGCGGTCTCCAAGGCCAACACGATCACCGAAAAGGCCGACCGCAACGCCGCTCTCGACGAGGCCACGACGTCGATCATCGCTCAGCTGAGCCCGGAGTTCCCCGAGCGCGAGCGTGAGATCAAGGCCGCGGTCCGGTCGCTCACCAAGAAGATCGTGCGCAAGCGGATCGTCGAAGAAGGCATTCGCATCGACGGTCGCGGCACCGCTGACATCCGCCCGTTGTCGGCGGAGGTGGGGCTCCTCCCCACGACACACGGTTCTGCGTTGTTCCAGCGCGGTGAGACACAGGTCCTGAACGTCACGACCCTGGGCATGCCTCGCATGAACCAGCTTCTCGACACCATCGGGATCCACGAGCACAAGCGCTACATGCACCATTACAACTTCCCGCCCTTCTCCACCGGCGAGACCGGCTTCATGCGGGGCCCGAAGCGGCGCGAGATCGGACACGGACTCCTGGCCGAGCGCGCCCTGCTCCCGGTGGTGCCGTCGCAAGAGGAGTTCCCCTACACCCTGCGGCTCGTCTCGGACGTCCTGTCGTCGAACGGGTCCACCTCCATGGCGTCGGTGTGCGGGTCCTCGCTGTCGCTCATGGACGCCGGTGTCCCCATCAAGGCGCCGGTGGCCGGGATCGCCATGGGACTCGTCTACGACGAGGGCACCTACGTCACGCTGACCGACATCCTCGGAGCAGAGGACGCCTTCGGCGACATGGACTTCAAGGTGGCGGGGACGAGTGATGCGGTCACGGCGCTGCAGCTCGACACCAAGATCGACGGGTTGCCGGCCGATGTCCTGGGCAAGGCACTCCTCCAGGCGCGTGACGCACGACTGGTGATTCTCGACGTCATGGCCGGTGCCATCTCCGAGCCACGGGAAGAGGTGTCAGAGAACGCGCCCAAGATCGTGTCGTTCCACATCCCCGTGGACCGCATCGGCGAGGTGATCGGGCCCAAGGGGAAGGTCATCAACGCCCTGCAGGCCGAAACGGGTGCGGACATCGCGGTCGACGACGACGGTCTCTTCGGCATCGTGACCATCGGGGCCAAGGACGGCGGTGCGGTTTCAGAGGCCAAGCGCCGGATCTTCCTGATCGTGGACCCCCCCGAGGCGGAGGTGGGTGCGATCTATCCCGGCAAGGTGGTGAACATCACCAAGTTCGGGGCGTTCGTGAACATCCTCCCGGGACGAGACGGGCTCCTGCACATCTCCAAGGTCGGGGGCGGAAAGCGTGTCGACCGGGTCGAGGACGTCTTGTCTCTCGGCCAGGACCTCGAGGTGAAGGTCGACGACATCGACCCCCAGGGCAAGGTGTCGTTGTCCCTAGCCGGCGAGCCACCGGCTCCCACCGGAAACGGTGCGAGCAGCTCGGCCGGTGCCGGATCGGGCGGCTCGTCGCGCCCTGCGGGTCCATCGCGTGGCTCGGAGAGCGGGCCCGCCGCCCAGAGCACCGCCACCGCACCGGTGGCATCGTTCGAGGCTGCCTTCGAAGCGGAGCTCGTCAGTGAGCTGGGCGATCTGGGCCCCGGCCCGACGACGACCGGTGGTGGTGGCGGCGACCGAGGCGAGCGCGGCAGTCATCGGGGCGGGGACCGCGGCGGCGATCGTGGTCCTCGGCGTCCTCGTCGGCGGTGAGGGTCGGGCGCGGCGCTCCTCTGAGCTTGCAGTCCCGTCCTTGGGCTCGGGGTCGGTGACACTGCGGTGACACCGACCGCGAGCGTAGGAAGTTGCCGATGATCCGTACCGAGTTGCTCGGGTGCGGTGCTCACCTCGTGACCGAGTCGATGGCCGAGGCGCGTTCGGTGACGGTCGGGGTATGGGTGGGAACCGGATCGCGCGACGAAGACGACGCACACTCGGGAGCGTCGCACTTCCTCGAGCACCTGCTGTTCAAGGGCACGGCGAAATGGAGCGCGGCGGACATCGCCGAATCGGTCGACGAGATCGGCGGCGACATGAACGCCTTCACGACCAAGGAGTACACGGCGTTCTACATCCGGCTGCTCGCGGATGACCTTCCCCTCGGCCTCGACGTGCTGGGGGCCATCATGACCGAGCCTGCGTTGCGAGTTGACGACATCGATGCGGAGCGCCAGGTCATCCTCGACGAGATCCTCATGCACGCGGACGAGCCTGCGGATTTCGCGGCCGAACAGTGCACGGCTTCGATGTTCCCCGCCCACCCCCTGGGACGCGAGGTTCTCGGCACGCCACCCAGCGTCGAATCGCTCGACCAGGGCGAGATCAGGAGTTTCTTCGACCACCACTACCGGGCGGGCAACCTCGTCATCGCGGCGGCGGGCGATGTCGACCACGAGCGGCTGGCGCTCGATGTGGAGGCCCGATTCGCGCCTCGCTCCGGTGGAGCCCCGCCTCCGCGCGTTCCTCCGGGGCACGCTGGGCAGGCCCTGACGGTCCACGCCCGTCCCACCGAACAGGTCCACCTGGTCGTCGGCATGCGCTGTGCGGGCCGGCATTCCCCGCAACGATGGCCGTTAGCCGTGCTCAACCACGTCCTGGGTGGCGGGATCTCGAGCCGGCTGTTCCAAGAAGTACGCGAGCGACGAGGTCTCGCGTACTCGATCTGGTCGGAACGGATCCACTACGAAGAGGTCGGCACGATGACGGTGAGTGTCGGCACCGCGCCCGAGCACGCTCGCGAGGTCCTGGCTCTGGTCCACGGCGAGCTCGACCGCATGGGCGAGAAAGGCATCACCGCCCGGGAGCTGGCTGTGGCCAAAGGGCACCTGCGGGCCGAGACACTCCTGTCGCTCGAGGACTCGGGGGCGCGCATGAGCAGGATCGGGTCGAGTGTGCTGCTGCACGGCCAGGTCCTCGGGGTCGACGAGATCCTGGCCAAGGTGGACGCCGTCACGGTCGACGATGTGGCCGCGGTGGCAGCGGCGTTGGCGACCGAGACTCGGACCTTGTCGGTTGTGGGCCCCTTCGATCCCGACGCCCCGTGACCGTTGGCTCTCGACCTGGGACCGACAGCGCCGTCGGCTCGCGGAGGCGTCGATAGGGTTTGCCCATGACACGAGTGGGAGTGCTCGGCGCCGGTGGGCGGATGGGACGCGAGGTGTGCCGAGCCATCGCAGACGACCCTGATCTCGAGCTCGTCGCCGCCGTCGACCCGGCGTTGGCCGGGATCGACCTGCGCCAGGTCATCGGCGAAGACGCGGCCGGGCTCCAGGTGGCGGGCGACGTCGAGGACCTCGAGCGCTCGGGCGCGCAGGTGGCGGTCGACTTCACCGTGGCCGACGCGGCGGTCGAGCACATGCGGTGGTGCGCGTCGCACGGGGTTCACGCCGTGGTGGGCACGACCGGAATCGGCGCCGGCGTGCTCGATGAGCTCCGAGCGCTGTTCGAGAGCTCGGCGGCCAATTGTGTGATGGCGGCCAACTTCGCCATCGGGGCGGTGCTCATGATGCGCTTCGCCGAGTTGGCGGCGCCGTTCATGGACGGGGTGGAGATCGTGGAACTGCATCACGACGGCAAACTCGACGCGCCCTCGGGTACCGCGCTCACCACCGCTGATCGTCTGGTGAAGGCGCGCGACAGCGCCGGTGGCGACCCATGGCCCACCGACCGGACAGCGTCGGAGGTGTTGGCCGGGGCGCGCGGGGGAGAGGGCCCGGGAGGAATTCGCATCCACTCGGTGCGCCTCCACGGCATGGTCGCCCATCAGGAGGTGCTCTTCGGAGCCGTCGGCCAGAGTCTCTCCATTCGCCATGACGCCTTTGACCGGACCTCGTTCATGCCCGGGATGATCCTGGCCGTGAAGGCAGTGTCAGAACGGCCTGGTCTCACCGTCGGGCTCGACACCCTCCTCGGATTCTGACGTCGCGGCGGTAGCCTGGGGCTCGATGGACGGGCCGCGCCAGCGCATCCTCGAAGCCACCTATGCGTGTGTGGCGCGCTGGGGATTGTCCAAGACGACCGTCGAGGACGCGGCGCGCGAAGCTGGGTTGTCTCGGGCGACGGTGTACCGGTATTTCCCCGGCGGTCGCGACGAGCTCATCGACGCGGTGGTGTCGTGGCAGTTCCTCGCCTTCTTCGGCCGTCTCTACGAAGAGGTTCACGGGGCGACGTCGTTGGAGGAGGTACTCGACCGCGGGCTGCTCTTCGCCCGCCGATCGCTGATCGAGCACGAGGTGCTCCAGAAGATGCTCGAGATCGAGCCCGATGTGCTCATGCCGAAGCTCACCGTGGAGTCCAACCGGACGGTCGGGCTCATCGCCGGCTTCCTCGTGCCGTATCTGCACGAGCACGGCATGGCCGAGGGTGTCGAGATCCACGAAGCGGCGGACTTCCTGGCCCGCATGATCCTCTCGTACATCTCGTCGCCCGGGCACTGGGATCTCGGTGACCCCGAACAGGTCGCCGCCCTGGTGCGCACGGAGCTGCTCGCCGGCGTCGTCGGCGAGGTGGGGCCAGCCCGCCCCTGAGCGCGCCGGGCGGCCCCGGTGGGGACCATTGACAATGAGACATCTTGAGCCATACTGTCTCATTGTGGGCGCGGCAAGACTGGAGTTGGTGCGGGTAGAGGCCGCGCGTGATTCCGGGTCGGACAGCGGTGTCGCCCCGCCTCCGGTCCGGGTGCGGGTGATCGACGGAGCCCTCTCGTGCATCGCCCGCCAAGGAGTCGCCAAGACCACGCTCGATGACGTAGCCCGGGCGGCGCGATGCAGCCGGGCCACCGTCTACCGGGTCTTTCCCGGAGGCAAGGACGCCGTGCTCGGCGCCGTCGTCGACACCGAGGTGTCGAGATTCTTCAGCGCGCTGGCGGTGCGCATGGGTGAGGCCACCGACCTCGAGGACGTGCTCGTGGCGGGCATGACCGAAGCCGCCACCAGGGTGACCGAACATCCCGCCCTCGCCAACCTGCGGGCGCACGAGCCCGAGATGGTCCTCTCCCAACTGGCCTTCGCCCGCATGGACGAGGTGCTCGCCGTGACCTGTGTGTTCACGACCCCGTTCCTCGGGCGCTGGCTCGACCAGGCGGAGTCCAAACGCGTGGCGGAATGGGCGGCGCGCATCGTCGTGTCGTACCTGGTGTGTCCCGCTGACGGCGTGGACCTCACCGATGCCGCGGACGTGCGCCGACTCGTGCGCCTGTTCGTGCTGCCCGGGATCCGCGCCCTGCGGGTTCCCCAGGGTGTCGATGCGACATCGCCGGCCGGCGCCGGGGTCCGGACCACGCGAACTCTGCAGTCCCACAGTCCACTGCCCACCAAGGGGGAAGCATCATGACGGAGCAGATGCGCGAGACGGTCGACATCATCGGCCGCGACGACATCAACGACCTCGAGGCGATCCTCTCGGTCGTGAACACTGACGTCGACGAAGAGCGCCATACCGTCCACTCGGTCTACGACACCATCTTCACGTGGGACTACGAAAAGGGTCAGCGTCCCAAGCTCGAGAAGCTCTACGAGAAGGCCAAGAAGTCGCAGTGGAACGGCCAGACCGACCTTCCCTGGGAGACAGAGGTCGACCAGGAGGCGCTCGTGGTGGCCAATGCCGTCGCCAACGGTGGCTTTGGAGAAGGCCTCGACGTGAGCGGGACCTCGATGGCGCTGTGGGGCGACAAGGAGTGGATCGACTTCGGCGTGCAGAGCCAGAACTGGACGCTCTCGCAGTTCATGCACGGCGAGCAGGGCGCCCTCGTGTGCACGGCCAAGATCGTCGAGTCGGTCCCGTGGATCGATGCCAAGTACTACGCGGCGACACAGGTCATGGACGAGGCGCGTCACGTCGAGGTCTTCGCCAAGTACCTCGACGACAAGCTGTCGGGCCACTACCCGATCAACGCGCATCTCCGGCTGTTGCTCGACGACATCATCGCCGACCAGCGGTGGGACATGACCTACCTGGGCATGCAGATCATGGTCGAGGGGTTGGCGCTGGCCGCGTTCGGTTTCATGCACCAGATGACGACCGAGCCGCTGCTCAAGCAACTGCTGCGTTACGTGATGTCGGACGAGGCTCGCCACGTCGCCTTCGGTGTGCTCAGCCTCCAGGAGTACTACGAGCAGCTCTCCGCGGCCGAGATCCGCGAGCGCCAGGAGTTCGCCTTCGAGGCGGCCGTGCGTATGCGCGACCGGTTCCTCCAGCAAGAGGTGTGGGAACGCATGGGGGTCAACCCCAAGGAGATCGTGCCGCTACTCATGCAGATCCCCGACCGCCAGGTCTTCCAGTCCTTGCTCTTCTCGAAGATCGTTCCCAACTGCAAGAAACTGGGGCTGCTCGACGCCGCCGACGGCTGGTTGCGGGTGAAATTCACCGAGCTCGGCGTCATCGGATTCGAGGACTGGGCCGACACCGGCGAGGAATACGACAGTCTGCAGAGCACCCCCGGCGCCGGCGCCGTCGCCTAGCTCCGTTCGGCCGCGGCCGGTGCCCGGCGGTGGGGCTAGCCTGAGGGCGTGAAGTCGCCATCCGGACCGGGCCGATTCGGCGCGGTCATCACCGCCATGGTCACACCGTTCGACGAGGACGGTGGGCTCGATGTCGACGGTGCGGTCACGCTCGCCCGTTGGCTCACGAGCCACGGGAGTGACGGCCTCGTCGTGGCCGGCACCACCGGTGAGGGTCCCGTGCTCTCCGACGCCGAGCTCGGTCAGCTGTGGCAGGCGGTGACCGAAGCGGTCACGGTCCCTGTGCTGGCGGGCACCGGCTCCAATGACACCCGCCACACCATTGAGTGTACGAAGCTCGCCCAGGCGGCCGGTGTGGCCGGCGCCCTCGTGGTGACCCCCTACTACTCACGGCCCTCCCAGACCGGCCTGTCGGCCCACTTCCGCGCCGTGGCGGCGTGTACCAAGCTCCCGGTCGTCCTCTACGACATCCCGGTGCGCACCGGGCGCAGGATTGCCCGCGACACCATGGTGGGACTGGCTCGCGAGGTGCCCAACATCGTCGGCGTCAAAGACGCCACGGCCGACCCCGCCGGTTCGGCACGGCTGATGGCCGAAGCACCAGCGGGTTTCGAGCTCTACAGCGGGGATGACGCGCTCACGCTGGCGTTGTTGGCCCTGGGCGCAGTCGGTGCCGTGAGTGTGGCGTCGCACTGGGCCGGTGAGGAGATAGCGGACATGGTGGCGGCCTGGTTCAAAGGCGACACCGACGGGGCGCGCGCGTGGAACGCCAGGCTGCTGGAGTCCTACGACTTCGAGTCGAGCGAGACCTACCCGAACCCGTTACCTGCCAAAGCGGCGTGCCGGGTCCTCGGCCTGGCTTCGGGCCAGTGCCGACTTCCGCTCGGTGCCGCGCCCGCCGATCTCGACGAGCAGGCCCGGACCGTGATCTCCAACCTCGGGCGCGACGTGCACGCCGTTGCCGGTGCGCGCGCAGGCGGGTCGCTTGCCTGATCCTGTTCGCGTCAGTTTTCTGGGCGGGCTCGGAGAGATCGGCCGGAACTGTGCGTGCTTCGAGCTCAACGGCCGCATCGTCGTTCTCGACTGCGGGATCATGTTCCCCGAGCCCGACATGCCGGGCATCGACCTCGTCCTTCCGGACCTGTCGTACCTACGCGAGCGGGCCGACGCCGTCGAGGCGGTGGTCCTGACCCACGGCCACGAGGACCACACCGGCGGGCTCGCCTTCTTGCTTCGTGACCTGTCGGTGCCCGTGTACGGGTCCGCCCTCACCCTCGGGCTCGCCCGAAATCGGGTCGAAGAGGCGGGCCTGGCCAACCGAGCCCGATTCGTCGAGGTGACCGACGGGGAGCGGCGCCAGATCGGGCCCTTCGAGGTGGAGTTCATCCCCGTCACCCACTCCGTGCCGCACGGGTTCGCCACTGCGTTTCACACACCCCAGGGCGTGATCCTTCATTCGGGCGACTTCAAGATCGACCTCACGCCCGTCGACGGTCGGCTCACCGACCTGGCCCGGATCGGGACTCTCGCCTCGGGACCCGGGGTGCGCTTGTTGCTGTCGGACTCGACCAACGCCGAGGAACCCGGCTTCACCGAATCCGAGACGCAGGTCGGCGCCACGCTGCGACGCCTCTTTGAGGCCCGCGCCGGGCGGCGGATCATCGTGACATGCTTCGCCAGCCACATCCACCGCGTGCAGCAGGTCGTCGACGCCGCCCTCGGCACGGGGAGGAAGGTGGCGACACTCGGTCGTTCCATGGCGAAGAACGTGGAGCTGGCTCGGCGGCTCGGGCTCCTCGACCTTCCTCCGGACCAGGTCGTCGATGTGGAGCACGTCGACGACCTGGACCCCGGCAAGGTCTGTGTCGTGTCCACAGGATCGCAGGGTGAGCCGATGTCGGCCTTGTCGCTGATGGCGGCCGGCGACAGCAAGTGGTTGCACCTACGCCCCGACGACGTCGTCGTGATCAGCGCCCATCCCATTCCGGGCAACGAGTGGGCCGTGGGACGGGTCATCGACGGCTTGTACCGTCGCGGTGCCGAAGTGATCCATACCGGTGTCGAGCCCGTGCACGTGAGTGGGCACGCTCGACAGGGTGAGCTCATGGTCCTTTTGTCCGTGGCGCATCCCGAGTGGTTCATTCCCGTCCACGGTGAGTATCGGCACCTCGTAAACCACATCCAGCTGGCCACGCGCATGGGGGTCGACGACGACAAGGCTCTGCTGTGTGAGGACGGCGACTCGGTGGTGATCGACGACAACGGGATCCACCGCGGAGACTCGGTTCCCGCCGGGTTCCTCTACGTCGACGGAACCGTCGGCGACGTGGGCCACGGGGTGTTGCGGGACCGCCGGATGCTCGCCGAGGAGGGGGTCGTCCTCGTGGTGGCGACCGTCGACCCCCATGCGGGCGAGGTGGTGAGCCCACCCGAGATCGTGACCCGGGGCTGGATTCACGCCCCGGAGGCCGAGGCACTGCTCGGGGAGGCGAGCGACGTGGTGCGGGCCGCTCTCGAGAAGGCTCTGGCCGAGGGCGCCACCGACCACGAGACCCTTTGCCGCCATGCCCGCAAGGCCCTCGGCCGGCTGGTGGGAGAGCGGACCCGACGCCGACCGATGATCGTGCCCGTGGTCGTCACGGTTTGAGGACGATCCCGGCGATACAGCCGGAGTTCTCCCTGGTCGGAGCCCTGACACCCGATCCTCGGATGGTCATGGGGTGGCTGTTAGCGTTGGGGCCATTGTGGTGACGACGAAGCGCCGCCGGGTGGGCTCACGCCCCTCTTCCCGGTCGGCACCCGGCAGACGCCGGAGCAAGGCCAAAGGTCGCTCCCGCGCCACGCGGGCATCGAAGCGCCCCGCTGCGGCCCGGCGTCGCCGGGCACCGAGTCGGGCCCGGCGACCGGCGTGGGTCGTCTCGGCGCTGTCGGTGCTCGAAGGCCACGTCGAGGACGCGTGGGGGATCGGGCTCGTCACCGTCGGGATCCTCGGAGCGCTCGGGCTCTACGTCAATGCCCTAGGCCCGGTCGGGCACGGGGTGCGGCACGGACTCGGGATGGTTCTCGGGGTGGGCCGGTTTCTGGTCCCGCCGGCGTTCGCTGCCGCCGGAGTCATGCTCATCGCCGGACGTCCTCGCCACGAGCCGGCCCGTGCCGGAGTCGGATTGGCGCTGACGCTGGCCTCGGTGGCGGGATTGTCCGACCTCGCCGGAGGGGCGCCGCGCCTCTCCGCCTCGTCGAAGCGCCTTTCCGGTGCGGGGGGTTTCGTCGGGGCGGCGTTCGGCAACCCCCTGCGGTCGGGGCTCGGGGACTGGGGGGCATCGGTAGTCCTGCTTGCCCTGGTCACACTGGCCCTGGTGCTCTTCACAGGTGTGACCCTGCGTGTTGCGCTGGCCGGAGTAGCTCGCGTCGGTCGTGAGCTGTGGCAGGCAGCGGTTCCGCACGGCGACGACGTCGACGAGGACGCCGAGGTCGAGGACGAGCTCGGCGACCAGTTCGAGATCGAGCCCGAGACAGAGGTCGTGGCGACCGGTCACCTGCGCAAGCGCCGGGGTGAACGCCCGGTGCTGTTCGATCTCGACGAAGCGCTCCCACTCGAAACTCCGGTCGCGCCCGCCGAGCCCGTGGCTGCCGAGCCCGACGCCGACCGAGAACACGACAACCTGGTCGACGCCCGGCCTGACCCGCACGCCGTGTCGGCCGTGTCGAGCCCCCCCCGAGACGGGTCGCTCTCGATGGACTCGACAGCCGCGACGAGTGACTGGCGACTCCCGCCCATGAAGATGCTGTCGCGCTCGAAGGCCCAGGAGCTCGACCGCTCGGCGATCGGCGAGGCCGGCCGCGCCCTCGTGAGCGCCCTGGCCGCGCACGGCGTGGAGACCCGCTTGCTCGGACACACCGTGGGTCCGACCGTGACCCGTTTCGAGCTCGAGCTCGGGCCGGGCGTGAAGGTGGCCCGAGTCACCAGTCTGGCCAAGGACATCGCATACGCCATGGCGTCGGCCGACGTTCGCATCCTGGCCCCCATCCCGGGCAAGTCGGCCATCGGGATCGAAGTCCCCAACCGCTTGCGCCAGCTGGTGACGTTGGGGGACGTGCTGGCGTCGGACGAGGCTCGCAAGGCCACCCATCCCCTCGAGGTTGCGCTGGGACGCGACATCGCCGGGCGGCCCGTCATCGAGAACCTCGCCGACATGCCCCACATCCTGATCTCGGGCGCCACCGGGGCGGGCAAGTCGTCGTGCATCAACTCGTTGATCACCTCGATCATGATGCGAACCACGCCCGAGGAGCTGCGCCTGATCCTCGTCGACCCCAAGCGGGTCGAGCTCGGCCAGTACAACGGGCTCCCGCACCTACTCACACAGGTCGTCGTCGACCCCAAGAAGGCAGCCAACGCCCTGTCGTGGGCGGTCACCGAGATGGAACGCCGCTACGACGTGCTGGCCGAGGCCGGCATGCGTGACATCACCGGGTACAACGCAGCGGTCGAGCGTGGTGAGCTCGACGAACTCGGTCCCCCCGACACCGAAGGGGTGGATGTCGACGCCGAAGACCTCGATGCCGACGGTGCGGACCTCGACGACGATGTCGCCGACCGGGTGGCGGCGCGCCTGGCGGAGTCGCGTGAAGCGGTGTCACCGACCGTGCACCGCGAGCGCCTGCCGTTCATTCTCATCGTGGTGGACGAGCTCAACGACCTGATGATGGTGGCGGCGCGCGACGTGGAGGAGTCGGTGTGCCGGATCGCGCAGATGGCTCGGGCCGTCGGTATCCACCTCGTCCTGGCTACGCAACGTCCTTCGGTGGATGTCATCACGGGTGTGATCAAGGCGAATGTCCCTTCCCGGCTGGCTTTCTCGGTGTCGTCGCTCGCCGACAGCCGAGTGATCCTCGACCAACCCGGCGCCGAGCGCCTCATCGGGAAGGGCGACATGCTCCTGCTCACCGCGTCGTCGTCGGTGGCGCGCCGCATTCAGGGCCCCTGGGTGTCAGAGAGCGAGGTCCGGACCGTCGTCGCCCACTGGCAGCGGCAGCGCAGTGCCGAATACGTCGTGGGCATCGCCGGCGACGAGAACTCGACGCGCGGTGGCGAGGGTCTCGATGACGACGACGAACTGCTCTCCGTGGCCATGGAGCTGGTTGTTCGATCTCAGCTAGGGTCCACTTCGATGTTGCAGCGCAAGCTCCGGGTGGGTTTCTCGAGGGCGGGGCGGCTCATGGACCTCCTCGAGCGCCGGGGGGTGGTCGGCCCTTCGGAGGGATCGAAGGCTCGCGCCGTGCTCATGGCACCTGAAGAGCTCGAGCAGCTCGCCGACCGGTAGCCGGGGTGGTCCGACACCGAGGCCGCCACAGTCGCGGGGCGGGATCGCTCACCGACTCCGATGTCGGCTCCACCGATGCCACGGCCCCCGTGGGAGCGCTCGACGGTGCTCTGTCCACCGTCGGGGTCGGGGTCAACGGCAGCACCGTCGGGCCGCCGGGCGTGACCGGTGGCTCGGTCGCAGCGATCCTCACGGTGGCGCCGGCGCCGGATCCCGGGTCGGGACCGGTCTCCGGACCTTCGGTGCAGGCCGGGGCATTGCCACCGGTCTCGCGCGAGGTTCCCGTCGTCCTCTCACCTCCGTTGTCGCGGCCGGCCTCGCACGTTCATCACGTGCCGGAGCACCTGGCGAGGCACGTGCCGGAGCATCTGGCCAGTCATGTGCCCGAGCACTTGGCCAGACCGGCGGTCGTCGACCGTGCGAGTCGCCGGCGCCGTTGGCCCTGGGTGGCGCTGGTGCTGCTCGTCGGCGTGGCCTTGGTGACGGGCGTGCAGTTGGCCCGGCCCTTTCCGGCCGTGGCGCTGCATCGGGCGCTTCCGGACACCTCGCCCGTGGCCGGGGCCACGCCGGTACTGCCGTGGCCGACGACCGGGGAGGCGGCGGTGGCGGTTCCTCAACTGGGTGTCACGGTCCAGTCCGGGCCCGAAGCCGCGGTACCGATCGCCAGCCTCACCAAGATCATGACCGGCTACCTGACTCTGCGCGACCACCCGCTGGCTCCGAATACTCAAGGTCCGGTGCTCACCCTGACCGCTGCCGATCAATCCGAGGCCTCGGCCGAAGCAGGAGCGGGAGCAACCAATGTCCCGGTGCAGTCCGGCGAGAAGTTGACCGAGCGGCAGCTGCTCGACGGCCTCCTCGTCCACTCGGCGAACAACCTCGCCGACGTCCTGGCACGGTGGGACGCGGGCACGATACCGGCCTTCGTCGCCAAGATGAACGTCACTGCGGCAGCCCTGGGGATGGCTCACACGCACTATGCGGACGCGAGCGGTCTCGACCCGGGGACGGCGGGGACCGCCGGTGACGAGTTGCTCGTGACCCAGGCCGCCATGGGGATACCCACATTCGCCGCGGTGGTGTCCCAGCGCACCGTGACGTTGCCGGTCGCGGGTGTGCTCTGGAACTACGTGTCGTCGGTCGGGACCGACGGAGTGGTCGGCGTGAAGTCGGGGTTCACCCAGGCGGCCATGGGCTGTCTCGTGCTGGCGGGGGAGCGCACCGTCGCAGGTCATCGCGTCCTGGTGCTCGCGGCGGTGACCGGACAGCCCGGAGAAGACCCCCTCGACGTCGCCAACGGGGTCGACGAGCATCTGCTCGACGCCGTGGCCGCGGGGTTGCGCGAGGTCCCGGTCACCGCGAGCGGTGCTCGGGTGGGTGAGGTGACACTGCCGTGGTCCCTCCAGAGGGTGCCGGTGGTCGCCTCCCGAGCGATCTCGCTCTTGGCGTGGCCCGGCCAGGAGCCGAGTCTGGCTCTCGCCCACCGAGCACTGCATTCCGGAGCTCGGGCAGGGACGTCGGTGGGCACGCTTTCGGCGTCGATCGGACGGGAACGAATCCTCGTGCCGGTGCACGTGGCAGACGGCCTGGGGGGCCCGTCCCTGAGCTGGCGCCTGAAGCGATCCTGACCTGACCCGCCCGGCGCGGCGGAGGGACGGCACTACCCTGGCAGCAATGCGCGCTCGAGCCCCCGCCTCGGCGGCCAACCTCGGCCCCGGCTTCGACGTCCTGGCCGTCGCGCTCGACCTCTATGTCGAGGTCGAGGTCGAGCCCGCCCCGCGCCTGGTGGTCCGCTCCGAGGGCGAAGGTGCCGATCTCGAAGAGGACGACATGCACCTCGCCGCCCGGGTGGCGATCGATGTCGTGGGGCATGACCGACTGGCTGTGACGGTCAGGTCCGCCATCCCCGTGGCCCGCGGCCTGGGGTCCTCCGCCGCCCTGGCGGTCGCCGCCGCCGCGGCGGCGGGATCGAAGGATCCTTTGGGAGTGGCCGCCCGGATCGACGGCCATCCCGAGAACGCGGCGGCCTCGGTGGTGGGTGGACTCGTGGCGGCCACGCTCGTGCGTGGCGCGGTGCGTGCGGTCCGCATGCCGCTCGACGGTGGTCTCGTGTTCGTGGCCATGGTGCCCGAACGACCCCTTCCCACCGCCAAGGCTCGCCAGGCCCTGCCCCAGGAGGTGAGCCGGACCGACGCCACGTTCAACCTCGGCCGACTGTCGCTGCTCTTGGCCGGACTGGCTGATCGTTCCCTCATGATCCGAGAGGCGACCGAGGACCGACTCCACCAGGATTACCGCAGTCCACTGTTCCCCGAGGCCCCCCAACTCTTGGCTCGCATGGTCAGGGCGGGGGCGCTTGCATCGTGCTGGTCCGGGGCGGGGCCCACGTTGCTCGGGATCTGCGACGAGGAGCACGGTGAACGAGTGCGTGCCGGCGCAGAGCAGGCCATGGAGGAGATCGGGGTCCCGGGACGGGCGTTGCTCCTCCGACCCGACATCGAGGGGCTCATCGTCGAAGGGTCCTACTGATGACCCGCACGTTCCACATCCGCACCTACGGCTGTCAGATGAACGAGCACGATTCTGAGCGTCTGGCGGGGCTCCTCATGGCCGACGGGCTCGAGCCGGCCGAGGACATCGAGCAGGCCGATCTCGTGGTCTTCAACACCTGCTGCATCAGGGAGAACGCCGACAACAAGTTCTACGGACATCTCGGTCAGTTCAAGGCGCTTCGAGAGAGCCGGCCCGACATGCAGATCGCGGTCGGAGGGTGTCTGGCCCAGAACGACGGCGAAGCGATTCGCCGGCGTGCCGGGCACGTGGACGTCGTGTTCGGAACCCACAACCTGACGCGCGCCCCGGCGTTGTTGCGCCAAGCCGCGACCGAGGGGCCTGTCGTCGAGATCCTGGACGCTCCCGCGCCCGAGGGGGGATCAGAGCTCCCCGTCGCCCTGTCCGCCGTCCGCGAGCTTCCCTACACGGCCTGGGTCACCATCCAGATGGGGTGTGACAACTCGTGCGCCTTCTGCATCGTTCCGCAGGTGCGCGGACCCGAGGTGAGCAGACCATTCGATGACATCGTGGCCGAGGTCACCGGCCTGAGCGCCCGAGGGGTCACCGAGGTGACACTCCTCGGCCAGAACGTCAATTCGTACGGACGCGACTTGACCCGTCGCCGCCCCCTGTTCGCTTCACTCCTGCGCGCCGTGGGAGCCGTGGAAGGGGTTCGGCGGGTGCGCTACACGAGCCCACACCCGAAGGACCTCAGACCCGAGACGATCGCGGCCATGGCCGAGACGCCGTCGGTGTGCGAGCACCTCCACCTCCCGCTGCAGTCGGGGAGCGACCGGGTGCTCAGCGCCATGCGCCGGGGGTACAACGCCGAACGGTATCTGCAGCGCCTGTCCGCCGCCCGCGCCGCCATCACGGATCTGGCGGTGACCACCGACATCATCGTGGGCTTCCCCGGTGAGACCGACGACGACTTCGAGCGAACGCTTGAGGTCGCCGCCGAGGCCGAGTACGACAGCGCCTACACGTTCATCTTCTCGCCACGACCGGGCACCAGAGCAGCGGCGATGACCGCCTCGTACGTCCCCGACGAGGTGGTGGCCGAGCGCTTCGAGAAGCTCCGGGTGGTAGTGGAGCGCTCCGCATTGCTTCGACACCGGGCTCGCATCGGGCGCGTGGAGGAGGTCATCGTCGAAGGGCCGAGCGCTCGGGACCCCGACGTGCTCACGGGTCGCACCCGACAGAACAAGCTCGTGCATTTCGCGCCACCCGACGGCGCGGTGCTTGTACCGGGCGCATACGCCGATGTCCTCGTCACCGAGGCCGCACCCCATCACCTGCGCGGCGAGCTGGTGCGCGTCACCGCCGGCGCGAGACAGCGCATCCGCATTCCCGTCTCGGCACGGTAGGGCTCGTGCGCCGGCCCTCGGCATCCGACGGCGCGCCGGGGCATGTCGCGCCCGACGGCGCGCCGGGGCATGTCGCGCCCGACGGCGCGCCGGGGCATGTCGCGCCCGACGGCGCGCCGGGGCATGTCGCGTTGGTGGGGCCGACGGCGTCGGGGAAGTCCGCACTGGCACTGGAGTTGGCGCGTCGGCGACCGGAGGCCGAGCTCGTGTCGGTCGATTCGATGTGCGTCTACCGCGAGATGGACATCGGCACGGCCAAGCCCAGTACCGCCGAGAGGGCCGAGGTGCCCTACCACCTGGTGGACCTGGTCGATCCCGACGAGGAATTCACCCTGAGCCGCTTTCAGTCCGAGGCGCGAACCGTGCTCGGAGGTGTCGAAGACCGCTGTCATCGCGCCGTGCTCGTGGGCGGGACCGGGCTCTATCTGCGGGCCGTGGTCGACCAGCTGTCGGTGCCGGGTCGCTTCCCCGATGTCGCCGCCGCCCTCGAAGCCGAGGCACAGACGCCAGGGGGCACGCAGCGCCTCCACTCCCGACTGATGGCCCTCGACCCGACCGCGGCGGCCCGGATGGAGCCCACCAACCGTCGCCGGGTGGTGCGAGCCCTCGAGGTGACGATGGGCGCGGGCCGTCCCTTCTCGTCGTTCGGGCCCGGGCTCGAGGCCTATCCACCCACACCGTTCACCCTGGTGGGAATCCGCTTCGACCGGGCCGTCCACGATGCCCGTATCGAACGGCGATTCGCGGACCTGCTCGATCGTGGCTTCGTCGACGAGGTCCGCGCCCTCGCCCGTAGACCGAGAGGACTGTCGCGCACGGCCCGCCAGGCCCTCGGGTACCGGGAGCTGTTGGCCCATGTGGAGGAGGGGGTTGCCCTCGACGACGCCGTCGCCGAAGCCAAGCGCCGCACCCGGGCGTTCGCCCGTCGCCAGTGGGCGTGGTTCCGGCGAGACCCCCGCATCTCGTGGCTCGATCCCGACGGTGACCTCCTGGCACAGCTCCTCGGGCTCTGGGATGCATCGCCAACCGCGCCACCGCACTCAGGCACCGGCGTCGGGGGCGAGGTGGGAGACTGAGGGCGATGGACGCCCGAGGCGAACTTCGCCTGACAAAGCACCATGGAGCGGGCAACGACTTCCTCGTGTTGCTCGATCCCGACGACCGTCGACCCCTGTCGGCGCCAGAAGCGCGCGCCCTGTGTGATCGTCACCGGGGACTCGGAGCCGACGGCGTATTGCGCGCTGTCTCGGGCCGAGGCCCCGCCGAGCTGGCGATGGAGCTACGCAATGCCGACGGCGGAGTGGCGGAGATGAGCGGCAACGGGATCCGCTGTCTCGTCCAGGCGGCGGTCGACGGTGGCATGGTGGGATCCGGGACGGTCATGGTGCAGACAATGGGTGGGTTGCGGTCGGTGGAGTTCCGGCCCGGACCCGAGGCGGGGTTCGGCTACGGACGGGTGGACATGGGCCCGGGCAGACTCGGTGACGAGATCGGCCCGGATGTGCTCGGAGAGGCGCGCTGGGGCCAGCGCGTGGACATGGGCAATCCGCATGTCGTGCTCTTCGGCGCAGAACCCGGTGACGACACCTTCTCGAGGGTCGGGCCGCGCTGGGAGCGCTCGGTCGAGGGTGGCGCCAACGTGGAGTTCGTGTGGCCCGGGCCCGGCGCCGGTGAGCTCACGCTGCGGGTGTGGGAGCGCGGCGCGGGCGAGACCCAGGCGTGCGGGACCGGGACGTGCGCGGTGGTGGCGGCGGCCCATGCCCACGGAGAGGTCGGCACCCGGGTCCGGGTGCACAACCCCGGTGGTCCCCTCGACGTCGAGCTCGGCGAGTCCGGCATCTCCCTGGCCGGTCCGACCCAGAAGGTCGGCGACGTCACCGTGGACGAGGTGGTCCTCGCCGCGCTCGTCGACCGGCTCGACGCGGAGCTCGACGCCGGTCACGTCACCTCCATCCGAGGGGCGACGTCGGGCGGGGCCGCGACCGAGGTGGCGACTCGACAGTGACGCTCATCGAGCGCAGCTTCCGCGAGCGCATCGTGCTCGTGGGCGTGGTGTTCCCCTGGACGTCGGCTGACGCCGTCGACGCCGATCTCGACGAGCTCGCCCTGCTCGTGGACACGGCCGGCGCCATCGTGGTGGACAGGGTCATCCAGCGCAGGGACCGGCCCGACCCGGCCACGTTCATCGGGCGGGGCAAGGCCGAGGAGCTCCACGAGCTGTCGTTGACCCTCGACACCGACACCATCGTCTTCGACGACGAGCTCTCGCCCGCGCAACAGCGCAACCTCGAGAAGATCCTGGGCCGTACCGCCATCGACCGTACCGCGGTGATCCTCGACATCTTCGCCCAGAACGCCCGCTCCCAAGAAGGAAAGGCCCAAGTGGAGCTGGCACTGCTGCGCTACCGACTGCCGCGGCTGCGCGGCAAGGGACTGACCCTCTCCCAACAAGCCGGTGGTATCGGCACGCGGGGACCGGGTGAGACCCAGCTCGAGGTGGATCGACGCCGCCTGCTCCGCCGGATGACACGCCTCGAGGCGGATCTCAAGCAGGTCTCGGCCACGCGCCGCACCCAGAGCCGTTCGCGCCTGCGGTCGCGCCAACGCGTCGTGAGCCTTGTCGGGTACACCAACGCGGGAAAGTCGACCCTGCTCAACCGCCTCACCGACGCGGGCGTGCTCGTCGAGAATCGCCTGTTCTCGACCCTCGACTCCCGCACCCGGCGCCTGGCTCTTCCCGGTGGCGAGACGGTCCTGCTGTCCGACACCGTCGGGTTCGTCCGCAAGCTTCCCCACCAACTGGTCGAGGCCTTCCGATCCACACTCGAGGTGGTCAAGGACGCCGATCTCCTCATGCACGTCGTGGACGCGTCGGCACCCGAGCCCGAGATGCAGATCGAAGCCGTCCGCTCCGTGCTCGACGAGATCGACGCGGGGGCCGTGGCAGAGCTGCTCGTGATCAACAAGGCCGATCGTGCCCGGCGTGCCGCGGCGCGCATGGCCAACGCGCACGAGGGGGCGGTGGTGGTGTCGGCCCTCACCGGCGCAGGGATCGACCAGTTGCTGCGGGCCATGGGAGACCAGTTGCGTGTCGCGGACCGGGTGGTGGAGCTCGTCGTGCCCTTCGACCGCGGCGACGTCCTCGCCGCGGTGCACCGAGAGGGTGAAGTGGTCGACGAGTCCCACCGCGAGGCCGCCACGGTGGTCCACGTCGTGCTCGACGACGCCGGGCGCGCCCGGTTCCGGGAATTTGTGGCGTCATGACCAGCCGTGACACCGGGGGGGGTTTCTCGCCCCCGCCCTATCCCTACGACCGCCTGGCGGCGGCGGCACAGACCGCTGCCGCCCATCCCGGGGGTGCGGTCGACCTGTCGGTCGGCACCCCGTGTGACCCGCCCCCCAAAGCCGTCGTCGACGCCCTCGGCACCTCGGGGACCGAACGTGGGTATCCCGCATCGATCGGAAGCGCGCCGTTGCGGGGCGCGGCGGCGGATTGGATGCGGCGGCGTTTCGGGGTGTCGCTGGACCCCGCCCAGGTCGCCGCGTGTGTCGGCACCAAGGAGTTCGTTGCCACCGCCGCTTGGTTCTTGCGCCTGCGCACCCCCGGTCGTGACACCGTCATGGCACCGGCCCTGGCGTATCCGACCTATGCCATGGGGGCGCGCCTGGCCGGCTGCCAACTGGTGGAGGTGCCCGCCGGTGCCGACGGCGGGCTCGACCTGTCCGCCGTCTCCGACGAGGACGCCGCACGCGCCCTGTGCCTGTGGGTGAACAGTCCCTCCAACCCGACCGGCGCCCTGTCCGACCTCGCTGGGGCCGCGGCGTGGGGACGGGCTCGGGCCGTGCCGGTGCTCTCCGACGAGTGCTACGCCGAGTTCACCTGGGACGGCGCCCCGGCGAGCATCGCCCAATCGGGCCACGACGGGGTCCTGGCCGTCCACTCCCTGTCGAAGCGCTCGAACCTGGCCGGGATGCGCGTCGGGTTCTACGCCGGTGACCCCACATTGGTCGAGTACCTCGCCGAGGTTCGCAAGCACGCCGGGCTCATGGTGCCCGGACCGATCCAGGCCGCGGCGGTCGTCGCCTTCGAGGACGACGATCACGTCGCGCACCAGCGCGAGCGGTATCGACGGCGCCTCGCCCGTCTGGCTGAGATCCTGCGGGGAGCCGGGCTCGACCTCGAGTTGCCGGCGGGCGGCTTCTATCTGTGGGTTCCGGTGCCTCCGTGGGCCGACGCCCAGGGTGTGACCGAGGGCCGGCCCGGGGCCTGGGTGCTCACCGCCGCGCTGGCCGAGGCGGCGGGCATGCTCGTCAGCCCGGGCGAGTTCTACGGTCAACAGGCGGCGGGATTCGTCCGGGTCGCCGCGGTCCAACCCGACGACCGGATCGAGCTGGCGGCGACGCGCCTGGCGTCGTCGGATCACCCGCACCTGGGGCGTCTGTCGTCGGGGCACGGCTCTGGAGGCAACGGCGCCGCCCGGTAACCTCAGGCGATGGCCGACTTGGCGTCCCAGATCGAAGAGTTGTGGTCCCGGGTCGGGGAATTGGGCCCCGCCGACGCCGACGCGCTCGGGGTCGTGACCCAGGCCATCGACCTGCTCGACCGCGGTGAGGCCCGAGTGGCCGAGGTGGACGCCGCGACGGACGAGGTCGTGGTGCACAGCTGGCTCAAGACCGCCATCTTGTTGCTGTTCCGGCTCCGTGCCATGGAGACGGCCGAGCTCGGGCCCTTCGAGTACCACGACAAGTTGCCGCTCAAGACCGGGTACAAGTCCGCCGGCGTCCGGGTGGTGCCCGGCGCGTCGGCGCGTTGGGGGTCGTTTCTCGACCGCGGCGTGATCCTGATGCCGAGCTACGTCAACATCGGGGCCCGTGTCGGCGCCGACACCATGGTCGACACCTGGGCCACGGTGGGCTCGTGCGCGCAGATCGGGGCCCGTGTGCACCTGGCGGGCGGTGTGGGCATCGGCGGCGTGCTCGAACCGCCCAACGCCGCACCGGTCATGGTCGGTGACGACGCCAACATCGGGAGCCGGTGCATGGTGACCCAGGGTGCCCGGGTGGGCGACGGGGCGGTGCTCGCCGAAGGGGTGATCCTCAACCCGACCATCCCTGTCATCGACGCCGCGACCGGAGACGAGCTGGGGCGAGGTGTGGTGCCGCCGTGGAGCGTTGCGGTGGGTGCCTCGCGCCGCCGGGAATTCCCGGGGGGCGAGTTCTTCTTGCCGTGTGTGCTGGTCATCAAGCGACTCGAGCCCGGCGAGCGCCACGACAAGGCCCAGCTCGAAGCGGCGCTACGTGAGCACCAGGTCGGCCCCTGACCACGGGCGAGGTGCCCACGACATGACCGATCTCCTCGCCCTCACCGCCGAGCTCGTCGCCATCCCCTCGGTCAGCCACCACGAGACGGCCCTCGCCGACCGGGTGGAGGCAGACCTCCGCGCCGCGCCGCACCTCGAGGTCCTGCGCTTCGAGGACACCGTCGTGGCGCGCACCACGCTCGGTCGGTCCCGACGCGTCGTGCTGGCCGGGCACCTCGACACCGTGCCCCCCTTCGACGACCGGGCGGCGCGCCTCGACGGCGACACACTGTGGGGCCTCGGCTCGGTGGACATGAAGGGCGGCCTGGCGCTGCTGCTCGACCTGGCCACCACCATCCCCACTCCCCCTGTCGACGTGACCTATGTCCTGTACGCGTGTGAAGAGGTGGCCCGTCGCCACAACGGTCTGGCCCGGCTGGCCGCCACGAATCCCGATCTCCTCATCGCCGACGCGGCGGTGCTCGCCGAGCCCACGGCGGGTGTCGTCGAGGCCGGTTGTCAGGGCACCATGCGGGCGGTGGTCTCGGTCGCCGGTCGCCGGGCGCACACGGCCCGGCCCTGGATGGGGGTCAATGCCGTGCACCGCCTGGCCCCGGTCCTCCTGGCGCTCGGCCGCTACGAGCCGCGTCGCGTCGTCCTCGACGGATGCGAGTACACCGAGCAGCTCCAGGCGGTGGCGATCGAAGGAGGTGTGGCCGGCAACGTGGTGCCCGATGCGGCCACGGTCACCATTAACTATCGCTTCGCCCCGCTCGGCGACGTCGACGCCGCGGAACAGACGCTGCGCGATCTGTTGGACGCGGACCTCGACCGTTCGGCCGGTGACGGGCTCGAGATCGTCGACGCCGCGTCGGGGGCGCCTCCGGCCCTGGACCATCCCCTGCTCAGGTCACTCGTGGCTGCGTCGGGAGCGCCGCCGCGGGCCAAGGTGGGGTGGACCGACGTGGCCACCTTTGCCGAGATCGGCGTGCCCGCCACCAACTTCGGTCCCGGCGACCCTCTGCTGGCCCATACCCCCGACGAACACGTCTCGCGCGGCGAGCTCGAACGGGCGCGTGACGTTCTCGCCGCCCTGCTCCTCACCGACTGACATCCACTCACCGAACCCCTCCGGGTTGGCGAACCCCCCCAATTGCTCGCCACCGCGGCCGTCCGGCAGGTTCCGGCGCGATCCTGACTCAGGAGTCGATGTGACTCAGAGTCGACGCAAAACGGTGACGACCCGCCCGTAGATCGTGACCTCGTCCGGCGCGAACTCCATGGGTGAGAGCGCGGCGTTGGCGGGGGAGAGCACGACCTTCCCCCGTCGCCGGGCGAAGGTCTTGACGGTCCCCTCTTCCCCGGGGATCCCCGCCACCACGACGTCACCGTTGTCTGCGTCGGGCTGCTGGCGCACGACCACGTAGTCGCCGTCGAAGATGCCGGCCTCGATCATCGACTCCCCGCGTACCCGGAGCATGAACACCGACCCCGAGCCCGTGAAGTCCTCGGGGAGCGGAAGGAGCTCCTCGACGTTCTCGCTGGCGAGCACCCCGGTACCGGCCGCCACGTCCCCGAGCAGGGGCACGTGGCGGACCGGGCTGGCCGCCATGGCAGCCCGGGAGGAGGGATCGAAGCGCACCTCCATGGCGCGTGGCTTGGTCGGGTCCCGCCGCAGGTACCCCTCGCGCTGGAGCACGGCCAGATGAGCATGGACGGTCGACGACGAGGTCAGCCCGACGGCCTCGCCGATCTCGCGGACCGACGGGGGGTAGCCCTGCTCACGCAGGCTGTCCCCGATGAACTCGAGGATCTCGAGCCGCTTCCCGGTCAATGCCTCGGCCATGTCGCTCTCCTCATCCCGACGCCCTGGGAGCCCGGCCCCGGAAGGCGAACACCAGTTCGTGACACCGTACCCTCCGGGGGACCCCGGATCAAACACCTGTTCGTGACGGACCCTCCACGCAGGGGTGGAGTCGGTGTCACACCCCCGTGCGAACGTGTCTCTGTGATCGGTTTCGCACCACGACGGGGGGCCCGCAGGCCCCTTGACACGAACACCTGTTCGTGCTGTGATGGAGCCGTGACGAACACCTGTTCGACTCAATTCACCCGGGACGGGGCCTGATGGCCGTTGCCCTGTCGCCCATCCCCACCCGACGCCGGAGCCGTCAGGCGGCGCTCCGGGTGGTGGCCCCGGGAGCGCCTCCGGCGCCGTCGCGTCCCGCCCATGGCGGTGCCACGCCCGGCCGGCATCTTCCCCAGTCCGAGCCCGACCGTCGTTGCCACCAGGGGCGTCCCACGCGTGCCGGGTGCATCACCGACGGGCGGACGACCCGGCCGAGCGTCGCAGTCCGGCGCCGGCGGTTCGTGCTCGGAACGGTGGCGGCGGGCTTGCTCGTCGCCCTCGCCCTGCCGTGGAGCGGTACCGGGGGTTCCCTCGCCACCCCCGGTCCCGCTCTGGCGGGGGAAAAGGTGGCGTCGCATTCGTCCTACGTCGTGGAGCGGGGGGACACGCTGTGGTCCATCGCCGTTCGGCTCGACCCGACGGGTGATCCCCGACCGGTCGTGGCGAAGCTCGAGGCCGAGGCGGGAGGCCCCAACGTGGTCCCCGGGGAGCAACTGACCCTTCCCTGAGCGCTCAGAGAGTGGCACTACGGTTGGACCGGTGCGGTGTCCGTGGTGTCAGAGTCTCGAGGACAAGGTCGTCGACTCACGTTTGGCCGAGGACGGAGTGGCTATCCGCCGCCGCCGCGAATGCCTGTCGTGCAACCGACGTTTCACCACCTACGAGCGGCTCGAGGAGGCGCCGCTGTGGGTCGTCAAGCGGGCCGGGCAACGCGAGCCCTTCGACCGCGCCAAGGTCGTGTCCGGGGTACGGGCCGCCACGAAGAACCGACCCGTGACCGAGGAGCGGCTCGAGGAGATCGCGCAGCGCGTGGAGGAAGCATTGCGGGGTGAGGGTGTGGAGGTGTCGAGCCAGCAGATCGGCGTGGCCGTCCTCGAGCGCCTGCGCGAGGTCGATGACGTCGCGTACCTGCGCTTCGCCTCGGTCTACAAGGGGTTCGAGGACCTGGGCGACTTCCAGCGCGAAGTGGGCCTGCTCACCAAGACGACCGAGCCCAAGCGCAGGGCCTGACGTCGGGTGGCCGAGCTTCTCGACGACGTCCCCGACAGGGTCCTCGCCGTCTATGCCCATCCCGATGACCCCGATGTCTCGTGTGGGGGCACGTTGGCCCGTTGGGCCGGTGCGGGCGCGGAAGTCCACGTCCTCATCTGCACCCACGGCGACAAGGGGACGACCGATCCCGACATCGACCCCGACGTCCTGGCCCGACGCCGAGCGGGAGAAGCGGCCGGGGCGGCGGCGATCCTCGGAATCACCGGTCAACACTTTCTCGGCTATCCCGACGGCGAGCTCGTCGACGACACTGCGCTGCGCGCCACCCTGGTGCGTTGGGTGCGCAGGCTCCGCCCGCTCACCGTCCTCGGGCCCGACCCCACCGCCGTGTTCTTCGGTGAGGACTACTTCAATCACCGTGACCATCGCACGACGGGGTTCGCGCTGCTCGACGCGCTGTCACCGGCGGCGGCCCTTCCGCACTACTTCCCCGAGGCGGGCGCCGCGTATCAGGTCCAGACCGCTCTGTTGTCGGGCACTCTCGAGCCCACGGTGTGGGTGGACGTCACGGCCACGATCGAGGCCAAGGTGGCGGCGGTGTCGTGTCACGCCAGCCAGTTCGCCGACGGCGGGGAGTGGGCCCGCCGGGCGGTACGGGAACGCGCCCAGGAGGACGGACGCTGGGCCGGGGTGGGGTATGCCGAGGGCTTCCGGCGTCTGCGGCTCGGTGGCTGACCCGGTGTCGGACGGTTCTGATCTCTGCACCGTCCTCCACGTCGACATGGACTCGTTCTACGCGTCGGTGGAAGTCCTCGACGACCCGTCGTTGGTGGGGCGCCCTGTCATCGTCGGTGGCGCCGGCGCGCGTGGCGTCGTGGCGTCGTGCACCTACGAAGCGCGCGCCTTCGGCATCCATTCGGCCATGCCGTCGGTCGAAGCCCGGCGCCGCTGTCCTCACGCCGTGTTCCTCCCGGGCCGGTTTTCCCGGTACGTGGAGATGAGCGAGCGCCTCCACGCCGTGCTGGAGCGCTTCTCCCCGGTGGTGGAGGGCATCGCGCTCGACGAGGCGTTCGTCGACGTGGCGGGGGCGCGCCGTCTCCTCGGAGCTCCTCCCGAGGTGGCCCGCCAGATCCAACAGGCTGTGCGGCTCGACATGGAGATGGAATGCGGAGTCGGCGTGGCCCGCACCAAGCTGCTCGCCAAGTTGGCATCGCGGGCCGCCAAGCCGGTGCTCACCGCCGAGGGCCCCCGTCCCGGCCCGGGAGTCGTGGTGGTCCTCCCGGCCCAGGAGCTGTCGTTCCTCCACCCCCTGCCGGTGCGGGCGCTGTGGGGAGTGGGCCCTGCCACGGCTCGACGACTCGATGCCCTCGGGGTCACGACCATCGGGGATCTGGCCCGCATCCCCGAGGACACGCTGTGCCGGTCCGTCGGTGTCGCCAACGGACATCAACTCGCCCAGCTGGCTCGGGGTGAGGATCCCCGACCGGTGGTGGCGACCCGAGAAGTGAAGTCGGTGGGCCACGAGGAGACCTTCGCCGTGGACATCGACAGTCACGACGGTCTGCACGGTCACGTGGTGCGCATGGCCGACGCCGTGGGGACGCGCCTGCGCGAAGCGCGGCTGGTGGGGAGGACGATCACGGTGAAGGTCCGGTACGGCGATCGCGTCACCATCACTCGGTCGCACACGGTCGGGGCGCCGCTCGACTCACCACGCGCCCTCGGGGTCGTGGCCGGGGCGCTGCTCGATGCTGTGGACGTGTCCCCGGGTGTGCGCCTCCTGGGGGTGTCGGTCTCGGGGCTCCTCGACACCGACACCACGGTTCGCCAGCTCTCCTTCGACGACGGCGACGAGGCGGGCGTGGCCGGACCGGGCCCGACGCGCCTGGTGGGTTCGGGTCGGGGTGGACTGGTCGGGGACCTCGAGGTGGGGACGGCCCCGGCGGTTCCTCGCCAGCTGGCCTGGCACGAAGTGGAAGCGGCGGTGTCGGCGATCCGGGCCCGCTACGGCAACGCGTCGGTGGGCCCGGCCGCCCTGGTGGGAAGGGAAGGGCTGGCGGTGAAGGAGCGGGGTGACACCCAGTGGGGGCCGACCGTGCCGGCGCCGTCGACGGGTGCGCAGCGATGAGCGATCGAAGGTGGCGCGCCGGCTTCCCGACGCCGCCGGTACCCCCGATTCTCGGTTCGGACCAGGGAGTAGACCGTCCACCGAGGCTAGGAATGGAGGGAGCGGAGAATGGCGGGCGCCGTTGTCTTGCCCTTCGCCCGTGCCTAAGATTGATTGACGCGCGCTACGTCGCGACGGGGCCTGGAAGGGGGTGAGCGTGCCGCTCTCCGAGCATGAGCAGCGTGTGCTGCACGAATTGGAGCAAGCGCTCTACCAGCAGGACCCGGCGTTCGCCGACCGGGTCCGGTCGGAGAGCGTCTACCGGTTCGCGGGCCGATACCTGAAGTGGTCCATCGCCGGGTTCGTCGCAGGACTGGCGGTCATGCTCTATTTCTTCACCAATAACGTGTTCCTCGGGTTCCTCGGTGTGCTCATCATGTTCGCCTCCCTCGTCACCTTCTGGACCAACGTGCGCCGGATGGGCAAGGCGGGGTGGGATGAGATCGGTCACTCGTTGCGGACCGACGGCCTCGGCAATGCCCTCAGCGACACCCGCGGCTGGTTGCGCGACCGCTTTCGTCGCAACCGCTGACAGACCCGCCGACCCCGCTCATCGACCGTCGGGCGCCTGGTGACATGCGCGTAGCCGTGGACCTCTGCCTGGCGATCGACATCGGAGGTACCAAGCTGGCGGCGGGTCTCGTGACCAGCTCCGGCGAACTGCTCGTCGCCCACCGGGTCCCCACACCGCAGACCGAGGACGCCGAAGTGCTCTTCGCCGCATTAGCGGGGCTCGTCGACCACGTCCACAACGAGGCGACGGGACCCGGTGGCCCGACGGGGGACGCCAACCTGATCGTGTGCGGGGTGGGATGTGGTGGGCCCATGGACCGCGACCGGGGCACGGTGTCGCCCCTCAACATCTCGGCATGGCGAGACTTCCCGCTGTGCGCCCGGCTCGAGGAGATCACCGGCCTCGGGGTCGAGTTGGACAACGACGCCAAGGCGTTCGCGCTGGCCGAGGGTTGGACCGGTGCGGCGCGACACCAGCGTGACTTTCTGGCCATGGTGGTCTCCACCGGCGTGGGTGGAGGTCTGGTCGTCGACAACCGGCTGCTCGACGGCGCGTCGGGGAACGCCGGCCACGTGGGTCACGTGATCGTCGAGCCCGACGGTCGTGGGTGCGGGTGCGGAGCGCGCGGGTGTCTGGAGGCCGAGGCGTCGGGTACCGCCATCGCCGCGGTGACCGGAAGACCACCGGCCCAAGCCTCACCCGAAGTCATCTCACGAACAGGTCGTCTGGTGGGTCGGGCGGTGGCTTCGGTGGTGAGCCTGCTCGACATCGAGCTCGTGGTGGTGGGGGGGTCCGTCGCACTCGGATTCGGTGCCCCGTTCTTCACCGCGGCCAACGTGGAATTGCACGACCGCGCCCGACTCTCGTTCACCACCGGCGCCCACATCGTGCCGAGCGGACTCGGAACGGGGGGTCCACTCGTCGGCGCCGGCGCACTGGGTTGGCGAGCGGCCCAACGGGGACTGGTGGAGGTGCCATGACGGCGAGAGGTGAGGCCGCGCACCACGGCGGTCCGACATCGCGACCGACGATGAAGGCGGTGGTCGGGGCGCTCGCCCGTCGCCCCTGGTTGTGGCCCGCGGCCGTGGCCGAAGCGGCCCGGCTGGCCCGGCCGGGATGGTGGCACCGGTGGCCGTTGCTCCCGGTGCCCGACGAGCAGCTGTGGCGGTTTCGCATGGAGACCGCCTACGGCGGAACGGGTGACGCCGTGCCCGAAGGTGCAGACGTCGTGTCGTTCATCGCCTGGTGCAGCACCATGGGTCGGTGGCGCCGACGCTGAGGCGGACGCACGCCGGAGGCAACGGCGCTGGCCGGAGTAGCCTCATCGGTGATGTTGGCCAGGGAAGCCGGCGCCAATGGGACGAGCCGAGCGCTCGTGCTCAATGCGACATTCGAGCCGTTGGGGCTCGTCTCCACCCGGCGCGCCCTGCTCCTGGTCCTCGCGACCAAAGCTGAGCTCGTCCATGCCACCGACCGGATCTTCCGCTCCGAGCGCACCGCCTTCCCCGAGCCGTCGGTGGTTCGACTGGCGCGCTATGTCCGGGTACCGCACGACCGGACCGTGGCGGTCAACCGGCGCACCGTCTTCGCGCGCGACGGTCACCGCTGCCAGTACTGCGGCCTGGCGGCGGAGAGCATCGATCACGTCATGCCCCGCAGCCGGGGCGGTATGCACGCGTGGGACAACGTCGTGGCGGCCTGTCGCCGCTGCAACACCCGCAAGGAGGACCGTCTCCCCCACGAGGTGGGCCTGGTCCTGCGCACCCAACCGTGCGCCCCGCGCCAGCGGGTCTGGCTCCTCGCCATGAGCGGGGGAGCGCGCGACGAATGGGCGCCGTATCTCGGTGAGCAGTCCCTGACGGCGTGACCGCCGCGCCCGGCGGTGGTTGGTCGATCGAGCGGCGCGTCGAAACCGCACGCGCCCTGCACGGGGCGTGGCCCCCACAAGGTCAGCGTTCGCGCCGTGTCGTCGGGTTGTGCACGGTCGTCGGGCCACCGGCCGTCGTGCTCGGGAGCACCCAGGGGATCGATGTCGTCGACGCCGCCGGTGCGACGCGCCACGGCACCGACGTCGTGCGCCGGAGCTCGGGTGGTGGTGCGGTGCTCGTCGCGCCCGGTGCCCAGGTGTGGGTCGATGTGTGGGTGCCTCGTACCGACCCGCTGTGGGACGACGACGTCATCGTGTCCTCGTGGTGGTTGGGTGAGGCCTGGGTGCGCGCTCTCGAGGGGCTCGGCGCCACCGGGCTGCTCGTCCACCGCGCCCGCGCCATCCGCACCGACTGGTCCGATGTGGTGTGCTTCGCCGGCGTCGGCCCCGGCGAGGTGACGAGCCCGACGGCGAAGGTGGTGGGCATCGCTCAGCGCCGGACCCGCGCCGGGGCGCGCCTGCATTCCATGGCGCTTGTGGCATGGAGCCCGACGGTCCTGCTCGAGTTGTTGTCGCCCGATGCACGGCGTCCCCCGGATGTCGTGAGGGGACACGACATGCTCGACGACGCCGCCACCGACCTTCGTCACATCCTGCCGACGCCATGGCTTCATCGCGACGCAGCGCTCATCATCGGTGCCGTCGAGGACGCCTTGCTCTCGGTGTTGCCCTGAGCTGACCGCAGGTGACCGCCGCGCATCACGCGGCGGTCACCGTGTCGCGCTCGACGTCGTTCGTCTGTCGTGACGTCGTGACCGCGTCGCCGCACCGACCATTGCCGTCGAACTCCGGGTATCGGGCCGCGCCCGTCGGACACCTCTGCGTCGCGTCGGCGCGCCGGCGATCTCGGGCGGCCGCCGGGGTGAGGTCTGGGCCGCGGTCTCCGGCGGTGGGGGACGGGGAGGCGCGGTGGGGAGAGGTGGAGCCGATGGGGATTGACCTGTGGAGGGGTGGGGGCTAAAGTGGCGCAAAGTGGAGTAAAGGGGAGGAGCCCGCCGAACATGCGGGGGGAGCGTCGTGGGAGCTCAATTCGGTGGCACGGTTTTTTGGGACGTACGAGCATTCGCTCGACAGCAAGGGTCGGGTGATCCTGCCGTCGAGATTTCGTGCTTCGTTCGAGCACGGGGGATACCTCACGGAGTACCGGGACGGTTGCCTGGCGCTGTGGACGCCGGACGAGTTCGAACGGCAGATGGAGGAGATGCAGGCGCGTGCCGCGAGCGGCAAGAGCGACCGCAACCTGGCCCGGATGTGGGCATCGCACACTCACGATCTCGAAGTGGACCGGCAGGGGCGCATCGTGCTCCCGGCCCGGATGCGGCAGTACGCGGCGCTCGAGAACGACGTCACCGTCGTCGGAGTGATCGACAGGGTGGAGCTGTGGGACCCGGCCCGTTGGCAAACCAACATCGGGCCCGAGGAACTTCGGTTCACCGAGGGTGCGGACGACTGAGCGTCTTCGAGCTTCAACAGCAAGAGCCACAGCCAGAGACAAGGAGGGTCAGCCAAGACGAACGGTCGAGTCGATCTCGACCCTGGACGAGCACCAGGAACATGCGCAGCCCCTCGGCTGGTTCGGTGGAAGACTCCTCCTCCGCCCGCTTCCAACCGAGTCGCAGGAGCAACCCTCCCGACGGCATACCGCCAGTCGAGGGGCTGCGGATG
>JADGOL010000138.1 GCA_017882995.1 Acidimicrobiales bacterium | reverse complement strand
GTGATCATGGTCACCGCCCTCAACTCCGAGGTCGACGTCGTGCTCGGGCTCGAGCTGGGGGCTGCCGACTACGTCACCAAGCCGTACCGCATGCGGGAGTTGGTGGCCCGCATCCAGGCCGTGTTGCGCCGCGTGTCGCCGCCGGCATTCGCGGGGCCGACCCGCGCTCCGGTCGAGGTGTCTTGTCGATCCGATGTGGTGAGCGCGGGCCCGATGCGTGTCGACTTCGCCCGGCGAGTCGTCACGACCGGCGACGGGCCCGTGCACCTGTCGAGGCGCGAGTTCGACCTGCTCGCCCTGTTGCTGTCTCCGCCGGGGCAGGTGCGCACCCGCGACGAGCTCATCGACCGGTTGTGGTCAGGTCGGGACCTCGCCGACACGCGCACACTCGACACCCACGTTCGTCGCCTGCGGGTCAAGCTCGAGCGCAACCCGGCGCGGCCCCAGTATCTCGTGACGGTGCGTGGCGTCGGCTTCCGGTTCGACATCGAAGGACGGGGAGAGCTCGAGCTCGACGAGCGCTGAGCTCGCTCCCGGCGAGTCGGTCGGGTCAGCCCGTGGGTGCTTCGCCGCGCCACATGGGGCGTCGGGGTCGATCGAACAGGACGTCGAGATGCTCGCCGCGCAGCGCCGCAAACACGTGACGACCCCAGCGCTCGGCGCCGGCCAGGGGTTGGGGGAGCTCGTCCTCGGCGAACCACCCCACGTCCGCGCATTCGAGGGGATGGGGCCGAAGCGTTCCCCCCATGGCCTTGCAGTGGAAGACCAATGAGTACAGAGGCACGCGTGTGAAACCGAGTCGCAGCCCGTCGAGCACGGCGATGAGTCGTAGCGGCTCGGCTTCGATTCCGGTCTCTTCGAGCACCTCTTTCACCACCACCTCCGCCGCGGAGTAGCCGACGTCGGCCCATCCCGTGGGATAGAGCCACACGCCCGAGTCGGCGCGTTTGACGAGGAGAAGCTCTCCCTTGTCGTTCCCGACGGCCGCTCCCACGGCGACCTTGGGGGTGACATATCCCGGCACTCCTTCGCCGACGGCCCGCAGCCACTCCTCGACGAGTTCTTCGGCGTCCTCGACGCCCGTCGCCCCTTCGGCCGCGGCCACGCCGATGTCGGCCGCGACGTGGAGGACCTCTTCGAAGCGCTCACGCTCGTAGAGGCTCTCGGTGAACCCGAGCCCGGTGCGGGCGATCGCGGCCAGGCTCTCGCTCCACCGGAGCAATTGCCGCGTGGAGACAGGAGAGTCCACGTGCCTGACGCTAGCCGAGGGTCCTCGTGGGCGTGCCCTTCGGTGGCGTTGTACGTCACAATGGACCATGGCCGTGAACAGCGATTGTCGGCATTACATCATGCAGACGACCGCTCGTGGCGACAAGCTCGAGCGCTGCCGGGTCGAGGCCAACCAGGCCCTGCCCTTCGCGTGCCCCGACGGGTGCGTGTTCTATGAGCCCCGCAAGGTGTCTTCGGCCGGTTGGCACGTGCCTCCTCCGAAGACCGAGGAGCCGCCGCCGCGCTGAGCGCGCCCGACCGAGGGTGCAGCGCTCAGACCGCCTCGCCCTGCGAGGTGTCGAGTTCGGCCAGGTCGCCGAGTGTCGGGCCGGGCTCGGTCGGGGGACCGAAGGTGTCACCGACGCCTCCGCTCTCCCAGAAGTCGAGGACGACGTTGGCGTTGGCGCGGCCCGCCGAGATCAGGGCGTCGGTGGCGGAGAAGTCGTCGTAGCGAGAGACGGGCTCGGTGTCGACGGTGAGCACGATCACCTCGACGCCGTCGGGCAGGTGTTCGAGCTCACGGGCGAACCGGGCGTGGACGGCGATGAAGAACGCGGTCAGCACTCCCTCGATCGGGCGCCGGTACCGGTGCGGTGTGTAGCGAAGGGGTCCGCACAACAGCACGAAGATCCGCTCCGCGCCCTGGGCGATGGCCCGGCCGATGGGCACGTTGTTCACGACGCCGCCGTCGATGAAAGCCTCGCCGTCGATGGTGACCGGAGGCAGGAGCGCGGGGAGGGCCGCCGAAGCCTGGATGCGCTCGGCGGCCGGTCCATCGGAGAACCACTGCATGCGCCCGTCGGTCAGGGACGTGGCCACGACCTCGAGCGGGATCGGACTGTCTTCGAGACGCTCGAAGAGCAGGCCCGACTCGATGGTCTTTCGGATGCCGTCGTTGGGATGCACCGATTCGCGTTGTTGGAAGAAGCGCCACGGTGTCGGGAACCGTCCCTGGGGGAAGATGTCCTCACGCGTGATGGCCCGCCACCGCTCGGCCAATGTGTCGATCCCGGCGGCCGTGGGCTGTCCGCAGTACCCCGCCGCGTTGATGGCACCCACCGATGCTCCGTACACGGCGTCGGCGGTGATGCCCCGGGCCACGAGGGCCTGGAGCATGCCGATCTGGGCCGAGCCTCGAGCCCCACCCCCGGCGAAGACGAACGCGGTGCGGACGTGGCGTCGCTGCACCCGGATGCGGCGATACCGCGCGAGCCAGCGAGAGGAGTTGCCGGCGCCGGCGAGGCGACGGGCCGGCCCCGGTCCCATGAATACCCCGCCGGGAAGCACCGGACCGGGTGTCGTCATGAGGTGCGCTCCTTGGGCGTCGGGCCCGGTGCCGTCGACGTCGCGCTCGGGGGCTCCGCCGGTGTCCCCCGAAGCTCCGCCTGCCGGGCTCGGGCCAGGCGGTCGCGGCGCATCGCCCAGCGGATGGCAAGGAAGGCCAGGGCGAGGATGGCCACGACGAAGAGGCCGAAGACCACGTCGAACGCAATACTCATGCCGGAAGCTCCGGCCTGTCCCTGGCGGTGCCCGGGGGCCCCCCCGTGCCGGTGACGTCCATGACCACTCCAGGTTACCGGTGGGCCCCGCCTGACCCCGGCGAGACCGGCAGATTTCGTGATCGAGGGTGGGCGCCGGGGACGGTCCGGTGCCTCGTCACACCCGTGATGCATTGTGGGTCGGTGCCCAGAGGAGCGACGAGACCAGCGGTGGCGGCGGTACTGGATCGCGACGGGCTACTGCGGCGACTCCGGGGAGACGGCGTCCCCCGCCCCGTGATCGACCCGGGGCTGGCCGGCGGGCTGCGCGACTGGCTCGAGGACGGTCTCGTCGAGTCCGTGGCGGCGCTGGCGGCCGGCACCGACGTGGTGCGGGTGAACAAAGAGTCGCTCAACCAGGTCCTGTTGTGTGAGGCCCACCTGGTGGCCGGCCGGAGCGCACCCCGGGTCGGCACCGTGGAGTTGGCCCGGGGGAGCATGGTGGACGCACTGTTCCGGCAATGGGTCACGACCGGGGTCATCGACGACCCCTGGGCCGACGCCCTCGCCGCCTTCGAGGCGGACGGCGATCGTGATGGTGTCATCTCCTTTGTCTCGGAGTTGCCCGCGGCGCACCAACGTCGGTTGCGCGCCGAGGTGGGCGAGCACGCCGCCCACATCACCCAACGGTGGCCGGTTCCGAGCCCGGCCTGGTTGCCGAGAACCCAGGAGCGCCTCGAGGTGCCGTTGTGTGGCGGACGGGTGGTCCTCGCCGGCGTCATCGACCTGGTCCTCGGCAGTCCCGCCCAGGACCGGGCCTCGGTGTGCCTGGTCGAGCTCAAGTCGGGCGCCCGACGCATCGAGCATCGCCCCGATCTCCATTTCTACGCGCTGCTGGAGGCGCTGAGAAGCGGTGCCCCGCCGTTCCGGATCGCCACCTATTACAGCGGCACCGGCGAGCTCGATGCCGAACCGGTCGGCGAGGACACCCTCGTGGGCGCGCTGTCGCGCGCCCTGGACGGAGCCATACGCCTGTGCCGTGTGTCTGCCGGCGTCGAGCCCGAACGTCATCCGAACCACCTGTGCGCCTGGTGCGTGGGGCTTCCCGGGTGTCCACCGGGCCAGCAGCGTGCGGGCACCGATGTGCCCCTCGTCTCGGCCGGACGCGCCGAGACGGACCCGGGCCCGGCGTGACGACCATCCCCGCCCGCGTGGCGTGGCTCACCGACGCCCTCCTGGCGCCCGCGTCCGAGGACGTCGCACCGGCCGAGCTGGTTGAGCTCCGTGACCATCTCGTACGGGACCTGCAGGCCCTGGGAACTGAGCTCCCCGACGGTGAGCGCCTCCAGATGGACGGCTTCAAGGTCCGCACCGCACAGCGGTACCCCGATCGGTGCATGTCGTTCGACGACACCTTCGTGCCGTCGCCGAGGTCGTGTCGACGCGCCGTGGGTGTGGCCGCGGTGAACCGCTGTGTTCGTGGGCACTCGCCCGGCCCCGCCGTGGCGGTGCGCGAGGTGCTGGCCGAGGGCCTCGAGGATGCGTCAGTCGCGTACGGGACTGGAGCGGTCAGGGCACCCTGGTGGGCGTCGTGGTACGCCGGTCTGCCCGGAGGTGGCCGGGCCGTCGTGTGTGCCGAGGCCGTCACCTGGGCGACGCAACTGCTCACCGCCGTCGATTGGTCGCAGGTCCCGCGCCCGGTCATCGGGGGGCGCGACGACTGGTGGCCGTGTCCGGGGGGAACGCCGATCGTGCTCAAAGGTCGTGCCGACGTCCGATCGCTCGTGGGGCGCCGTCCCGCGCTGCTCGTCGTCGGGACGGGGCGGTGCCAGGCGGATTGGCGCGTCGAGCTCGGCTACCCGGGATTGGTGGCTGCCCTCGGTCGCGATGCCCAGGTGGCGCCGT
>JADGOL010000137.1 GCA_017882995.1 Acidimicrobiales bacterium | reverse complement strand
TGAGCCATTCGCTCGGCATCTGCACCGTGGCCGAGAGCGTGGAGACCGCTCAGCAGGTGAAGATCCTGCGCGAGCTCGGTGCCGATGTCGGCCAGGGCTACTTCTTCGCCAAGCCCCTGGCGGTGGAAGACGCGCTCATGCTCACGACGATGGACCCGCTCCCGGTCTTCCCCCTCACCGATCTGGGTGACGACACCGGTGAAGATTCCGAGCCTGACCAGTCCAGGCGTGACGACCTCGGGCGTGTCGATGCCAAGCGTGACGATCTCAGTTTCGACGAGCGTGACGATGCCAAGTCTGACGATGCCAAGCGTGACGATGCCAAGCGTGACGAAGACAGTTTCGACGAGCGTGACGACGAGGGCCCGGAGTCTCTCGACGAATCCGACGTGTCGCGCTACGGCCGGTCCGGGATGGCGGCCGAGGTCATCGGTGCTCTCGACGAGGTGGCGGAGCCCGAGGGTGAGGAGGCCGAGCGCGAGTACGTCGTGAGCGACGACATGCACATCGAGGCCACCGACCTCTCGCTCGTCTCCAAGCGCGGCCGCCTCCTGGCCTCGTTCCGCAAGGGCAAGTCTTCCTGAACCGCGCTACGGAGGATCGACGCCGGTGACGCCGGCGTCGGCGACGTTCTCGGTCCACGCCGTCCCGTTCCAATAGCGCGCCTGATGGCGTCGCGCCGGGTCGGCGAACCACCCCGGCCCCATCACCGGTGGCATCGGTGGCGATGACGGTGGCGGAGCGCCACCGTCGGGGCCGGTCCCTCCGAACGTCGGCGCCGGCCCCATGCCCGTCCTCGCAGCGCCCACCGCAGCAGCCACCGACTCGCGTCGGCGTGCTCCACGGCTGCGCGAGGCCAGCTCCTCGACGAGGCGGTCGGCCTCGTCGACCGGCCGGTCCCGGAACTTCGCCCCCACCCGCTTGCCGGGAACGTCGACGTGCACGGTGGCGAGCCCGAGGGCGCGCTGCACCGGCCCCTGGACGCGGCGGATGCTCTGGGCCTTGTCGAGAGGCACCCAGCACGTGACCTTCTGCACCCGGCCGGTGACAGCCACGGCCAAGGTCTCGTCATGGCCCGCGGCGAGGAAGTGGTAGCTCAGGGGCGCCTTGAGGCGGGCCCGGTGCGCGGCGCGAGACCGAGGAGGCTCGATCGGGCCGATCACGACGTGACGCAGGTAGTCCGCCGTCTGGCGCGACCCCACCGGGAGCAAGGCCTTGGTGACCCGTCCGGTGCCGCCCGTGCGGCCGTGCCCGGGCACGCCCGCCAGGTCGACCTCGAGCCGGCACCAACCGAACAGGCGCCACAGCAACGGCTCGATCTGGCGAACCGCCTGGACGCGGCGGATCGGGATCGTCTCCGACACCGTGCTGAGCAGGCCTCGACGGACACGGATGCCGTCAGGTGCCACCGCCACGGTGAAGCGGTACTGCTCGTTGAATCGCCGCCAGATCCCCTGGCCGATCCCGATGAGGTAGACGAGCAGTGAGCCCGCCAAGGCGGCGGCGGCCGCGGTGGAGACACTCGTCACCGCGATGAGCGCGGCCACGAAGATCACCGCTCCCAAGGTGCTCGCCGACACGAGCACCGACCCGAGGAGTCGACCCGGAGGGACGACCGCGACGGGATGCTCGGCGGGCTCGGGGACGGACTGGTCGAGCCCGTGGTGCGCGGCGAGGAGCCGGGCGCGCAAGTCCGCCGCCACCGATGCGGACAGATACGACAGGTGATGGGCCGATTTGGCGCCGGCAACGCGGATGCGCAGCTCGGCCAGGCCGAAGATACGGGCCACGAAGGGCGCCACGAGGTCCACGGCCTGGATCCGGGCCACGGGCAGCTGTTGGGAGTCGCGCCGTACGAGCCCTGTCTCGATCCGCAGCGTGGCGCCGTCGAAGGCCCATCGGGTCACCAACCAGTGGACGACACCGAACACCACGCCCACGACGACGAGCGCCAACCAGATGAGGTCCTGGGGGCCGACGCCGTGTCCACGAGGCCCCCTGTTGATCGTCGAGAATCCGGCCAACACGACGAGGGGCACGAGCCCCCGTGCCCCTCGCACCACGGGGGACAACGGGTGCAGACGTTGCCACCCGACGACGACGCTCCCGTCGCCGCTCACAGACCCGCGGCTTTGGCCTCACCCAGGGCGGCCAGGCGGTCGCGCAGTCGTGCGGCCTCGACGGGATCGAGCCCCGGGATGCGAGCGTCACTGGCGGCCGCCGCGGTGTGGAGCTTCACCGTCGCCAGCCCGAAGAGGCGCTCCACGGGCCCGGTCGTGATCTCGACGAATTGCATCCGGCCGTAGGGGACCACCGACAACCGCTGGACCATCACCCCGCGCCGGACCTCGAGGTCCTCGGCTCGTTCGAGGTAACCCCAAGCGCGGAACCGATTGTGGACGAACCACCACGCGCCGACACCGCACAGCGCGATGGCGACGACCGCGACGAGGGCGACCGCCGGGCTCGCCACCGCCAACGCCACCGAGCCGGCGATCACGGCGAACACCGCGGTGACGACGCCGATCTCGGTGAGACGCATCTTCATCAGAGTCGGAGACAGCGGTGTCCACCCCGGCGAAGCGGTGCTCGTCACGATCCCACCCTATGTCGGGGTGCCCTGTTCGGCGGTTACGTCGATGACATAACGCTCGTCGGTGGCCACGAACGCACCCCAGTCGTGCACCTTGGTGGTGCCATCTGGCCGCCAGCCCCGGCGCTCGTAGAACCGTCGGGCCCGAGTGTTGGTCCCGAGCACCCACAGCATGGCGGTGGTGAAATCCGCAGCACGGAGCGCCACCAGTGCCGCGCTCATGAGCAGGTCGGCTCCACCGGACCCGAAGGCGGTGGGGTCGAGGTAGAACGTCACGATCTCTCCCACGGTGCCGGCGTCGGGCCCCGTGCCGTGGTCCTCGTCACGCGTCGGACCGAACGAGACGAAACCGGTGATGGGGCCCTCATGGCCAGTGTCGGGCTCGACCGGCCCGAGCAGGACGATGACGCCGCGACGGGGCCAGGCCGAGGTGGCGAGCGTCTCGTCCCACGCGCCGACGCATTCCTGGGCGCTCAGCGCGTCGAGATACGACTGCGGGATCAGTCCCGGGTACGCCCCCTTCCACGACCGGACGTAGACGCCCGCGATCGGCGATGCGTCTTTGGGTCCGGCGCGTCGGATCCGCACACACCATTTCTAGTGCCCGTCATCCGGGGCCGGTGGTTCGGGTCGTCGCTCAGGCGCGCTTCGGTGAGTGCGGGGTGAGGGCAGGTGGGTCGGGTTCGACCCCGCCGCCCTCGGTGAGGGGCGCTTCGAAGGGGAGCAGTGATGCTCCACTCGCGGCATCGGCGTCGGGCGAGTCTCCCGCCGCATGAGCACGGCGCTCTGACGCCGCGATCATCCGCCCGATGACCGGGACCTCGGACAGCGACTCCGCCCGCAAGATGGCGAGCACGACGGGGACGAGGTGCTCCGCCGCGTCGTAGACGACGTATCGGGGCAGCCACTCGGGGCCGTACTTGGCGTTGAACCGCCACAGCGTCTCGATCTGCAAGAAGCTCGACATCTTCTTGAGCGCCCAGCGCTCGACGCGTTGGGTGGGTCCATCGCCGCCCGCGCCTTCGAGCACCGACCGCAATGCCGCGAAGTTGAGGCTGATGCCTTCGCAGCCGAGATTGCGGAGGTGCTCGATCGTGGACACCAGCGCGAAGTCGATGAGCCCGTTGGGGTGGTCGCCCCGGTCGCGGCGCATCAGGTCGAGTGAGTAGCCACCGATGCCCCGGGCCGGGACGAACTGGCACATGGCGGCGGGGTTGCCGTCGGGGCTGGTCACCATGCACAAGATGAGGTTCTCGTCGCGCGGGTCGAAGATCCGGCCCAGTACCATCGAGAACCCCCGCTCGAACTCGCCGCGTCGGCCCTGGGACATGAGGCCCGCCAGCTGCAAGGCGGTCTGGCGGTCGAGGCGGGCAGGGTCGTGGAAGGACACTGTGTAGCCGTACTTGGCGATGCGGTTGTAAGCCTGGCGCAGACCCTTCATCTGGCCCCCGGCCAAGGAGAACTCCTGGACGTCGACGACGGCCTCGTCGCCGATGTAGATGTCGTGCATCCCCGTGGCCCGGTAGATGGGCAGCCAGTGCTCGCCGGCACCCATCACCGTGACAACCCAGCCGCGGTTGTCGGCAAAACGACGGAACGCCGCCCATACCTGCTCTTGCTCGGCCAGGGGTCCGATGGGATCGGGTGAGACCAGGCAGATGCCGCTGTAGATGGCGTAGGCAACCATCGAGTCACGGTGGAAGAACCACTGCTTATCGCTGCGAAGCGCGAAGTAGTCCAACGTTCCCTCGCCGTGGCGTCGGACGATGTCCCGGGCGCGCGCCTCCGCGGCGCGCCCCGCGGAGCGACGACGATCGACGAGCGGTCGCGTGGCCAGGAGCACTGCCACCGCGGCGAGCGTGACCCCGATGGCGAGGAGGCTCGGAGAGAGGAAATCGTCGAGCCGGTCGGGGAGCCTCACGTCGCGTATCCCGACGAGACGCTCGAGCACCGCCTGGCCGGCGCGCCACAACGGCAGGCGGGGTCGGTTGAGGTCGAATCGAAGTGTCACCTCGACCAGGGCGGTCGTGATGACGGTGATGGAGACGACGCCGACGACCAACGCGATGAGAGCCGAGCGCAGTGAAGGTCGGTCCGACGCGGCCGGGAACTCCTTTCTGTTCATGACCAAGAACGCGACGACGGCCAGCGAGAACAGAGAATCCCCGATGTCTCCACCGCGTGCCAGGTGCAGCCCCACGCTGATCGCCAACACCCACACCGCGATCACGAATGCACGCCGCTGGCCTCGACGGACCCCTCGGGCCAGCGCCAGGAGCCCGATCCCCACCAGGGCGACCAGGGCACCTGCGGTCTGACTGGCGACGTAGGGGAGCAGCTCCAGGACGAGGTGGAGACGACCGCGCAGCGGGGGGGTGACGGCGGTCAGCACGTCGATGACCCCCGCCACGGCGATGGCGCCGGCCGCCCATCGCCGTACGCGTCGGGAGCGCTTGCGGACCGCGCCCAGGTCCGGGGCGGGGGGCCACGAGGCCCCGCGGGGGTAGGCCGCGACCATCAGGGGATGGGTGTCATGGACCTTGCGGTCGCGCGCCGCCATGCGCTCGAGAAGCGTCGCTCCCGGGAGCTCGGATCTCGTGAGCAACAGGCGGGCATGCAGCTCCGCACCGGTCTCGAGCTCCACCCAGGCCAATTGCTGGCAAGCCAGGAAGACCGGCAGCAGGCCGAGGCGCCCACGATGCTCTTCGACCACTTCCCCGGCTGCGCCCGGGCACGCGAAGAACCCGGGGCCGAGGTGCGTCAGCTCGGCCTGGAGTGTCGCCCCGCTCACGAGGCCGGCCGCCCCTTGCCCGCACAGCGTCCGCGCCGCGTCGCGGATGTCGTCGTTGGCGGTGGCTCCCCCCGCCGCCAGCGCGTCGTCGAAGGGCCCGTCGAGGTCCCCTCCCCCGAGGGTCCGCCACGCCTTTCGGGCCACGAAACCGAGCACGACGGCGAGGATCACGAGCTCGGCGATGCACACCAATGCGGCGAAGAGCAGTCGTGCCCCCCACGGCGCGGCGTGGGCGCGTTCGATGGCACGAGAGGGTGTGGGGTGTCCGAAGACGAGATGGTCCAGTGCCGAGGACACGAACGGGAAGCGCAGCGCGATGGCGAGGGCGAAGGGGACGAGCAACCACCACGCGAAGCGCGCAAAGCGACGGTACAGAAGGCGCGACGTCAAAAAGCGCGGGGAGCTGGCGGGGTCCGCCAGCCGCTCGAGGCCGTCCTGCCACTCCGCGGCGGGATCAGGCGCCAGCGTGAAGGCGGTGCGCTTGGCCCGGACCGGTGGGGACGCCTGGAGCGCGACGACGGGATCGGGACCGGTGGTCGGCGCGGGTGGGGCGACCGAGGGCACGCCGGGGTCGACCCGGACCACCCGGGTGCCGGCCGCGGTGGCCATGTGCAATGCGGCGCCCGACGCCACTTCGACCCCGAGCCCCTCGAGCACCGTCGCCGCGGCGGAGCCGACGGCGGGGTCGGTCGCGCCGGGGAGGGAGATGACACGACGGTCGTCGGCGCCGGCGAATGTCTCGAGTGCTCTTGCCAACCGGGGGTGAGCGGCCAACGCCGCCGAGGTCGCGGCCGGCGCGTCGGGCTCGGCGGAGAGATCGAAGAGGTTGCCCGCGATCACGATGAGCCCGGGCCCCTCCCAGGTGTCGAGGGTTCGGGCCAGACCCGACGAGGCCCAGGTCGTCGCCGATGTGGCGCACGGCGTGAGACCGAGATTGGCGACGATCAACGTTCGCCGCCCCACGTCGACGGGGACGGTCAGGATGTCTTGTCCGGGGTCGGTCGGGGGACCGAGCACACGGGTGGGGGCCTCGGAGGCGCCAGCGACCATTCCTTTCCATCTTGTCAGGCCGGTGGCGCCCGCAGGCCCAGGCCAGCGGCCTCGGGCCGCCCTGGGGAGAGGGTGGGCTGGTGGGTCGCTTGTATAGGCTCGCCCCCGAGGGGCACGCGGTGCCGCCCATCCTGGCCAGAAGGGATCGCCAAGCATGTCGGACGACGGTGGGGCCGCCATCGAGGACTACTACCTCGAGGAACGCCTGTTCCCTCCCCCCGAGGGCTTCGTCGATGACGCCGTGGTCGCCGACCGGTCGATCATCGAGCGCGCCCAGCACGATTTCGAGGGCTTCTGGGCTGATCAGGCCCGTGCGCTCGACTGGTTCGACGACTGGCACACAGTGCTCGAATGGGATCTGCCCTTCGCGCGGTGGTTCGTGGGGGGGACGCTGAACGTCTCGCACAACTGTCTCGACCGCCACGTCGCGGCGGGCCTCGGTGAACGGGTGGCGATCCATTGGGAGGGAGAGCCCGGCGACACCCGGACCATCACCTATGCCGAGTTGCTCGCCGATGTGGAGCGGTTCGCCAATGTGTTGAAGGGCCTCGGGGTCCGCCGTGGTGATCGCGTCGCCATCTACATGCCGATGATCCCCGAGCTGCCGGTTGCCATGCTGGCCTGTACTCGCATCGGGGCTCCTCACTCGGTCGTGTTCGGCGGGTTCTCTCCCGACGCGCTACGCGATCGGATCGACGACGCGCAGGCCAAGGTCCTCGTGACGGCGGACGGTGGATGGCGGCGGGGTGCGGTCGTCGCGCTCAAGGAGAACGCCGACACCGCGGTGGCCGAAGCGGCGTCGATCGAGCACGTGGTCGTGGCACGTCGTACCGGTGACGCCGGTGGTACCACCCCCATGACCGATGGTCGGGACCACTGGTGGGACGAGTTGATGTCGAAGGCCCCTGAGTCGTGCCCCCCCGAGCACATGGATGCCGAGGACCTGCTCTACCTCCTTTACACCTCGGGGACGACGGCGAAGCCCAAGGGGATCATGCACAGCACCGGGGGGTACCTCACCCAGGTGGCCTTCACTCATCGGGCTGTCTTCGACCTGCATCCCGAGCGGGACGTCTACTGGTGCGCGGCCGACATCGGCTGGGTGACGGGGCATAGCTACATCGTCTACGGGCCATTGGCCAACGGGGCCACGAGTGTGATGTACGAGGGCACTCCCGACTTCCCCGACAAGGACCGGTGGTGGGACATCATCGAGCGTTACGGCGTCACGATCCTGTACTGCGCGCCGACGGCCATCCGGACCTTCATGAAATGGGGCACCGAGTTCCCCGAGCGTCACGACATGTCGTCCTTGCGGGTGCTCGGGTCCGTGGGTGAGCCCATCAATCCCGAGGCGTGGGTGTGGTACTGGACTCACATCGGCGGAGGGCATTGCCCGGTCGTCGACACCTGGTGGCAGACCGAGACCGGCGCCATCATGATCTCACCGCTCCCCGGGATCACCACCTGTAAACCGGGGTCGGCCACGTTCCCGCTTCCCGGCATCGCGGCCGAGGTCGTCGACGACTCCGGGAAGTCGATCGATCGCGGCGGTGGATACTTGACGCTGACGCGGCCGTGGCCCGCCATGCTGCGAGGTCTGTACGGGGACCCCGAGCGGTACAAGGAGACGTATTGGAGCCGTTTCGATGGGCGGTACTTCGCCGGGGACGGGGCCAAGATCGACGACGACGGCTATTTCTGGTTGCTCGGGCGCGTCGACGACGTCATGAACATCTCGGGCCACCGGATCTCGACCGCCGAGGTGGAGTCGTCGCTGGTCAACCACCCCTCGGTGGCCGAGGCGGCGGTGGTGGGAGCCAAAGACGACACGACCGGCCAGGCCATCATCGCCTTCGTCACCCTCAAGGCGGGCCAGAACGAAACCGCCGAGCGGGGCGAGGAGCTCCGGGGTCATGTGGCCCGTCACATCGGGTCCATCGCCCGGCCCAGGACCGTGATCTTCACCGACGAGCTCCCCAAGACGCGCTCGGGGAAGATCATGCGCCGGCTGCTGCGCGACGTGGCCGAAGGCAGAGATCTCGGGGATACGACGACTCTCGCTGATCCCCGGGTCGTGGACGAGATCAGACGATTGTCCACGGCGCAGCCCACCGAAGATTGAGCCCGGGGTCGACCCGACGGTGCAAACGTGACAGAGGGTGTGGCGGTGCCGCCGATGTCGGTGCCTCCGAACTGGTGCTGGCGCGTTGCGGCCACCGAGCCGGGTCCGACGGTCATCTTCGACATCGACGGCGTGCTCTCCGACGCGGCGGGTCGACAGCATTTCCTCGAATGGGGAAGGCGTGACTGGGACGCGTTCTTCGATGCCTGTGGGGAGGACCCCCTCGTCGG
>JADGOL010000009.1 GCA_017882995.1 Acidimicrobiales bacterium | reverse complement strand
GTGTGCGAGGTCGAATGGGACCTTCTGGAGCTTCTTCCGTGAGCGGCGGCGGGCTGCCCGAGCCACCGTCGGGCATCACCGAGAGCCAGGACGCCCACGGTCAGGGCGCACACAACGGGCCGCCCCGGGGGCGGTGGGCCCCGCACGACATCCCGTCTGCGGTCGAGCTGCTCGACGCCGTGCGCGAGTTCCTCGAATCCGACGTTCTTCCCGCCACCGAGGGAAGGGTGCGCTTCCACGCCAGGGTGGCCGCCAATGTCGTCGGCATGGTGGCCCGGGAGCTCGCGCTGGGTCCCGATCAAGCGGCTGCGCACACGGCCCGGCTGGCAGCGCTCGGGGTGCACAGCGACGCCGAGCTTGCCGCTGCTATTCGTTCCGGCGGGCTCGACGCCCGAGCCGACGAGGTGCGCGCCGTGGTGCGGGCCGCGGTGGCGGACAAGTTGGCGGTCGCGAACCCCGGGTATCTCCGGGACGCGGGCAAGGGCGACACGCCCGAGTCGGGCCGCTAGGGCCGTCGGTCAGTCCTGGCGCCGGTCCGCACGCTGAGCGGGCCCCGGTGGCGAGCTCTGACGATGCCGATATCGTCGGGGCATGCGATTCGGAATCGACGTGGCCCAGCAGCGGATGGAGTTCGGCGAGATCATCGAACGGGTGCGGTTCGGCGAGGCCCTCGGCTTCGATGGCGCCTGGGGATTCGACCATTTCGTCCCGATGTACGGAGAAGGCCCGGGCAACTGCTTCGAGGGGATGACGACGTTGGCGGCGCTGGCGGCGGCCACGAGCACCATCCGTCTCGGACTGCTCGTCACCGGTGTCACCTACCGCCATCCCTCGGTCTTCGCCGCCCAGGCGGTGACGGTGGACCACGCCAGTGCGGGTCGGCTCGAGCTGGCCCTCGGAGCCGCGTGGTACGACGCCGAACACCGCCAGCTCGGGTTGGAGTTCCCTCCGACGGGTCGCCGCTTCGACCGGCTGGAGGACGAGCTCGAGATCCTCACGCGGCTCTTCACCGGAGAGGTCGTGTCCTACCAGGGCGCGCAGATCAGTCTCGACAAGGCCCAGATGCGCCCGGTGCCGGTGCAGCGACCGCACCCACCCATCTGGATCGGAGGTTCGGGTCGGCGACGGACACTCCCGCTTGCGGCCAAGTGGGCCGACGTCTGGCACACCTACGGCAGCCCCGAGCAGCTCACCACGTTGTCGGCGGAGCTCGATCGTCTGGCCGAGGCTGCGGGTCGCGATCCGGCCTCGATCCTGCGGGCGTCGTCGCTCTCGCTATCGGAGCCCTGGGACGACGTCCGACGTGAGGTGGCGGCCATGGACGACCTCGGGATCGGCTACCTGGTGTGTGGATGGCCCGGCGAAGGAAAGGCCCGCGTCGAGGAGTTCGCCTCGACGGTGATGCCGGAGTTCGCCGGCACCTGACGCCGACGGCGACGGTCGTTCGAAGGACCGTCGCGAATCAGTCAGTTCCCCTGAAAGCGCGGATCACGACCTTCGAGCATGGCGCTCACGCCCTCGACGGCGTCTGATGTTCCCGCCAGGGCGACCTGTTCTTCCAACTCGTGACGCATGGCCTGGCGAGCCGCGTCGGCCAGGCCGTGGCGAAGGGTCGCTCTCGTCGACGACACCGCCAGGGGCGCGCCCTGCGCGACCTGCGTGGCGATCTCGAGCGCGACGGCCACCTCGTCCCCGGCCGGGACCACCCGTTGAGCGATGCCGATCCTTCCCGCTTCTGCCGCGACCACCCGTCGCCCCGTGAGGAGCAGCTCCGAGGCGCGTCCGGGCCCGACGGCGCGAGGCAGCGTGGCGCTCAAGGCGAAGCCCGGATGGATGCCCAGACGAACGAAGTTGGCCTGGAACCAACCGAGCTCGCCGACGACACAGAGGTCACACGCCAGCGCCAGCCCGAACCCGGCGCCGATGGCGGCGCCCTGCACGGCTGCTACCAGTGGCAGGGGAGCGTCGAAGATCCGCACCGCCTGCTTGTAGAAGGCGCCGGTCCTCTCCTCGAAGTCACCTTGTTCGGTGGGGTCCGGAGCGTCTCCGGAGCGGAAGTCGGCGCCGGCGCAGAACGATCGACCCTCGGAGCACACCACCGCCGCCCTGGCCACTCCGCCCAATCCCGCCACGGCGTCGGCCAAGGCGCGCAGCACGGGCTCGGTGAGCAGGTTGTGGGGCGGTCGACGCAGGGTGACGACCGCCACGTCCCCGTCCTGGTCCACAGTGACGGCGTTGGCGGCGTCGGAACTGCCGCCGTTGACGCCGGCGGACTCCGGCGTGGACTTGTCCCGAGATCGGCGCGCCACCAGCGGTTGTCGGGGACTACCCCCGGCCGCGCCGGCGGGCCCGGCGGCCTTTCAGCATGGTGGTCTCCGCCGCGGCGATGAGGTCGTCGAGGGTGTCGTGCTCGTGGAGGTCGGCAAAGCCCACACTGGCGGTCGAGCCCGGTGCCTCTTCGGAGAGGATGACGGCGAATTCCTTGAAACGCAGCTCCGCGGTCGCCATGTCCGATCCGGGCAGCGAGAAGAGGAACTCGTCGCCACCAAGCCGGGCGATGACGTCGTAGGACCGCAAGGTGGCCCGGAGCGCGGCGGTGACCTTCCGCAGGATCTCGTCGCCGGCGCGCGAGCCTCGGGCGTCGTTCACGACCTTCATCCTGTCGACGTTCAGGTAGCCGAGGACGAATCGCTCGCCGCTGCGTCGGCATCGATCGATCTCGCGTCCGAGCGCGGCGAACCCGGCTTGTCGGTTGAGGACGCCAGTGAGCTCGTCGCGCGTGAGGCGGTCCGAGTCACGCCCGACGTCCATGGGGAGATGGCGCGGCGCCGAAGTCGACGCGGGCTCGGGGGACTGGCGAACAGGCTCGGAGGCCCGGAGGGGCTCGGGGGCCCGGACGGGATCGGGTGTGGGCACCCGGGCGGGATGGTTGCCGGCTCCACCTTGCTGTCGCTGGGAGTCGAACGGTGTCGGACTTCGTGAGCCCTCCGTCTCCGCCTCGGCGGTCATCGCGGAAGATGAGGCCGAAGACGAGGATGCGGTGGACGGCGCGTCGTCGCTGGAGACGACGCCGCGCACGAGGTCGGCCCACAAGGTGACGATCTCGGTGACCTGCTCCGCCACCAAGTCCAAGATGGCGTCGCGCTCGGCCGGTTCGAGGTGGCGCAATTGCGCGTGCAACCTGGTGGCGCCATCGGACAGCGCCGCCGCCACTTTCAGGAGCCGTTGCGCGGACACCACCGATTCGTCCCGAGTGGTCACGGTGGGAGTTCCTCGCTCACCCTGGATGGCGGAGAGTCGCCTGCGACCGACGGGTGGATCGTCATCCAGGTCCTGCATGGCACTTCCCCCGTCTAGTCGTCACCGGCAGTGAACGCAAAACTACATTACTGTCACTTGCGAGACCCGGATCCCGGGCCTCGATCGGTCCAGGTGGGCGGACCGGCGCCAAGGAGCCTCAGCACGCCTTGGCCCGTTCGAGACAGGGGTCGAGCGCCTCGAACGCGGCCGGGACGTCATCGGCGGACATCGCGAACAGCAGCGCCGAGACCGCATCGGCGCCGGCCTCGGCGTACTGCTCGGTGATGGCCGCGTCGAGAGGCTTGAAGTACGGGCACACCGTCACCGTGAGCTCGGCGCGTGTCCGTCCCTGCTCGGCGAGCAATGCCTCGAGGGTGCCGAGGGCACCGGGGAGATCAGCGGGGGCGCGGTTGAAGGTGTGCCAACCCTGGCCCGACCGGGCCGTGCGTCGCATGGCCGCCTGGCTCTCACCGCCGATGTGGATGGGGGGGTGGGGATTCTGCACCGGCTTGGGATGGAGGTTGCACGGGGGAAGGGTGTAGTGGGTGCCGGTGAACGACGACGGGTCCTCGCACCACAAAGCGTGGAGCACCTGGAGGTACTCGTCGGTTCGGTCCCCCCGTCGTTCCCACGGCACCGCCACCGCCTCGGACTCCTCACGCAGCCACCCCACGCCCACGCCCAGGTCGACCCGTCCCCCCGACAGCCAGTCGACGGTGGCGACCTCCTTGGCGGTGTACACGGGATTGCGTTGGGGCAACAGGCACATGGCGGTTCCGAGGCGCGTCGTCGTGGTGAGGGCGGCCAAGAAGGCCAGCGCGGTGAACGGCTCGAGCAACCCCGATCCGGGCGGGATGGGCGCCTGCCCGTTCTCGGCGTAGGGGTACTTCGAGGTGTAGTGCTCGAAGGTGACCACGTGCTCTCCGACCCAGATGCCGTGGATGCCCCGTGCCTCGGCTTCGCGTGCCACCGCGGCGAGGAACTCCGGCGTGGAGAACGGATTGGCGGTCGGCAACCAGATGTCGAAGTCCATCGCCCTTACCCGGCCGCCGGCGTGGTGATCCGGAACACGGGGTGCTCGGGCGCGATGCGCCGGAGTTCATCGTCGGACGAGTCGGCCGAGACGCCGTCGAAGAATTTGCCGACTTCGAATTTCCAGCGGCGGAGATAGGCGCGCAGCACATCGACCTTGTCGTCGTCGCCGAGCTCGTCGGCGCTGAACTTCTCGACCCGTCTCCCCACCACGAGCTCGCCCTCACGAGCGACCCGGAAGTTGCGGACCCACTCCGTCTCGCCCCGAGGGGCCACCAGGTAGCGCCTGTCGTCGAGGGTGAGGACGTTCACGGGATTGCTGCGCCACAGGCCCGATTTCCGGCCCCGGACCCGCAGTACCCGCGAACCCCACACGCTCACACCGAGGCGCGTCAGCGCGGCCACCGCGGCGTTGAAGGCCCTGTCGACCGACGTGGGTTTCCGATAGTGCGGCACCTGGCCATCATGACAAGGCCGCCGCTGTCGGGCCACCCCCGGGCGGCCCCGTCGGGCGGCTCAACGCAGGTGGAGCCCGCCGTCGACCATGACGATCTCGCCGGTCACATACCGGGCGCCCACCAGCCCGAGGATCACGTGCGCGATGTCCTCGGGCGTTCCCGATCGCTGCATGGGCGCCATCGCCCGGACGAATTCGCGCACCACGTCCCAATCGGCGGTCCAAGGGGTGTCCACCAGACCCGGCGCCACGGCGTTGACCCGGATCTCGGGCCCGAGCACGTTGGCGAGGAGCTCGGTCATATGGCTCACCGCCGCCTTGGACGTGGCGTAGGGGATGGAGCTTCCCCGGGTGCTGTGTCCCGCCACCGACGACACGTTCACGACCGCACCGTCGCCGCCGGCGCGCAGGTGGGGAACCGCGGCCACCGTCACCTGCCACGTGCCGATGACGTTCACGTCGAGGATGCGCCGCCACACCTCGGCAGAGGCTGCTTCGAGGTCGGGATGGGCGATGACCTGGGTGGTGCCGGCGTTGTTGACGAGGATGTCGAGCCGCCCGTGGTTCTCGACGGCCTGCGCCACGAGGTCCCGGGCCTGCTCGGCGTCGGCGATGTCGGCCTGGACGTAGCTGGCTCCGGGAAGCTCCGCCGCGAGCGCCTGGCCCGCCTCCACCGACGAGGCCGAGTTGACCACGACGGCGGCTCCTTCGGCGGCAAGGGCCCGGGCCGTCGCCGCCCCGATGCCGCTCGACGATCCGGTCACGAGGGCGACCTTTCCTTGCAGGCTTGCGGGCATCTGCGATCTCCATCTCGGTCGTCGGGCTCGGTCGTCGGGCTCGGTCGTAGGGCTCGGTCGACCGGGCTCGGTCGACCGGGCTGGGAGCCGTTGGCTGTTCTCTTATCAGGTTGTCGGTACGGTTGCGGCATGCGGCTCGTGAGCTTCGTAGAACGCGACTCGCCCTCGGTGGTCCGGACCGGGGTAGTCGTCGACGACGTCGTGGTGGACCTCACCGATCCGTCGGTGGCGCTCCCGGGCGACATGACCGACTTTCTCGTGGCCGGACCCGCCGCCATCGAGCGCGCCGACGACGCCACGCGCTCGGGTGCCCGTCGATTGGCCCTCGACCAGGTCCGTCTGCGCCCGCCGGTGCCCCACCCCGCCAAGGTGCTCGGCATCGGGCTCAACTACGCGGCGCACGTCGCGGAGACGGGGGCGACGCGCCCCGAGCATCAGGTGTGGTTCAACAAGCAGCGGACTTGTGTGATCGGGCCCGGAGACGCCATCGAGATCCCGAGGGTCTCCGGGCAGGTCGACTACGAGGGTGAGCTCGCCATGGTCATCGGCCGCCGCTGTCGGCACGTGCCCGCGGCCGACGCCGCATCGGTGGTGGCCGGTTTCACCGTCCTCAACGATGTGACCGTGCGCGACTGGCAGTGGCGGACCCCGACGTGGACGCTCGGGAAGTCCTTCGACACCCACGGCCCGACCGGCCCGTGGATCGTGACGGGGGACGAGGTCGGTGACCCCCACCGCCTCGGGCTCCGGACGTGGGTGAACGGTGACCTTCGTCAGGACGCGTCGACCGACGACATGATCTTCTCGTGCTGGGAACAGGTCGAGTACCTGTCGACGGTGTTCACCCTCGAGCCCGGGGACATCATCTCGACGGGGACCCCGGCCGGGGTCGGGATGAGCTTCGATCCCCCTCGTTGGCTCGTCGACGGTGACGTCGTCCGCATCGAGATCGATCGTGTCGGGACACTCGAGAACCCCGTTGCCGTCGAGCCCAACCCCTGAGGGACCGCCCGCGCACGTCGGCTCGCTGCGCGTCACTCGAAGCCTGACCATCCCCGCCGATGAGCTCGAGTGGCGTTTCACGACCAGCGGTGGTCCCGGTGGTCAGCACGCCAACAAGGCGAGCACGCGCGCCGAGGTGTCGTTCTCCGTGGCCGGATCGAAGTCCCTGGGACCGCGCCAACGGGCCCGGCTCCTCGAGCGGCTGGGACCCACGGTGCGCGCCGCGGCAGGCGACGAGCGTTCCCAGATCCGCAACCGGGAGTTGGCGTTGCAGAGGCTCGGGATGCGACTCGCCGACGGATTGCGGGTGGAACGGCCCCGGGTCGCCACCAAACCCTCGGTGTCGGCCCGGGCCAGGCGCCTCACCGACAAGCGACGCCAATCGGCGCGCAAGCGCGACCGGACCCGGCCGAACGCGGACGACGATTGATCGGTAGGCCGGCGGCGGCCCGGGGGGCCGTCAGAGGCTGTCGGGACGCAGGAGCGCGTCGCTCCCGCCGTCGACAAAGAGCACAGAGCCGTGGATGTAGCTGTTGGCGGGGTCGAGGAGGAACCCGATGGCCGCCGCGATCTCGACCGCTGTCGCCCGGCGTCCCATCGGCACCGGCAGCGCCTCGATGAGCGGCCCGAGCACGGGGTCTTCGAGCCCCCCCGCCAGCAAGGGCGTGTCCACCGGTCCGGGAGCCACCGCGTTCAGCCTGACTCCGACCTTTCCCCACGCCCCGGCGCGCCGTCGCATGGCACGGGTCAGCGCGAGCTTGGTCATGCCATAGACCGTCGCACCGTCGACGTCGGCCGCACATGCGCAGGCCTTCTCCTCGTCACCGTCGAGCAGGAGACCGAGCAGCTCCTCGTGCGCGGGGGTGAGGCTGGCGGAGTTGGACGAGACCACCACCGCCGCGGGGGCTTCGCCTTCGGCGAGCAGAGGCAGCATGCCGTCGAGCACGTCGACCGCCCCGAAGTAGTTGACATGGGCGATCATCTCGGTGGGCTGGACCTGGGGCCCGAGCCCCGCGCACACCACCAGTCCGTCGAGTCGCGAGCCCGACAGCTCGGTCACCGCGGCCAGCGCCTGGGCCCGGCCCCCGGGGCCCGACAGGTCGGCGGTGACCTGGGCATCGTGCACGTCGATGCCGATGACGCGCAGTCCGCTGCGCTCGAATCGCCGGCTGACCGCGGCGCCGATCCCCGAGCCCGACCCGGTGACGGCGATGGTGCGCCGATGGCGTGGGGTGGGGCTCACCTCAGGGCGCGCCGTGGTGTCCATGACGGCCCGTTGTAGTCGACGCGAGCCCGGTGGCGCCTCTCTCGGGACTTTGGACTCTGCCCGAGGCGCATCGGCGAGGACAAGCTTGCGGTGGGGTGGTGCCCGGGAGACCGGCGCACCGCCTGGAGTGCGTCTCGAGTGCCGCCCACCCAGGACGCCAACTCCGGGCCGCCTCCGAAGACGAGCAAGGCTCTGTACGGACCTGTTTGTGGAGCTCGCCGGAGGCGGCCTCGATTCCTCTGCGCCGCGCCCCGACGCTTGATCAGCTCGAGCAGTCGCGACAGACCATGGCGGCGTCGGCGTCGGCGAGTTGCCCCCGGGTGCGCACCAAGAAGCACGACCGGCACACGAATTCATCGGAACGGCACGGGGCCACGGCGACGAGGTCGATGGTGTCGCTCGGCATCGCCGGCAGCACACTGTGGAGGACAGCGCCGTCGTCGCCTTCTTCCTCGTCTTGTCCCTCACCGTCGCCGCGCAGGGCCAAACGGTCGAGGAGGACCAGATCGAGGCTCTCCTCGAGGTCTTCGTTCTCGGCGTCGGCCTCGAACCCGTCGTCGGCGTCGTCGCTCGAGCCCGGACCGGCCTCGAGCGAAGTGGCGAAGGTAGCGGTCAGGGACTGGACCGGGTTCGCCTCCCTCTCGGTGGCATCGTCGAAATCGAGGGCATCGTCGTCCCCGTGGATCAGGACCTCCAGGGAATCCTCGAGGGTGTCCTCGTCCACGTCCTGCTCGAGGAGGTCCTCGTTGTCGAGCTCGAGCTCCAAGATGGCCTCGTCGTCGAGCTCGGCGATGGCCATCTCCTCGGGTGGTTCGAGATCGAGCTCCCCCTCGGTGAAGTGGGCCTCGACGGGCTCACGGTGCC
>JADGOL010000136.1 GCA_017882995.1 Acidimicrobiales bacterium | reverse complement strand
TGCTCTCACAGCGCTCGGCGCTGTCGGGCACCGCCCACGAGCTCACGACGGTCAAGGCGGAGAACGAGGTCCTCGCCCGCCAGGTCGCGGACCTGTCCAACCCCGCCACGGTCAACGATCTCGCCCGTCAGGACTACGGATTCGTCGCCAAGGGCCAGCGCGTCTACGACATCCTTCCCTCCTCGAGCCCGTCGCGCCCGGCCTTGGCGGCATCAGGCCAGGTTCCGCTCAACGGGCCGCCGGTGGTGCCGGGATCGGCCCGGTCCCAAGCACTCATCGGCGTGGTGGCTCAGCCCGAGACGGCGGGCCCTGCGCAGCGCTCGGGCACCGCCCACGGCGGGGACGGCGGCTCGGTGGCGGGACTGCGTCGGGCTCCGCCCGAGCCCCACAGCTATTGGGGACGGGTCGTGCGGACCCTGGAGTTCTGGAACTGACCACTCCTCCGCACCCGCTCGGCGAGCCCGATCGGGAGGCGGTGGCCCGTCTCCTCGGGCGCTCGCCGGCAGGGGAGTTCACCGTCGTCGTGCGCCGCCATGACGGGACTCCGGCCGTCATCGAGAACGAACCGCTCCTCGACGACGGACGGCCCATGCCCACCTTGTTCTGGCTCGTCGATGCCGAGGTGCGCGATGCGGTGAGCAGGCTCGAGGCCGCCGGCGGTGTTCGGCGTGCCGAGGCGGTCGCCGACCGCGACACGCTCGCCGCCGCCCACGCCCGATATGCCGCGGCGCGCGACCGTCGCATCCCGGCCGGGCACAGCGGTCCTCGCCCGTCGGGGGGTGTGGGGGGCACACGCCAAGGGGTCAAGTGCCTGCATGCGCATGTGGCTTGGTATCTGGCGGGCGGGGACGACCCCGTCGGCCGCTGGACGGTCGGGGAGCTGGGTCTCGACGTGTCAGAGTTCGTGATCGACCGCACCGACTCCTGATCGGATCCCACGACAATGCGAGAGCAGGGCGACCACAATGAGCGGTCGGGTCCCGTGGCCGCGCTCGACTGCGGGACGAACTCGACGCGGTTGCTCGTCATCGACGGCGACGGGACCGTGCTCGAGCGGCACATGCGCATCACGCGCCTGGGCGAGGGTGTCGATGCCACGCACCGGCTTTCATCCGATGCCGTGGCGCGCACGGTGTCGGTCCTCAGGGACTTTCGGGGGATCATGGACCTCCACGGTGTGGTGCGGGCCCGCCTGGTGGCCACCTCGGCGGCTCGTGACGCCACCAACGCCGGGGAGTTCCTCTCGGCCGCGCTCGAGGTCACCGGCGTATCCCCCGAGATCCTCACGGGGCTCGAAGAGGGTGCCCTCTCCTTCGCCGGCGCCACCGGCCACGTCCCCGAGGAGCGGGTGGGGCCCGGCCCGGTGCTCGTGGTCGACATCGGCGGAGGGTCGACCGAGCTCGCGGCCGGGGAGCTCGCGCCGGGAGGGTCCCGGACCGCGCCGCCGGCGGTGGCGGCGGTCTCGCTCGACGTCGGTTGCGTCCGTGTCTCGGAACGGTTCTTCTCCGACGACCCACCTGCTGCCGAGCAGCTGGCCGAGGCGAGGCGCACGGTGGACTCGTTGCTCGCCGGCGCTCGCCCGGCACTCCCGGCGTTGGCTCGTGGGGGCCTGCTCATCGGGCTGGCCGGCACCGTGTCGACGATCGCCGCGCTCGCGCTGGGGTTGACGGACTACGACCGTGGCGCCATCCACCACGCCGTGCTCGGCCGTCGGAACGTGAAGCAGTGGTTGGAGACCCTGGCGACAGAGAACAGTGCTGCTCGGTTGGCGCGCCCGGGGATGGTGCCAGGGCGAGCCGACGTCATCGTGGGTGGGGTCCTCATCCTCGACGCCGTCATGGCGATGTTCGACCGCGACGAGTGCCTGGTGTCCGAGGACGACATTCTCGACGGTTTGGCGGCCAGCATCTTGTGAGCCGATGAGGGGGACCGGACCTACGTCGTGGGTGTCGGCCCGCTCCGTGGTGCGCCGCCGCGGGGCACCACGGGAGCCTCGTCGTCCTCTCCGACACCTGTCCCCATGTCGGTGGGTGTCATGGTGGTCATGAGCCCGATCTCCTGGACCAGTGCGGTCTGTTTCGCCGACAGCCTGGCCAGGCTCAGAGACAGATGGAACACGAGGACCATGAGGAAGAGCACGGCGAGAAGCAGGACGAGATCGGGCGGGTAGGCGATCCCGACGAGGTGCGAGACCCGATCGAGGAGGTGGATCGGGAGCGTGGCGCTCACGAAGACCATGACGAAGCTCACCGCCAACCACAGCAGGGCCGCCTGTTCGCGCAACTGCTGGCGCCGCATGGCGACCACCGACACGGCGAGGAAGCCCACGCTCAAGACCATTGACAGAACGATCGCCTTCATGGCGCCTCCTTGCCCTTCGACGTGTCCTTGCGGTTCAAGCTGCCGATGACGAGCGCCACGGTCACGCGCGCCATGTAATACGCGGACCGGATGCCGGCGATGCTGGACTCGCCGTGACTCCGAGGAGTCATCCGGACCGGCACCTCTTCCACCCGCAGCCCGTTGCGGCTGGCCAGGACCAGTGATTCGACTTCGGGGAAATCGGTGGGGTAGGTCCGGGCGAAGAGGGCGATTCCCCGGGCACCGACGGCGCGGAAGCCCGATGTGGTGTCGGTGAAGGTACCGCCGGTCCTCCAGCGAACCAAGGTGGCGAGGAGGCGCATGGCGATCCGACGGCCGCCGGGGGCCACGTAGTCTCCGCGCCCGAGCCACCGCGATCCCACCGTCATCTCGGCCCCACCGGTTCGGATCGGGTCGAGCAGCCTCTCGATTTCGGCGGGGTCGTGCTGATCGTCACCGTCGACCTGGATGGCGATGTCGAACCCGTGGCGCAGGGCGTAGAGGTATCCGGCTTGGACCGCTCCCCCGATGCCGAGGTTGACGGGGAGCGAGATGACCGTCGCGCCCGCTCGCAGGGCACGCACCGCGGTGTCGTCCTTCGAGCCGTCGTTGACCACCACCACATGGGCTTCGGGAATGGCCTGGTGGGCGCGCTGGATCACCCGGGCGACCGAGCCGGCCTCGTTGAAGGCGGGGATGACGACACAGATTCGAGAGGTTCTGACGCCCTCGGAAGGTCCGACGGCTGGAGTCACGGGTTCGGCGGGAGGCTCGTGCCGCCCCTCGGCCGGAGGTCCCTGGCGCGGACCGGGAGGTCGGCCGACTTCGGTCCCCCCGCCCCCACCGGTGTCCAGTGTCGGTCCGACGCGCCTCGACGGCCGAGCCGAGCCCGGGATGGTGGAGGTGGCCAAGGTGTCGTGCTCGCCGGGTTGCATCCATGCTCCTCGGAGCGGGGGGATGGCGAGCAAGGGTAGTCGTCAGGTTCGGGCGGCTCCGTCCTCGGTGAGGACCGAGCCGAGCCGTGGACGCTCAGGACCTGCCCGGATGCCTCTCCAATATTGATAGGAGCTTTCGAATCATTTCCGATTGGCGGTGCCGTTCACTTAGCATTGTGGGTAATGCCCAAAGAGAGCTGGCCGGTCGACGTCGCGGTGATGGGTGGCTGTGGGCACGTGGGGCTGCCCCTCGGGATAGCCCTGGCGCAGTCGGGCCTCAGAGTCGCCCTGTACGACGTCGACCTGGCCGCAGTCGACCGCGTCGGATCGGGCAAGATGCCCCATCGGGAGCCCGGTGCGCCCGAGGTCCTGGCCAAGGTGTTGGCCGAGGGCAAGCTGTCGGTATCGGCCGACGCGTCCACGGTTCGAGACGCCGAAC
>JADGOL010000135.1 GCA_017882995.1 Acidimicrobiales bacterium | reverse complement strand
TTGCGTGAACTCTCCCCCCAGCTGCGAGACCAGCTCATGGTGTCGGACAACGAGCGGGCCCTCGTGGACGCCCGGGCACGGGGAATCGATACGGAGAAAGCCGCGGCTCATCCTCTGCGCGAAATGATGCGGTTGGACCTCATCGCCTCGTCGCTCGGGATCTCTGTATTCCTGTTGATCTACTTCGCATCGGTGAGCGTGCTCACGTTGTACTGGGTGGTGATCTTCAACCGCACCACGGCCGACGCCAACGGCATCAACACCTGGTACTGGGCGATCGACGCCGTCACGCTTGTTCTCGTGGGTGTGCTGAGCGATCGGCTCCGGGTACGCAAGCCGTTCATGCTCGTCGGAGGAACTGCTGCCATCGTGGTCACGATGTTGATGATCGCCCAGGTGGACCACCCCCACACCGGCTACTACGGAAACGTCACGGTTGCGGTGCTGTTGGGGCTGGCGATCGGATGCGCCTACACGCCGTGGATGGCGAGCTACACCGAGCAGGTCGAGGCGCACAACCCCGCGCTCTCTGCCCATGGGTTGGCGGTGTGGGGTTGGATCTTGCGGATCGTGGTCGCTCTGTCCTTCATCATCTTGCCCCGGGTGATCACCACGTCCACGGTCCTCGTCGACAACCAGTCCGCGGCGACGAACCTCCAGACGTTCCAGACCGCCCAGCCCTACGTCCCCGCGGCAGGGAATCTCCATCCGTCGGCCGCGCCTGACAGCCTCATCACGTCCCTGTCGGAGATGAAGCCAGTCGGGCCCGGACAGGCCTTGGCGGCACTCCTCAAGAACTACGGGACCACCCACAACGTCATGGGAGCTATGGGGGCGGTGCCCGCGTCGCTCAAGCTGCAGATCCAGGGTCTGCTGGCCTTCTCGCCGCTGGCGACCGATATCCAGGCCGGACGCCACGTTTCCAATGCTCAGATCACCGCTGTGCAGGCCAGCTCGCCCCAGCTCGCCTCGCTGCTTCGTGTCGAGCCGAAGCTGATCCCGGCCCAAAAGGCTTCCCCGGCACAGTGGAAGCGGTGGTGGTGGGTGTGCGCATTCGGTCAGCTGGTGTTCCTCGTCCTCGTGTTCTTCATGCGGGGTCGGTGGAGCCCACGAGCGGCGAAGGCCGACTTCGACCAGCACGAGCGTCTCGTGGCGACCGAGCTCGAAAAACTGAGCGGCCGGGAGTCGGTCGAGGTGGTGGGGTTTCCGGCGTTGGCGCCCACTGGTACAGAAGACAGCCCACTGTGGGTGCGTTAGGTGCGGGCGCTCGACCCCCGCTTTGAGAGACGCACGTGGATCAGCAACAGGAGGGAGCCCGCCATGGACACAGGACCGCCGGCCGTGATCAACGGTGCCACCATTATCGAGGCTTTTCGGGCCAACGTGCGGAGGATCCCGGAACGGCCGGCGATGCGCCGCCGCACGCCGGTCGGGTGGGAGACCCTGACCTGGGCCGATTATGGACAGGCGGTGGCCGAAGTCACTGCCGGCCTGGCCGATCTCGGCATTGGGCCCGGTGAACGGGTCGCCATCCTGTCGCGCAACCGTGTGGAGTGGCACCTGGCCGATATCGGTGCCCTCGCCAACGGCGGCGTGACGGTGCCGCTGTACCCCACGAGCTCCGCGGAGCAGGTGGGGTACATCCTTGATCATTGTGGCGCGCGCCTGTGCTTCGTGGAAGACGATGAGCTGCTGGCCAAAGTGCTCGAAGTGCGAGACACTCTGCCCAAGCTCGATCGGGTGGTGATCTTCGACGACGGCGCGCGGCTGGACGACCCCTTCCTGGTGAGCTTTTCCGAACTGCGGGCCGTCGGGGCCGATCGGTTGCAGCGGGAGCCCGCCCTCGTCGAAACGCGAGCATCTGCCATCCTCCTTGAGCAGCCGGCAACGTTCGTCTACACGAGTGGGACCACAGGGCCTCCCAAAGCGGCGGTCTTGACGCACGCCAACATCATGTGGACGATCCGCAGCGCCGCCTCACTGGTCCATCTGGCCTCGGGCGAGCGATTCCTGTCGTTCCTACCGCTCAGCCATGTGGCTGAGCGTGGCATGAGCGAATTCGCCCCTATCGCCATCGGCGGCGAGACTTGGTTCGCGCGGAGTCTGGCAACTGTCGCCGAGGATCTGCTCGACTGCCGGCCAACGGTCTTCTTCGCTGTGCCCAGGGTGTGGGAGAAGCTCCAGACGGCGGTCCTCAAGAAGATCGAAGACGCACCCTGGCTGACACAGCGCATGGTCCGGCGTTACCTCGACCTGGGTCGGCGTGTCGAGGCTGGACGCGAGGCGAGCAGGCAGTTGGCGCCGTGGGAGACCGTGCCGCACGGGGTGCTCGACGCGGCCTTGGGCTCGAGGATCCGCCGGGAGGTCGGTCTCGACCGGGCCCACATCCTCATCACTGCGGCCGCTCCCATCCATCCCGACCTCGTGCGCTGGTTGCACGCGATCGGGCTCCCGGTCATCGAACTCTATGGCCAAACCGAGGTATGCGGACCCACCACCTGCAACCCTCCTGAGGACAACCGAGTGGGCACGGTCGGACGCGCGCTTCCCGGCGTGCGGGTGCGCATCGCCGAAGACGGTGAGATCCTCGTCCAGGGAGGCAACGTGTGCGCCGGATACTTCAACGACCGGAAGAGCACGTCCGAACTGCTTGACACCGAGGGTTGGATGCACTCGGGAGACCTGGGAACCCTCGACGCCGACGGGTACCTCCGTCTCACCGGGCGAAAGAAGGACCTCATCATCACGGCTGCGGGGCAGAACATCGCCCCGCAGGACATCGAGATGGAACTGAAGAGCCATCCCCTGGTCTCCGAAGCCGTTGTCGTCGGCGAGGGCCGTCGTTACCTGACGGCTCTTCTCACGTTAGATGCCGAGGCAGTCGGCGAGTGGGCACATGACCGAGGCAAGGTGGCAAATTATGAGGCCTTGGCCGCGGATCCCGACCTCCGTGCGGAGATCGACGCCCTCGTGGCTGTGGTGAATGCGCGACGCTCTCGGGTGGAAGGGATCCGGAAGCACCGGATTCTGGCCCATGAGCTGACAATCGCCGCCGGCGAGCTCACACCGACGCTCAAAGTCAAGCGTTCGGTCGTATGCCAGCTCAACATCGACCTCATCGAAGACATGTATGCCGAAGACCGGTGACCGTCTGGAGCTCGTCCGGCAGAGCCGCGATTGCGCTGAAGCAGCCGGTCGAGCCACGACTGAGCTGAAGCAGCCGGTCGAGCCACGATTGCGCTGAAGCAGCCAGCCGAGCCAGGATCGGCAAGTGGTGAAGAGACCTCCGTTTCACGAAGTCGACGTCCCCGTCGTCGAGTTGGCTCGCTTGCAGCCTCTCATCGGAGAGGATCGCTATGCGGCTCTCGTAGGAGAAGCAGCGCGCACCCGGGCTGCACTTCGAGGTTGCACTGTATGGAACGTGAATTCGACCGCTAAGGGCGGGGGAGTGGCCGAGATGCTGCAGGTACTCGTCGGCTATATCCTCGGTGTAGGGGTGGCGGTTCGCTGGCTCGTCATCGCCGGTAGTCCCGAGTTCTTCTCGGTCACCAAGCGCATTCACAACCGTCTCCACGGTGTGCCCGGTGACGGGGGAGTGCTGGACGCGGCCGAGGCCGCCGCCTACCAGTCGGTGCAGACGGCCAATGCCCGGGCGATAGCACCTCATATCCGGCCGGCTGACGTGGTCATCCTGCACGATCCTCAGACCGCGGGGCTGGCTGCACCCTTGAAGGCGGCAGGTGCAGTCGTGTTGTGGCGGTGTCACATCGGCAGCGAAGCCCAGAACGACTGGACCGAGGAGGCCTGGTCCTTCCTGCGACCGCATCTGGCAGCCTGTGACGGCTTCGTGTTCACGCGTCGGGAGTTCGTGCCGGCCTGGGTTCCGATGGACCGGGTGTCGATCATCCCTCCTTCCATCGACCCGTTCTCGCCCAAGAACCAGGAGCTCTCCGAAGTCCAGCGACATCAGATCCTGGCCGCCATGGGGATGCTCGATGGGAAGGCCACCGGGGCGGCCACCTTCACCCGTCGAGATGGCTCGGTGGGTCTTGTCGCCCGGCGGGCAACGGTCATCGCCGAAGGCCCCCTCGACGCCGCCTCGCCGCTCGTGCTCCAGGTGTCGCGTTGGGACCACCTGAAGGACATGGCCGGGGTGATGGCGGGTTTCGCGACGTTGGTGCCGGGCCGAGGCGGCGCCCAGCTCGCCCTGGTAGGCCCCGCCGTCGACGACGTCAGTGACGACCCCGAAGGTCATGAAGTGCTCGAGCAGTGCATCGCGGCGTGGAGCGCCTTGCCAGCTCGACAGCGCCGGCAGATCCGACTCTTGACCCTCCCGATGGTTGATGCGGATGAGAACGCGGCCATGGTCAATGCCCTCCAGCGTCATGCCACGGTCGTCGTGCAGAAGAGCCTGGCCGAAGGCTTCGGCCTGACCGTTGCCGAAGGCATGTGGAAGGCCAAGGCCGTCGTGGCATCAGCCGTGGGCGGCATTGTCGACCAGGTGGTCCCGGGGACCGGCGTGCTGCTCGACGATCCCCGCGACCTCGACGCGTTCGGTCAAGCGTTGGTGTCGCTGCTCGACCGACCAGAAGAAGCCCTCCGTCTTGGCGCCAATGCTCGACGCCATGTCTTGGAAGGCTTCGTGGGCGACGAGCACCTGATGCACTACGGCGCGCTGATGGAGCGGTTAAAGGCGCCTTGAGAGAGCCCTTGGTCGATGTCTACTCGTCGGGAGGGCCCGCTCGAAGAAGCCGACCCGTGATCCGGCGGGGAATGATCTTGAGCCAACGATCCGCCGGCGGGGGTGCCCACGAGTGGATGCTCAGTGAGCGAAGGGCCTCGGAACGCTCGTCGAGCGCAGAGGAGATGTCCTCACCGATCCCTTGGATCAGCACACTCCATCCCACTCTGTTTTCCCAATCCACGTGGTCGACCTCGAAGCTCACCGAGCTGAGCGGCGCATGAAAGACCTTCGCCCCTTGGTTCGTTCGGAGCACCACCGTGTCGCCGTCCATCGCAAACCGCATGGGCAGCACGAGGGGAACCCCATCGACCACCACACCAAGTCGACCGAGGCGCTGCGTGGCCATGCGCGTCAGGCACTCGTCCCGTCCAAGCTCCTCAAAGGTGCCCCCGTGCTCCATGGAAGATCCTCTCTGTCATCGAGACGAGACGTCTCTCCGAGAATGTACAGGCGAAAATGGCGCCGTCGAGTCCGGCCGTCCCCTCTCTGGAGTCCATCACAACTGCCCACCCCGATGCCCTGGAGCGGTGCTGATTTGGGACTTTCGGCCCTGATTGTCCGGAGCCACACGTGCCGATCCAAATGCAGTGGCTCGCCTCGCCCCTAGTCCGCCCAGCTCCCTCGGACAGAAACGACTCTTCATCGTCGGGTCGATGGTGGCAGGGCTCGTAACCCTCCTCTTCTTGTTCTGGATCGTCCTCCGGATCGACGGTGCACGGGTCACAGACGCCGTCGATGACATCGGCGAACTGATCGCTGCGTTGGGGGCCGCTCTCATGTGTGGTGTGGCGGCGCGGCGAGTGCCGGTGGGCCGGACTAGTTGGTTGCTCCTGGCGGCGTCGAGCTTTGCGTGGGCGGTCGGAGAAGCCCTGTGGAGCTACTACGACCTTGTCCGGGGTGTCCAGGTGCCGTTTCCTTCGTGGGCTGATGCCGGGTTCCTCGCCGCCATCCCTTTGGCCGCCGCGGGGCTCCTGCTCTTTCCGAGCTGCCGCCAAAGCACCGCACATCGCGTCACGAGTCTTCTTGACGGTTGCATCATCGCCACCACGATGCTCTTCGCGAGCTGGGCAACGGTCCTGGGCCCTCTGTATCGATCTCACCAGGGCGGCGTCCTCAAACAATCCATCTCCCTTGCGTACCCGGTGAGCGACGTTGTGATGGTGTCCTTGGTCGTCATCTTGATCGCACGTGCCGGCCGTCGAGGATGGACCAGCTTGGGCCTGGTCATGACCGGGCTCGTCGCTTTTGCAGTCGCCGACAGCTCCTTCTCCTATCTGACCGAGGTCAACAACTATGGAAGCGGGAACTTCCTCGACACGGGCTGGGTTGCCGGCTACTCGTTGATCGGTCTAGGCGCGTTGTGGGCTCTGACGTCACCCTCGCGTCAAGTCGAGCAGGCCGAGGCATCGGCGATATCGCTCGTGGCACCGTACCTGCCCGTGCTCGTCGTATTGGCCGTGACATCGATACAACTGCTCAGGGGTCGACACATCAACCCCGTCGCCTGGGCCATGGCGCTCGTGCTTGTAGTCCTCGTCCTCGGCCGCGAACTTGTGCGTCTGTGGGATAGGGCGAACGTTCTCCACCGACTTGCCGACACCATACAGACGACGGTTGGGGCCGACACCGACTCGAGATATGGACGCCGACGCCATGTTCCCAAGTCGGTGACGTGATGAGCGGATACCGCCCTATCGAGAGGTCGAGTGCCACCTCGGTACGGCTCTCCCCGACACTCGGCCTCGGTCCCCCGACAAGGAACCTCACAAACCCCGCACGACGAGTCGACAATGCCAGCGGAAGACGACTCACCGCGTGGATCGTTCGTTCGATCATTCTCGCCACGACGGCATTCGCCATCCTTGACCTGTCGCTTCTGGTGTCGTCTATCCACCATTGATGGCGACCGCTGGTTTGTTGGGGCCGAAGGCATCGTGACGGCGATGTCGTGCGTAACCGAGTCGAGTCGTCCCACGACGCCATGCAATCGGTCCTTGTTCACAGAATCATGAGCAATCCGTGATTCCCGGCGGCCCCTCGTGACCTCGAGCAGTGGTTGGGGACTTTCGGCCCTGGCCGTGAAAATGGCCACTTCTGACAATTGAGGTATGAGGATTCGATCGAGGAGTGGCGCGGGGCAACGCCCGAGGCGCGGGTTGGTGAGTGCAGAAGTTGCCGTCACTGTCGGGGCGGTAGCCGGCTCTATTGGTCTCATGGTGAGATCGATCGACCTGGGCTCCGTGATCAACGCTCGGCTGCCTTTCGAGAGCCCGCAATTCGCGGGTGGCGCTCTCTTCGTGGTCGTCGGGTTGCCCATGGCCACCGCCGCGTTTGCTGCTTGGCGAGGCTCGCGGCGAGATGATCTCTGGGCGGCAAGTGCGGGAGCGTTGCTGATGGGGTGGATCGTGGTCGAGATCGGCCTCATCCAGTCTTTCTCCTGGCTTCAGCCGACCCTCTTCGCCTTTGGTGCCGCCATTGCCTTTGCCGGATACCGCCATGGGCACCTGACCTGGGGGGTCAAACGGCAAGGAGATCGAGTCCCAGATGCCCGGGGATGAATCGACGTTGCCGCTGCCCGTGAACGCGAACGCGAACCGAACGCGAACGCGAGAGTGGTCATTCCCCGAGAGCGAGCTCGGCGTCAGATGAGAGGGGTCCAAACGCCGATCGCCGACCTGGAGTTAGCCCGCCCGTTCGGGCGGGAGGTGAGCCGGTTCGGCGACAGGTCCACGAACCAAAGGGCGGTTGGCGGGGGATGCGAAGAAATGATTGCCTTGTGACGTGAAACCCCATATTCGTCACCGTTCGATCGTGCTGGGCGCGGCCTTCGTGTGCTGCGCACTGCTCATCCCGACCATCGAGCTGGCAGGAGCCTCAGCGGCGATGGCGACCGCTTACCCCGATGTTCCCGCCCAGCCCGTGGCGTTCGGAGACGCGGGCTTCTTCGGATCCATGGCGGGGGTCCAACTCAACGCCCCCGTGGTGGGCATAGCGCCGACGCCAGACGCCAAGGGGTACTGGTTCGTGGCGTCGGACGGTGGGGTGTTCAGCTTCGGTGATGCCGGCTCCTACGGGTCGATGGGCGGTGCGAAGTTGACCGAGCCGGTGGTGGGCATGGCGCCGACCCCCGATGGCAAGGGCTACTGGCTCGTCGCGTCGGACGGTGGGGTGTTCAGCTTCGGCGACGCCCAGTTCTTCGGGTCCACCGGTGCGATGCATCTCAACGCGCCGATCGTGGGTCTTGCCGCCACACCCGACGGTCACGGCTACTGGCTCGTCGCGTCGGACGGTGGGGTGTTCAGCTACGGCGACGCCCGGTTCTTCGGGTCGATGGGTGGGACGAGATTGAGCCAGCCCGTCGTCGGCATGGCCGCGACGCCTGACGGAGGTGGCTACTGGCTCGTCGCGTCGGACGGTGGGGTGTTCAGCTTCGGCGACGCCGGCTTCTTCGGCTCGACCGGCGCCATCCACCTGGCCGCACCGGTGGTCGGCATGGCTGCGACGCC
>JADGOL010000008.1 GCA_017882995.1 Acidimicrobiales bacterium | reverse complement strand
GCCCATCCCGCCCTCGCCAAGCAACTCGTCGGGGTGGTCTCGCAGACCAACACGCTCGACCGCCAGCTCAACGTGTGGGAGAACCTGTACTTCCACGGCCGTCTCTTCGGCATCGGCGCGGCCGAGTCACGCCAGACCGCCGACGACCTCCTCGAGAAGTTCCAACTCTCGAAATGGGCCAAGGCTTCGGTGTACGCGCTCTCGGGTGGCATGGCCCAGCGACTCATGGTGGCCCGCTCGATCTTCCACAAGCCAGCCGTCCTGTTCATGGACGAGCCGACCGCGGGCCTCGACCCCCAGAGCCGCCTCGTCTTATGGGACATCCTGCGCGAGCTCAACGCCGAGGGACAGACGATCGTCCTCACCACGCACTACATGGAGGAGGCGGACCAGCTGTGCGGCCGGGTCGCCATCATGGACCACGGCAAGATCCTGGCGCTGGACACCCCCGCCCGTCTCAAACAAGGAGTGGGGGCCGACACCATCGTGACGGTCAAGGCGGCCGGCGACCAGCAACGCCTGGCCGACGTGCTCCAGCGCGAGGTCGAGGAGGTGAGCCGCGTCCGACCGACAGATGCCGGGCTCGAGCTCCACGTCCGGGGCAGGAACCGACTGCTCCCCCGGCTGGTGGCCGCGGCCGAGAGCGAAGGCTTCGAAGTCGCGGACCTGTCGGTCTCCGAGCCGAGCCTCGAGACCGTGTTCATCAACCTCACGGGCAGGGAGCTACGCGACTGATGACGACGACGGTGCCGAGCCCCGGAGGCCACTCCCCCATCGCCACGAAGCCGATCCGTTCCGCCGCGTCGGCCAGCCGCATCGCCCTCGGGGCATTGATCCTGCGTGACCTCGTCGTGCTGCGCAAGCACCTCATCGAGTTCGTCTCCCGCACCGTGGTGCAGCCGTTCCTCCTCTGCTTCGTCTTCCTCTACGTCTTCCCGAAGATCGGCCAAGCCGTCGGGGGCAGCGGCGGTAGCACAGCGCGGGGCAGCTCGGCGGCTTCGTCGGCATTCGCCACCGTGCTCGTTCCCGGCGTGGTGGGGATCTCCATCATGTTCCAGGGTGTGCAGTCCGTGGCCTTGCAGATGGCCCAGGAATTCGGGTTCACCCGTGAGATCGAGGACCGCGTCCAAGCGCCCTGTCCGATCTGGCTGGTGGCGGCGGCCAAGGTCCTGTCGGGGTCGGTCCAAGGGGTGATCTCGGCGATCATCGTGCTGCCCATCGCCTCGGTGGTCCATGCCGCGGGCGTCGAGGCGCACATCAACCTGCACTGGTGGATCATCCTCACGCTGCTCCCCATCGCCTGTGTGACCATGGCCTCGCTCGGTCTCGTGCTCGGCACGAGCTTCGAGCCTCGCAACATCGGCCTGATGTTCGGTTTCGTGGTTCTCCCCATCACCTTCCTGGGCGGCACCTACTACCAGTGGACGCGACTGGTACCGGTGAAGGTGGGAGCGTGGCACTGGCTGCAGACGATCGTGCTCGTCAACCCACTGATCTATGTGAACGAGGGCATGCGCGCCGCCTTCACGAACGCCCAGCACATGCACCTCTACGTCATCTACCCCGTCCTCATCGGTTTCTGCACGGTGCTCCTCCGGATCGGCCTGCGCAACTTCCGTCGCCGCGTCCTGGCCTGAGGGCCTGTCGTGCGGGTCGCCGGACGGGTACGACGAGCGGCCTCAGCGCCGACTGCGGTGGTGGTCGCGGTGTCGGTCCTCGTCTCGGCCTGTGCCGGAGCCACCACGGCGCGCTCGGGCCACCGGCCGACGGCGATCACGGCCGGGCCCGTCGCACCCGCCGGCAAGCCCTATACCTGCGCGCCTGGTGTCAACGACGCCATCCAGGGCACCTACGGCGATGCCGCCGCCATCGGCTGGGCGGGGAACGACGAGGGTGTCGTGGCGTGCCTCGGCGGCAGTTTCTACGTCCAGGGTGCGCTGCATCGCACGTATGGCTTTGGCGTCTATGACGACTCCAAGACGACGTGGACGAATCTCGACGACTACCTGCCCGCCTTGGTGACGTCGTTCCACCGCTTCGGCACCGACATCTCGATCACGAACTTCGGCGACGAACTGGCCTTTGGCGAAGCCGCCTACGTGGCCATCTACAGCCGGGTGTCGATCCGCAATCCGACCGGCCACCCGGTGCGCGTCGACCCCGAGCCGTCGTCGGGGTTCGTCCGCCTCGACTCGGCACCCGTCGTCGTCGGGGCGCGGGCCACGGTCGAGCATGACTACGTCGTCGCCGTCGACCGCTTCGGCCGGAGCTACCCGTGGCCATCGCCAGCTCTGTTGAGGAGCGCGGGTGGCTTCGACCAGCATCTGACGCACATGCGCGGATTCTGGGACGGGCAGTTGGCCGCCATCACCCAGCTCCAACTGCCTGACCATCAGCTCGTCGACGCCTACCGCAGCGGCTTCATCACCACCCAGATCGCCAGGAGCGGCGTCCACCTCAATACCGGCGTGAACGGATACCAGTCCGAGTACAGCCACGATGTCGTCGGGATCCTCGCCAACCTGTTCACGCAGGGGGACTTCGCAGACGCCCAGGCGCTGCTGACCGACGCCCGCAGCGTGGTCGGGTCCCAGGTCCAATACGAAGACGGCCTGTGGACCTACGCGTGGCCGTGGGCCATCTATCTGTTGAAAACGGGCGACCTCCCCTTCGTCCGCGCCAACTTCGCGACCGAGGGCCCGACCGGTGCCACCGAGCCGAGCATCAAGGACAGCGCCCATGCCATCGCCGCCCACCGCACCGGCCCGGGCGGGATCATGCACGTAACCGACGACATCGACTCCAACGGGTTGTGGACCATCGACGACTTCGAGGCGCTGATGGGCCTGGCCGCCTACCGCTATCTGGCCGTTCGTGTCGGAAACAGCACCGAGGCCACATGGGCGGACGAGCAGTACGCCAGCCTGTTGAAGGCGACCGACAGCACCCTCGACACCACCATCGGTCGGTATCACCTCGACTACCTCCCGTGCTCGATGGTCCAACCGAACTCGTCCAACCGGTGCCGCAACCCCGAGGACGCCAACTGGGCCGCGCCCATGCTCTTCGGCCGGTGGGCCTGGGACGGCTCTCTCTTCGGCGCCCAGCTCTCGGGCCCCGGCATCGATCTGATCGACGCCACCTACTCGTACGGCTTCGCACGGCTCGCCGGCAAGCTCCCGCCGAACACCGTCGGTGGGTATCCCACGCACTACTACTACTCCTCGGGCTACAACGCCGGGTACGGCAGCTGGGGTTTGGCAAGCCAGAAGTACAGAGACCAGGGGATCCTCGGCTACGAGTTCATGATCGACCACTCCCAGAGCGGCCCCTATTCGTGGTGGGAAAGCTCGAACGCCCCCGATCCGGGCTCGCCGTGGGTCGGGAACCATCCCGGTGGTGGCCAAGGGTCCGATCCCCACAGTTGGGGGATCGCCAATGCCAACAAGGTGCTGCTCGACTCCCTGGCCGCGCAGCGGTCGGACGGTTCACTGATCATCGGCCGAGGCGTCCCCGACGCGTGGGTGCGACCCGGCCACCATCTGGCCGTGTCGAACTTCCCGACAACCGACGGACAGCGACTGGGCTTCACCATCTCGATCCAAGATGACTTCGTGACCTTGACGCTCGACGGTGCCACGCCCTCGGGCCCGGTGCTGTTCGAGCTTCCCGCCTTCGTGGACAACATCGCCAGCTCCGGCTCCGGTGCCGGCACCGTCGACAATCACGCCGGCACCATCACGCTGGCGCCCGGTGTCAAGACGGTGACGGTCGTCCTGAGCCACTCGGTGTAACTGAGCCACTCGGTGCAACTGAGCCGCCCTCGATCGAAAGGGCGAGTCTGCGACCAAGGAAATAGCATCGCAGAACACCGCCGGGAAACGATTTCGGCACGACCGCAAGGGATGGTCCCTCGTGAACACGTTCCTTTCCGAGGTCAGAGAGACGGTATTCGCGCATCGCGACAGCACATTCGGTCCACTCCCCCCGCTGTTGCTCGGTCTGACCGTGGTGACGGGCCTGGTTGATTCGTTCAGCTACCTCGTCCTCGGACATGTCTTTGTGGCCAACATGACCGGCAACGTCGTGTTCCTGGCCTTCGCCTTGGTGGGCGCACCGGGATTCTCGATCCCCGCCTCCTTGACGGCGTTGGGCGCGTTCGGCCTCGGAGCCGTGATCGGAGGTCGGATGGGCTCGACGCTGGCGAAACATCGAGCACGCCTGCTGAGCACGTGCACGATGATCCAGGCGTTCTTCATGACCGTGTCGGTGGTGCTGGCCGGGTTGAGTGGCACCACCGTGACGGCCGGGTTCCGTTACGGCTTGATCGTCGTCCTCGGGGTCTCCATGGGGATCCAGAACGCCGCAGCCCGGAATCTGGCGGTGCCCGACCTCACCACGACGGTGCTCACGATGACCATCACCGGGATCACCGCCGACGGTCCGATCGCCGGCCGCACCGGGGCGAAGGCGGGACGACGAGGTCTCACCGTGGTGGCGATGTTCCTGGGAGCTGTCGTGGGTGCGCTGCTGATCGTGCATTCGGAGACCGTGTACCCGCTCGCCATCGCCCTCGTCATGGTTGGGAGTGTGAGTGGCGTCACCCGGGTGCTCGGAGCCTCGGATCCCCCCTGGTCCGAGGTCAGGGGGTGAGGCCGTGCGCCGGGCTCAGGAGAACGGCGGCGGTGTCGGTCGGTTGGCGCGGGGCCGGGTGATCTCGAAGAATCCCGGCTCGGCGGCCATCACCTGCACGGCGTCCCACAGTGCGACCGAGGCCTTGCCGGTCGGGGCGGGCGCCATCACCGGCCCTTTGAAGCCGTACGGTGGGTCGGCCCTCACCACGATGGTCGGCGTCTGGGTCTTGGGCCCACCGAACGCGTAGGCGACCTCCATGGCATCGGCGATGGGGTTGTCCCATGTGTCGTCGTCAGCGGCACCGAGGAGTCCGGGGGCGAGCCCACTGGCCGCCACGCACGCCGACAACAGCGACTCGTTGCGAACCGGAGGGTGGCCGAAGAACCGACGGCTCCATTCGGTGTAGAGCGCGTCGACGGCCGCTTCGCCGGACTCGGCCCGGGCCGCTTCGAAGATCCGGAGCATGCGGTGCGAGAGGGCATGGCCGGCCAACGCCGCCTCACGCAGGTGCTCGGGCACGGTGGGTGCGACGTCGTAGTCGTCGCGGATCTCGAGGCAGTACGAGCGCCACGTCACAACCAGGCCCCGCTGTGGCGCGACCTCCTTCACCCACAGGGACGTGATCCACGCCCAGGGGCAGCTCGGATCGACGAACACCTCGACATCGGGCACGCAGCCAGGATAGGCAGATCGTCGCGACGGCGACCTCAACCGCAATCAACCCGTTTACGACGATGTCTTCGGCGTCGTCGTGATCGTGGCGCCGGGCGGCAGCTGGAAGAGCGACGCGGGCGGAGACGCCGAGTAGCTCTTGATCTCGAAGCTTGTCGAGTCCGTGGCGACTTTGACGTAGCCGAGGATGCCCTGAGCGGTCGTGCAGATCGTGCTCGTGCCCGGGACACCCGAGGCGTTGAAGTCGACGCATTGCATGGCGAACCCGTTGACGGTCATGGAGGACGAGGTGACCTTGTCACCGGCCAGGCCGGCGGCGAGAGAGAAGTCCTTGAGGAAGGTGGTCCAGTGCGACGGGGTGTAGAAGTCGAAGATCTGGTTCTGGGCCGCGGCATCGGCGGTCCCCAGCTTCTGACACGACACCGATGAACCACTGCTCGTACCGGATGCGGACGCTGCCGAGCAGGAGTACTCACCCGACGAATTCACGAGGATGTGCACGGTGCTGGAGCCCGCACCAGATGGGGTGGTCTCGAACGTGAGACCCTGGGGCGGTTGCACCGCGTAGACGACCGTGGCGGGCGAGCTCCCGGTGGTCACGTACGTGGCCTCGAACGTCGTCCCTTCGCTCGACTTGATCTTGTTCGTGAAGGTGTCGATGGTGGCCTTGTTCCCCTTCACGGCGTGCTCGACCTTCTTCACGGCGCTGACCACCCCGCAACTCGTGAGCCCAAGGCTGCCCAACACCATGACGACGGCAACACCACGGGACGTGCGACGAAGGCCGGAGAAGGCGGCGGCTCGGTCGGTCTTCCGGTTCATGCTCTGCCTCCCAGGCCATCAGCCGTGCACGGGGTGGACTCAGAGACTGCACCGATGAGGATACGGCGTCTGCCAGCCTCGGCGAACACTCGCCGTTGATGCCTACAGTTGTGGGCCTGGCCGGGGGCCGTGGGCGAGTTCCGGCCCTGGCGCGAGCGCCGAGGGAGAGCCATTGGTCGTGAACCCGGTCGCCGAAGAAGTGTTCATGACATCTCCGGGGTCAGCCGACGGGGTCGTCGCAATTGGCGTTAAGCGACAGTTTGACTCGGTGTTCGCGCTTCGAGGAGTCGACTTTACGGCCCGGTACGGAGAGGTCACGGGGCTCGTCGGCCCCAACGGTGCCGGCAAGACCACGTTGCTGCTCATTCTCGCCACGCTCCTGCTGCCCGACGAGGGCACGGTGAGGATCGCCGGTCACGATCCGGTGACCGAGACGGGCGCGGTGCGGGCCATGTCGGGGTGGGTGCCCGACGCGTTCGGCGTCTACGACAACCTCACGACGCGCGAGTACCTGAGATTTGCCGGACTCGCCTACGGCCTGGGCAAGCGGTCCCCGGCCAGAGCCGAAGAGCTCCTCGTGCTCAGTCGACTGCAGGACTTCGCGGATCGCCCCGTACACGTGTTGTCGCGCGGGCAGAAGCAGAGACTGGGATTCGTGCGGTCGCTCGTCCATGGGCCCAGGGTGCTTCTCCTGGACGAACCCGCGGCGGGGCTGGACCCCTACAGCCGGGTGGAGCTGCGCGATCTGCTGCGCCAGCTGGCGTCGGTCGGAGCAGCCGTCGTCGTGTCCAGCCACGTGTTGGCGGACCTCGAACAGATGGCCGACCGGGTCGTCTTCGTCGATAGGGGTGTCACCGTCGGTGAACGCCGCATCGACGACCTGGCCCGCGCCTCGGGCCCGCGGGTGTGGCGGTTGCGCGCCTTGAACGAATCCGAATTGGTGGCCGCGCTCGACCGGAACCACTACCCCCACACCGCCCCGACTCCCGGCGGGGTGGACGTCGAGCTCCTGTCCGATGAGGCCGCCGCCGGCCTCATCGCCGGGCTGGTTCGCGACGGGGTCCACGTCGTGTCCTGTGCGCCACTCACCACCTCTCTGGAGGCGACCTACCTCGCGCTCACCGGGGATCAAGGGTGAGCGGCGTGCTCACCGTGGCTCGGCTCGAGCTCACGGTGCGGGTTCGCGCCGGACGCTGGCGTTGGCTCCTGGCCGCATGGTTCGTGATCCTGGTCGGATTCACCACGCTCCTTCGTCTCGCCGTCTCCCATGCGCACAACCTCCAGGGGAACGTCGGCACGGTGATGTACGGAGGGCTCCAGCTGTTTCTCCTGGCTTTGGCGCTGCTCGTAATGCCCGCCCTCACGGCCCAGTCGGTGAACGGAGACCGCGAGCGCGGAACCCTGGGGGTATTGCAGGTCACCCGGTTGTCGGCTTTCGACATCGCCGGGGGGAAGCTCCTGGCGGCGTGGGGCACGGCATGCATCTTCCTGCTCGCATCGGCCCCCCTGGTCGCCTGGTCGATGGTCGAGAAGGGCGTGCCGGCGATCCGGGTCGTCATCGTCACCCTCGTGGTGGCATTGCTGCTGGGTGTGATCTGTGCCATTTCGCTGGGGTTGTCGGCTCTGCTGGCGCGCGGCACCACGTCCAGCGTCCTTTCCTACCTCTCTGTCTTTGCCCTCACCCTGGGCACGCTCATCGTGTTCGGCTTGGCCACGGCGGCCACGACCCAGACGCGCGTTGTGCACTTCTCCACCGGAGACCCCTCTGCTCCGGCCGGATGCTGTAGCTCCGAAGAGACCGTGGCGCGGACCGACCTGACGTGGTGGATCCTCGCCCCGAACCCGTTCGTGGTCCTGGCCGACGCCGCACCCGTGGTCGTCGAGCGGCCGCCGATCTGTCGCAGCTTCCGAACCCGCGGATCCATCCGCACCTTCTGCACGCCGCAGCCCCAGAGCGGAGTCGATCCTCTCGGTGACATCAGCCGCAGCGTCCGGTCCCTGCGCTCCCCCCCGGGCCTCCAGTCGAACATCGCTCGATCAGGGGGTGGCGAGGACCTGGTGTGGCCGTACGGGCTCGGGTTCGACGTGCTCCTCGGAGGCTTCATGTTCGGTGTGGCCACCCGGCGGTTGCGCACCCCACGCCGCACTCTGCCCCGAGGGGTACGGCTGGCCTGATCGACTCGGCGCCCGTCGACGCGTCGAGACTCGGCGGGCGGCTTCGACGCCCCCGGCCCGACCGTTTTGTAACGCGTTTGCAACGGCCCTGACACTGGTCCCCGTCGATCCGAGGTCCAAGATGAGGAAGGTGCTGGCTCGTCGCACACACCCGGTCCGTCGCCAATGGTTCAACGACGAGCGCCACAGCGGACGGCGCATGGAGGTCTCGTGGCACTCCGACGAGGGGATCGTGATCCTGAGCCTGTGGCACGGTTCGATGTGCCGGGCCACGTTCCGCTTGCCTGTCGAGCAAACGCCTGCCCTGATCGAGACCCTCGCGGACGCGCTGGGCGACGCCGTGCAGGCTGAGGCGCCGTCGGGGCGGAGGGGTCGCCAGGCATCGTTGCTCGAGACGGGCCGCGAGCGACTGAAGAGACATGTCGCCGACATTGTGGCCCTGGAGCGAGGCCCCGGGGCCTAGCGCCCGGGCCCAGTCGGTCAGCTCGAATATGGCTGCGGGCCGGACCATCGGGAGAGCCAGACGCGGAGACCTCACCCGAGCTTCAGCGACTGTGCACGAACTCCGGTTCGTCAGCAGTCAGCTCCGCGGGGACACTCTCGAATCGTGCCCACTTCCGATTCGGCCACCAAATCCAATCACCCAACTCGAGGTTGAGGGCCGTCACCAGCACCGATCGAACGATGATGGTGTCGAGCAGCACCCCGAACGCGACGGCAAACCCGATCTCCACGAAGGTGGTCAGCGGCAGCGTGGCGAGAACCGAGAAAGTGCCTGCCAGCACGAACCCGGCTGATGTGATCACGCCTCCGGTGGCAGCAAGGGCCGTGATCGCGCCCAATCGCGTCCCCTGTCGTCGCGACTCTTCACGGACTCGGGACATGAGGAAGATGTTGTAGTCGATCCCGAGGGCGACGAGGAATACGAAGACGTAGAGCGGGAGCGCCGTGTCCGCCCCGGCGAATCCGAACACGTGTTTGAACACCAATGCACTGATACCGAGGGCAGCCAGGAACGAGAGCACAACGGTGGCGATGAGCAGGACGGGTGCCACGAGGGCCCGGAGCAACAAGGCGAGGATCGCGAACACGACAAGCAACACGATGGGGATGATCAGATCCCGGTCATGGGCCGCGGCCCGCTGGACGTCGAGGTTTATCGCGGTCTCTCCGCCGACTTGGGCGTGAGCTCCGGCGACCTGGTGAACAGAGTCGCGCACCCTTGCGACGACGTCATATGCCGCCTTGCTGTCGGGCGGCACACTGAGTGTTCCCTGCAAGTAGACCAGACCGCCACGGTTCACGGGAGGAGCAACAGCGGCGATGCCAGGCGTTTGCGCAAAGGCTCGTTCTACCTGCGTCAGTGGTCCGGCGCGTGCGATCACGATAACCGGGCTGCCCACACCGGCCGGGAAGTGGCGGGCGAGGACGTTCTCTCCGACGACCGCGCTCGGGTTCCCCCTGTAGGACTGGCTGTTCGTGAGCCCGCTCGCATGCAGAGTCGTCACACCCAGTGCCATGGCGCAGAGCGCCAAGGCAGTGATGACCCACACGCGACGGGGATGTCGAGCGATTCGGTTTCCCATGCGCGCCCAGAGACCGGTGGCCGTGGGCTCTGGCGATCCGAATCTCGGGTGGACGGGCCAGAACATCCATCGTCCCCCGATCACCAGGAGTGCGGGGAGCAGCGTGATCATCGACAGCAGACCGACGCCGATCCCGATGGCGGCTACGGGACCCAACCCCTTGGTGGAGTTCGTCTCGGCGAATACCAGGCACAGCAGGCCCAGAATCACCGTGCTGGCACTGGCGATGATGGCGGGACTGGCACGACGGAGCGCAACCTGCATCGCCTCGTGGCGATCTCGATGTCGTCGCAGTTCCTCCCGATAACGTGCGGAAAGAAGCAAGGCATAGTCGGTCCCGGCCCCGAAGACGAGCACGGTCAGAATGCCGGCGCTCTGGGCATTGACCGTCAGCCCGGCGTGCTTGGCCAGCAGATAGACCACAGCCTCGGCACTGGTCAGGGCCACACCGGCGGAGATGACCGGAAGGGCCCACAGTATTGGGCTGCGGTATGTCAGCAGCAGTATGAGGACGACAACGAGAAGCGTCCCATAGAGCAACGTGCTGTCGATCCCTTTGAAGGCGTTCGAGGAGTTGGCCGCATAGCCGGCCGGCCCGGTGACGTGGGCCACCAGACCCGGCTGGCCCTGCGCCATCGTCGTCATGTGAGCGACCACCGCGCCGGCGCGTGTCCAGCCGTTCGGTCCGAGGTCGAGCGGCACGATCACCTCGGCGGCCTTTCCATCGCTCGAGAACACCGGCCCGGTCACGGTTCCGTCGATGTGGGCCACCGAGGCGAAGCGTCGGGCGTCGGCGGCGACTTTGGTCCGGTCGCTTGCCGTCAGGGTGGTGGTGCTGGCGTAGACGACGACGGCCGGCATCAGGTTCGGCGATCGGAACGAGTTCTCGATGTCCAGAACCTTCGTCGACTCCGCATTCCCCGGGAGCCACGACTTGGCGTCGTTCTTCTCGGCTCCCGAGAGCTTGCCGGCGAGTGGCCCGGCAACGACCACCACGGCCAACCAGAACATGAGGACCAGGTACTTCGTACGCCGACCGCAGATTGTCCTCACCACGAACCCGAGCAATTTCGCCCAACTCCTTCCCCGACGTCGTGGGAGCACCTGACTGGATCTGGCGTGTGACGAGCCCTTGTTCTCTTTGCTCGCTCTCGGTTCCCATCATTGGATCCGAGGGTCGGGAATGCCAGGGTCGAAGGTCCCAGCCGATGTTTGCGGGAGTCCTCGGCGATTGCAGCTACCAGGGCGAGGAGGATGGAGCTGCGTCCCCGAAGCACGCCTCCAGAGCTGGGCCGGGAAGCACCTGGTAGCCAAGTGAACCGCGTTGGGAGAAGGGGCTGAGGACGCCGACGATGTATCGGGCATACGTTTCGGCCTCGTCGGCCGAGCGCCACGAATACAGGCCGGCATAGTCCGAGGTGTCGGCGTCGACCATCCACAGCTTCATGCGATAGCCGTCGAAGCCGGCGAAGAGGAGGGTGTTCACGAGGCAGAGGCGCTCGAACAGGTATCGGCGGACCCGGGCGCCGACGGGGATCGCCCGAAGACGAAACCACACGACCAAGGTGACTTGCTCAGGACCGGGGGCGCCGTCGCGCTTCGACTCGCGAAACACCTCGAACTGCCGGCCATCTGGCAACGTGACCGAAGCCCCCACATGGGCGTGACCGAGATGGAGTCGGCGGTGTGCCAGCAGGAGAAAGGTCCGTCCTGCGCACCTTGCCGCCTGAGGTCCCAACCTCGCAGCACCTTGTCGACGCTGGGGCGACACGGGATGCGACGGCGGACCATGCAGTGAGGTCATGGAGCGATTGTCCCTGTGCGGAGCCGCTATTGGGAAGTGCGGAAGGTCCCAGAATCACTCAGTGCCAGTTCTCGGATCCGGGTCACTTGACCAGGCACCGAAGGACGGACTCGGCGCGATTGACGAGCAAGGAGATATGGCCCTCCTCCGAGTAGAACTGTGCGTGGCATTTCGGTACGGCGCCAGCAATCCACCGACCCATCGCCGGCGGCGCGTCGAGATCGCGACCCCCGTGCCAAAGGAACACCGGAGCATCGATGTCGTGCGGGTTGAAATCCCACGGGCTCGCTACGACGGCCGCATCGACTTGACCCCCTCGCAATCCCGAGCGGAAGCACTCATTCACTGCCGCCATGTATGCCGGGGCGACCTGTGGTGAGCTCATGGCGTCGCGGTCGATGGCGGATAGTGCATCGAGAGTCCTGGCCATGAACTTTTCGGGCCCCTTGCGAAGTCCCAGTGCCATCAATCGATCGAAGAGCCGGCCCACGGCGGGATGGTCCCTGTTCAGGCGAAAGAACCTCATGCTGGCGGAGCTGACGGCGCTCGTTAGGCCGGGAACGTCGAATGGACCAAGGCTGCTCACGACAGTGGCAGTGCTCACGCGACCGGCGAGAGTCGCTGCGCAAGCAAGAGCGTAGGGCCCTCCGCCGGACCATCCCAGGACGGAGAATCGGTCGAGACCGAGACTGTCCGCCAGAACGAGGACATCTGCGGGCCAGTCGACGATCTTGCGCAACCGCTGAAAGTCCGATTCGCCACATCCGGGCCGATCGACGGCGACGACGCGCAGGCCGAGTCGCTCGGCGAGGGAATCGGATCCGAACATGAGGAAGTCGAGTCGGGAACTCGGAACGCCGTGGAAGTAGAAGACCGGCAACCCGTCAGCGGGTCCGTACTCGTCGTACCCGAGGACTCGACCATCAGGAAGTGACACATGTCTGGGCCGCGGAGGCGCTCCCCGTACCTCTCGAGTCAACGGGTCAAGCCCCTTTCCGCGCTGCGCCTATTGCAGCCGGGCTGCCACCGCTCGGGCCCGCTTGACCAGCGCTTCGGACTCATGACCGGGTGACATTTGACGGACAAGGCGAGCCAGGGCTTCCACCAGAGTGGCGAGCTCGGCCAGGTCTCGACTCGGTTCCTGGATCTGGATGCTCGAGAACGGCAGGGCCACGTTGACCTTCGTCGTGGGGGCAACCACCTCTGGTGCGTGTGATCGCTCCTTGGCTCCGCGTTCCACCTCTTCGTTGGCCATTCACCTGCCTCCCACTCCGCTGGTCGATCTTGACCCCCGCACGCTTTGAGCAAACACGGGTTCCCGAGGCATGGGTAGGGGCCGAATGGCCCTAAAGCCAGGATCTCGAACGTTCGGCGGCCCCTGACCTGGAGACTCTGACGATTAGCATGCGCAACTCGAATGAGCGACGATCGCGCCATGCGGATCCTGTCGCTGCTGCCGTCGGCGACCGAGATCGTCTACGCCCTGGGCCTGGAGGAGGACCTCGTGGGAGTGACCCATGAGTGCGACTGGCCACCGGCCGCCCGCGCCAAGCGACCGGTGTCGTTCTCCGCGCTGCCTCATGCTGCCGAGCCGGCCGAGGTGGACCGGTTGGTGAGCGCCAGCATCAACGGGGGCGAGCCGATCTACCGGCTCGACAACGAGGCGGTTCGAGAGCTTCGCCCCGATCTCGTGCTGACCCAGGACCTGTGTGCAGTGTGCGCGGTGCCCTCGGGACACGTCAACGATGCCCTCGAGCTGCTCGGGTGTCGCGCCGAGGTGCTCTCGATGGATCCGAGCTCGCTCAGCGATGTTCTCGACTGCGTCCTCGATGTCGGCGCCGTGACCGGGGCCGAGGACGCGGCGGCGACCCTCGTCGAGGGCCTTCGCGACCGGCTCCGGGCGGTGTCCGACGCAGTGGCCGGCAGAACAAGACCCCGGACGTTCGCCCTCGAGTGGTCGGACCCTCCCTTCAACGGCGGCCACTGGGTGCCCGAGATGATCGAGCTCGCCGGGGGCGAGGCGGTGCTCAGCAGCCGCGGCACGCCGTCGGTACGTGTCACCTGGGAACAGATCGCAGCGGCCTCGCCCGAAACGGTGGTCTTCATGCCGTGCGGCTATGACCTCGAAGCTGCGGTGGCCGAGGCGACCCCGCTCCTCGATCGACCCGAGTTGTCCGCCGCCGCGTTCTTCGCCGTCGACGCCAGTTCGTACTTCTCGCGCCCGGGGCCCCGGCTCGTCGACGGCGTCGAGATCCTCGCGTCCGCCCTGCATCACGATGCGGTTCCCGAGAGCGCACCGGGTACCGTGCGCCGCCTTCGATAAGAAAGCCCGAAAAGAACAGTGACCCGATGGAGAGCTCTGTGACCCTCTCGTACGATCCGCTCGACCCCGAGCTCTGGCGCGACCCGTACCCGACGTACCAGCGCCTCCGCGACGAGGACCCCGTCCATTTCGTCACCGGGCGCGGCTTCTGGGTCCTGTCGCGATTCGCCGACGTCATGGCCGCCACGTGCGCCACCGAGGTCTTCTCCTCTGCCCATGGCCTGACCTTCGAAGAGGACGAGATCACGAAGCTGGGGCTCATGCCCACCTTGGTCATGATGGACAGGCCCCGCCATACCCTCTACCGACGCTTGGTCAACGCCATGTTCACGCCGCGGGCCGTCGCCGAACGCGAGAAGGCCGTACGCGAGTTCACTCGGGCCCGCATCGAACACGTGGCGAACTCGGCGGTCGCCGACTTCGTCGCCGAGGTCGCCTCTCCCCTGCCGTCCTTCGTCGTCGCCGACTTCCTCGGTGTCCCCGAGAGCGACCGCTCCACCTTCGGGACTTGGAGCAGCGCCATCGTTCAGGCCAACGCATCGGGGAACGTCCTCTCGGCCGGACAGGCCGTGAGCGAGCTCTACGGGTACTTCACCGATCTGGCGGCGGCCAAGAAGAAGAAGCCCGGCGCCGACATGATCTCGGTGTTGCTCGACTCCGAGGTCGACGGTCGTCCGGTGAGCAACGAGGAGATCCTGGGGTTCTGCTTCGTCATGATCGCCGGCGGCAACGACACCGCCTCGGGCCTCATCGGGGGCACGGCGGCACTTCTCAGTGACCACCCCGACCAACGCCGGCTCCTTGCCGCCGATCCCACCCGGATACCCACGGCGGTCGAGGAACTCCTGCGCTTCCTCTCCCCCGTCCAGGGGCTGTCGCGCACGACGTTGGCGGAGGTGACAGTCGGCCCCTCCGACCGACCCGTCACCATCCCCGCGAAATCCAAGGTGCATCTTCTGTTCGCCTCGGCCAACCGTGACGATCGGGAGTTCGGGCCTGGCGCGGGTCAGCTCGACGTCACCCGCAGCGCAGCGCGTGCCCTCGCATTCAGCTCGGGTCCCCATCATTGTCTGGGGGCAGCCGCGGCACGGCTCGAAGGCCGCGTGGTCATCGAGGAGCTGCTGCGGGCCATGCCGGAGTTCGTCGTCGACAGCGCGGCGGGCCGGTACGCCCCGGGCGCGTTCACCCGCCGGTTCGAATATCTGCCCATCACGGCGAAACGCTGACGCCGTGACGGGACCAGGCGCTTGCTAGGTCGGAGGTGGACGTCCGATCGACCCTGCCACGCGTTGTCCGGAGCGCACCGCGCTCTCCATGTAACCGGCCAGGGTCTCGGTGTGCTCACCGGCGAACCACATGCGGCCATGCGGGGCGCGCAGGACGGGCCAGAACGGTGCGAACTGACCGGGGGCGAACACCGCATACCCCCCGCCGGTGAAGGGCTCGTCGGCCCAGGCCATGGTGGAACGCCGAGACGTGGCCGAGGCCACCCCCTCGGGATAGACGCGGTCGAGTTGTGCGCCGAATGAGGTGATCCTCTTGCGGTCTGCGAGCTTGGCGCCCACCGCGGCGGCGTCACCGGTGACGAATTGGGTGAGGATCCCGGGTCCCGATGCCGTGACGGGCTGTGAATCGGTGGCTTCCCACCCCACGGCGAAAGGCAGATCCGTGACCGTGAACCCCGATAGTCCCTCGGGGATCCAGAACCGGCGCGTGTACTGCCGCGACACCTTGAGTGCCGAGCCCAATCGGAGGTGGTCGACCATGTCGGCGACCGCAGCAGGCAGGGCCGGATCGAACGTGATCCGACGTAACGGGGGTGGTGGAACGGCGAGCACGACGTGGGCGGCGTCGTAGCTTCTGGACCCCGCGGTCAACCGAACCCCCCACGACTGCTGGGAGATCCGGGTGACCGGCGCGCCCAAGACGACCCGCTGTCCCAGCGCCTTGGCCATGGCCTCGGGAAGGCGTTGGTTGCCGCCGGCGATGCGCATGGTCTCGACCCCGGCCTCGGAAAGATTCTCGTCCACGACCGCCTGCTGGGCGGCGAAGAGCAAGGAGACACCCGAGAGCTCCGCGTTGAAGTTGCCTCGGTAATCGGTCCGCACCAGGAACGCCGCCGCGTCGGTGAGATGTTGGTCGCCGAGGAAGTCCTCCAAGGACCTCGAGTCCAGCTCCGCGGCGTGGGCGGCGCGCTCGGGGTGTTCGGGGTCGAGGCCCCCGGCAACGTCGATGAGCGCCTGGTCGAACCCGAGGTATCCGATGGTGGTGGCACTTCCGTTCTGCTCGAGCAGGGCGCCGAGCGAGGAGCGTTCACCCTTGGCGAAGACCGCGGCCCGCGCGAGCTTGTCGGCGGGTCGGTGTGCCAGAGCCAAGCGGTAGTGCCGGGCGAGTGCCTGAATGGCGGTGTGGTTGTCGTCGATCGACTCCCCACCCGCCTCGGCGTACTGGTCACCGCTGAAGGGCTCGTGGAGGGTGAGCACGCGCCCTCCGACTCGATCACGCGCCTCGAGGACCGTGACATCCCAACCGGCGGCGCGCAGGTCGACCGCGGCAGTCAAGCCGGCAAGCCCGGCGCCGACCACGACCACCCGCCGCGGCGTGCCGCTGTCCGGCCTGCTCCCTCCGCTGACTCCGGCGCACGACGCCACGATGGCACCGGCCCCAGCCGCGGCGGCGCCGAGCAGGCTCCGGCGCGTGATCAGCGGGGCGCGTTGCACGCCAGACGGTACCGTGTGCTGGCTCCGGGCGGGCTCGTTTCAGATGGCCAGCAGCGCAGGCGCAAGCTCCCGGTACTCGGCCAGGGGGAACGACTCCCGCTCCGCCGAGAGGACCTGGACGCACACGTGGTCGGCTCCCGCCTCGAAGTGCTCGGCGACACGAGCGGCGATGGTGGCGTCGTCACCCCAGAACACGAGGGCATCGACGAGACGGTCACTTCCGCCCCCGGCCAGGTCATGGTCTTCGAAGCCGAGGGTGCGGAGATTGTTGGTGTAGTTCGGGAGCGTCAGGTAGCCCTCCGTGAAAGTCCTCGCCACCTCGCGGGCCGCAGCCGGGTCGCGCTCGAGCACCACGGTCACCTCCGGGGCCAGAAGCGGACCTTTACCCAGCAGTTGGCGCGCTCGGGCGGTGTGCTCGACGGGCACGAAGTACGGATGTGCCCCCGCGGCGCGCTCTCCGGCCAGCTCCAGCATGCGGGGCCCGAGTGCCGCCAGGGCGCGGCGATCCTTCGCCACCGCAGAGCCGTTGGCGTCGAGGACGTCGAGATACCTGACCATGTGGGTGTAGGGGCGCCCATAGTTCTCGGCCAGCGGTGCATGGCTCGCCCCGAGACCGAGAAGGAAGCGTCCCGGGAACTGACCGTCGAGGTCCGCGGCGGCTTGGGCGACGTCTTCGGGACTGCCCCGCCAAATGCTCACGATGCCGCTCGCCACCACGATGCGCGCCGTCGCCGCCAGGAGGCGGCCGAAGCGTGCGGCGAGACCCGGGTCATAGCCACCCGATGACCACAGCGCGCTGTAGCCGAGCTCCTCAAGCTCGGCTGCGACGTCGATTGAGGCGTCGTCTTTCAGACGCCACGAGCCACTCCACCAGACGCCCACTCTTCCTAGGTCCACCACCTGGATCGTAACGACCGGGAGGGTGCGGTCATGTCGGGCGCACCGCACCGCACCCGCAGGCTCCGCATCGAGCGTGGGGGCTGCGGGGTCTGGTCAGGAAAGCGTTGCCGCGTAGTCGGGCACGTGGCGGTACAGGTCGCGGGACGGGCGCTTGTAGCTTCCGGCGGGAGCTCGGGGCGGAAACTTGATCTTCGGCTGCTTCTTGCTCCGATACGGGACCACCGAAAGAAGGTGGGCGATGCAGTTGATTCGGGCCCGCTTCTTGTCGTCCGCCTCGACTTCCCACCAGGGCGAGTCCGGCACGTCACAGTGGGCGAACATCTCGTCCTTGGCCTTGGAGTACTCGACCCAGCGGTTGCGCCCCTCGATGTCCATGGCGCTGAGCTTCCACCGCTTCAGCGGCACATCGAGGCGTTCTTTGAACCGCCGCTCCTGCTCCTCGTCGCTCACCGAGAACCAGTACTTGACCAAGATGATGCCGTCATCGAGGAGCATGCGCTCGAACGCCGGGCACTGGCGGAGAAAACGGTGGTACTCCTCGTCGGTGCACAGCCCCATGACTCGCTCGACTCCCGCCCGGTTGTACCAACTGCGGTCGAAGAGAACGATCTCCCCGCCGGCGGGAAGATGGGCGATGTAGCGCTGGAAGTACCACTCGGTCTTCTCCCGGTCGCTCGGCACCGGGAGGGCGGCGATCCGGCACCAGCGAGGGTTGAGGTATTCGGTGATGCGCTTGATCACGCCCCCCTTCCCCGCCGCGTCGCGACCCTCGACCACGATGACCACCCGCTTGCCTTCGTCACGAACCCACTGCTGCATCTTCACGAGTTCCTCTTGGAGCCGGACGAGCGCTTTGTCGTAGACGTTCTTGTCAGCCATGGCTCCATCTTCCACTGCCTGGGGAGGCACGGGCCCGCATCCCAGGCCGCT
>JADGOL010000134.1 GCA_017882995.1 Acidimicrobiales bacterium | reverse complement strand
GGCAGATCGGTTCGTGACACCATGCAGAGATGACAGATCCGCAGTACAACCGCAGACAGGTGTTGGCCGGAGGCGCCGCGGCGGCGATGGCCGTGGGGGCATCCAAGTCCAAGTTGTTGCGCAAGAAGCAACGCGCCCTGGCGAAAGCTGCTGCGGCGACGCCGGCAGCCGGTTCGGACCTGGGCGCCGTGGAGCACGTCGTCTTCCTGATGCAAGAGAACCGGTCGTTCGACCACTACTTCGGCACCCTCGGAGGAGTCAACGGGTTCGACACGGCATCACCCGCGTTCGCACAGGCGTGGCCAGGTGGTGCCAGTTCGACGCTGCGGCCGTTTCACCTCGACACCTCGAACAGCCTTGCCGAATGCACCTTCGACCTCTCGCACACCTGGCAAGCCGAGCATGCGTCGTGGAACGGCGGAGCCATGGACAGCTTCGTGTCGACACACGTGGGGGGTGGCTTCGAAGGGCCGGACGACGGCACGCTGACGATGGGCTACTACGAGAGCGCGGACATTCCCTTCTACTCCGAGTTGGCCAAGAACTTCACCATCTGCGACAACTACTTCTGTTCGGTGCTCGGGCCCACGCACCCCAACCGCCTGATGCAGATGAGCGGCACCCTCGACCCGGCCGGCACCCACGGTGGGCCCATCCTGGTCACGAACTCGGACAAGGCGCTGGAGTTCACCTGTTCGTGGACGACGATGCCCGAGGTCCTCCAGCACAACAACGTGTCGTGGAAGGTCTACAACCCGCACGGGCCGCAGTACCGGCCGCACGCCCACGACTCCATGTTGTTGTGCAAGAACCCGCTCATGTACTTCAAGCAGTACCTGAAAGCCGGCCACAAGAACCTTCATCGCAACGCCTTCAACTACTACGGCCCCAACGTGCCCGGCGCTTTTGTCGGCGGCGATAACTTCTCCACCACCGGCCCCAACGATTTTGCTCACGACGTCAAGAGAAACAGGCTTCCGGCTGTGTCGTGGGTCATTCCCCCCGACGGGTTCGACGAGCACCCGCCCGCCCCGCCCGCGCTCGGCGAGTGGTACACCGCGCAGGTGCTCGCCACCCTCATGTCCAACCCGACGGTGTGGTCGAAGACCGTCTTGTTCATCATGTACGACGAGAACGACGGCTTCTTCGACCACGTCTCTCCCCCGACCCCCCCGCCGGGGACTCCCGGTGAGTACCTGACCAAGAGCCCCTTGCCGCGCGATGCCGGAGGTGTGGTGGGACCGATCGGTTTCGGGGTCCGGGTCCCGATGATCGTGGTCTCCCCCTTCAGCCGGGGCGGGTGGGTGAACTCGGACGTCTCCGATCACACGTCGCAGCTCAAATTCATCAGTGAGCGGTGGTTGGGTGGCGCCCGGCCCCCGAACATGTCGACCTGGCGCTACAACACGACCGGGGACCTGACCGGGTGCTTGCCGACTCTGGCGACGCCGAACGCGACCACGCCGGTGCTGCCGGCCACCTCGGATTCCACGACCTCGGGGGTCGTGGGGGCAGAGTGCACCGGGGCCCAGATCAACGAGGTCCCCCTTCCGCAGCCGCCGTACCCGATTCCCGCGGTCCAGACCCAGCCCACGCAGGGGCCCAACACGCTTACTCCCACACCTACCTAGGAGACCACCGGGCAGGGGTTTCTGTCGGGCCCACGGAGAGACGTGACGAGCCCGACTCCCGCTGGATCGACAAGTGACGTCGCGGCGCGATGATCGCGAGCGTTCGGTCGCGACTGCGAAGGGTGCGCCATGAGCGAATCAACCTGTCATTCTTCGATCAATCCGTGTCGACGGAGCTCGGCCGCCAGTGCCTCGGCTGAAACGAAAGCATGGGTGACAAATCCGCGTTCCGCCGCCGCTCTGAGGTTGGTCAGGTTGTCCTCGATGTAGAGGGTCGCACGCGGGTCCAGCCCGAAGGTGGTGATCAGCAACTCGAAGAAGGCGGGATCGGGCTTGGCGATGCCGACCTCGCCCGAGACGAGGGCTCCGTCGAAGCAGTTGAGGAACTCGTAGTTCGCCTTGGCCCGCGCCCAGCTCTGCGCACCCCAGTTCGTCGACGCAAACAACCGCATGTGCCGCTCACGGAGCGTTCGGAGGAGTTCGACGGTGCCATCGAAGCTCCCGCCGTACATCTCGACGAACCGCTCGCTCCATGCCCGCACCTCGTCGGCCCACTCGGGGTGGGCGGCGGCCAGAGCGGGGATCGTCTCCTCGTAGGAAACACCGAGATCGTGCTGGGCGTGCCACTCCGGGGTACACACCTGGGCCAGGAAACGCTCCATGTCCGCCTCGTCGGGGATTATCGTCCGATAGAGATAGCGCGGGTCCCAGTCGATGAGGACGCCACCCACATCGAAGACAACTGCGCTGATCCTGGGCCCTCCCTCCACGATTGCCAGCGTAGGGGTGGTGCGGGCACCGGCCCGAGACGCCAGGTTTCACCGCTGATTGAGCCCCACGGCTGATTAATAGGAATCTCCAAGGTCCCGTACAGGTTCACCGTCGAAGATGGGTGTCATCGAGACGCCATGTCGATGGAAACGGTCGTCCGAGGCGTAGACAGGAGCACAGTGAGCAACGACGGTGGTCACGAAGGGCAGCTCGGTGGGGACGCGGATCGGGAGCCGACGCCATACGAGCCCGTGTCGGGCAGTCCTGCGTCGTCGCAGCCCACCGGAGAATCCCCGGTCACCGGCGTGCCGACGGCCGAGGTCCCGGTCTTCGGAGTTCCCACCGCCGAGGGCCCCCGGGTCGAGCCCGACGCGGGTGGCGCCGTGCCGTTCCAGGCTCCGCCCTCGCCCCCTCCCCCCCCGCCCCCGAACTGGGGCCCCGGGCGGGGTGCGGGAAGTGTCCCCGGAGGCTATTGGGTGCCAGGGTCCACACCTCCCGGTGGCGCCCCGGCCTACCCCTACGCAGGCCACTATCCCTACGGTGCCACCCCTCCCTTCTACGCACCTCCACCCAGACGCAAGCCTCTCGGCAGCTGGGGTATCAGCGCCATCGTGGCCGTGGCCGTCATCGCTGCCTCGGGGGTGGTGGGCGCGGGGGTCGAGCACGCCATGGAGAACAACGCCGCGGGCAGCTCTCCTTCGTTCGGCACCATCCCCTCCCAGGGTTCCTCGGGATTCGGATCGGGGTCGGGTCTGGGGTCCGGAACCGGGTCGGGGTCGGGATCGAACAATTCTCCGGCCGGAATCAACACGTCGGCGATCGCGGCACAGGTCGACCCCGCCTTGGTGGACATCGAGACCACCCTGGCCCAGGGGGGCGCGGCGGCGGGGACGGGCATGGTCGTCTCCTCGTCGGGACTGGTCCTCACGAACAACCATGTGATCGAGAACGCGACAACCATCAACGTGCAGATCGTCGGGAGCCGTCAGACGTACTCGGCGACTGTCCTCGGATACTCGGTGACCGACGATGTGGCCCTCCTCAAGCTTCAGAACGCGTCGGGTCTGAAGACCATCTCCACCGGGAACTCGTCGAATCTGAGCGTCGGCCAGCCTGTGGTCGCCATCGGCAATGCCGGCGGTACGGGTGGAACACCGAGTGCGGTCGGAGGGACGATCACCGCCCTCAACCAGACCATCACCGCCGGTGACTCGGGCACGTTGTCGGAAACCCTCAACGGGTTGATCGAGACGGACGCGAACATTCAACCCGGAGATTCGGGCGGGGCGCTCGCCAACACGTCAGGGAAGGTGATCGGTATGAACACCGCTGCGGCCCAGACAAACGGTGGCACCAGTCAGGGATATGCCATCGGTATCGACCAGGCCATGTCGATCGCAAACCAGATCAAGAACGGCAAAGCGAGCTCGACGATCCAGATCGGGCCCCGGGCGCTGCTCGGAGTCGAGGTGACCGACCCGTCGCAAGCAGGTGGGAATGGGTTCTTCGGCGGATCCGGTGCGGGTTCGACTGTCGCGGGCGCCTATGTCGCCGGCGTGCAGTCCGGGAGCGCCGCGGATAACGCCGGGATCGGGACGGGCGACACGATCGTGTCGGTCAACGGCACGACAATCTCGTCGGCCAAGGACTTGACCAACGCGCTGCTCAAGTACAAGCCCGGCGGCTCGGTGACCGTGGGTTGGGTGGATGGCCAAGGTGCGAGCCACAGCGCGTCGGTCCAGCTGACCACGGGACCTCCGGCCTGAGACACCCGACCTGAGATCTGTGTCCGGGCGGGGCTTAGCCGAGCCCGGGATCCGGGCGTGACGAGGACGCACAGGCGATGCAGGTGCGAGCCGCCGGCCTGGCGGCCCGTCGCTCCGACCCGATGAGGGCACCGCATCGCTCGCACGTCGAGTGGAGACCGGCGTCGAGCCTGGCCAAGGCGCGGTCGAGATCGTCGAGATAGGCCCGTGCCTCGCTGAGCAGCGCCCCCACCTGGGCCCTTTCGTAGGCGATCGTCGAGCCTTCGGGATCGTGTTCGTCATCGATGTTGGCACCAGACGCTGCTGCCACAATTCCGTCGAAGTCGATCGTCATGGCCTCGATGCGGGCCAGGGTCATCCTGCGCTCGGCACCCAGACGATCCCGGACTGTATCCTCCTCCATCTTCCCTCCCCGGCGCGGAATCGGCGTTATCGCCGCGGCGGCCTCAGCTTGCAGGGGACATCAGCGCCGGGCTGAGCGCTTTCGGTCGGTTCGAGCCGACTTTCGTTTGGTCGCGTTCGCCTTCTTCGTTCTTGATGCTCCCGATCGGGCTTGGTTCGAAGTCACGACAGGCCGGCGCACGCGTCCTGGCTTTGGTTGTAGGTCGACGGGCTCCAACGGCACTGGCCACGCCGCGGCGACGAGCACAGCGGTGGCACCCACCACGTCGATCAGCCACCACTGGAACAACTCCAGCTGCCACTGGGCGATGATCGTGACGACGATCGCCAGGGCAATCGACAAGCCGAATCGAAGGCGACTTCCTCGTGCCGCCACGACCAATCCCACGGCTACGGCCGGCCAGACGTAGTAGGCGGTCATCACCGACTCGGTGTAGGAGCGGAGAGCGAGGGCCACGGCCGCCGCCCACACGAGCATTTCGGGCTTCTCGCGCCAACGGCGGGCCCACCACCCCAGGGCTGCGGCCGCAACGAGGGCGATGACCCGGGTCGGCCCGCCCCCGACGGCCGTCGATGACCCCCTGCCGCCCAGCTTCGGAGCCAAGAAGGTCCATGGAGTCTGATGGTTGCCCTTGAGATCCGGCAGCGCCGGTTGGCTGACGACGTCATGGAGGGTGGCGTGGAATTCCGCCACGAGCGGGCCGGCCGTGACCGCGGCGGCCGGAATCACACCTCGCAAGATCAGTCCGAGCACCTTTGTTCGGCCCCCGATGACCAGGATGATCGGGAACACCACGATCACCAATGGTTGGACGGCGACCGCGGCACCGAAGAGCCAACCGGCCCAGCCGAAGCGCTCGTCGAGTGCAAACCACAGCGAATACACGAGCAGTGCCACCGCGAGGGCATCTTCAGGATGACCCCAGAACACGATCACAGGCCACAGCACCACCGCCTCGGCCACGCTGAGCACCGCTCGTCGTGTCCGCGACACCTGAAGCCGCTCGGCTAAGGCGTCGCAGGCGAACAGCGCCGAGCAGGACAACACCATGACGTACGGGGCGACATACGCGAACCACTGCGGTTGGACGCTGTACACGTTCGCTCGGTGTGCTCCCGAGGTGATGGTGCCCGAGTCCCAGATGTGGGCGGTGTGGGAAATCAGGTACTGAGGGTGTGTGACGAGGTGGTGGTTCTTCGTGATCTCGACGAATGTGGTGTGAAACACGTTGCTGAGAGCGCCCAGAGGCGCCAACACGATCAAGAAGCCGGGCAGGGCCAGGAAGCCTGAACTGGACTGGTAGATGGCATTGAAATGTCCTTGAGCCAACGCACTCGACGCCCGAAAGATGCCGGCGAGGTCCACAGGAGTGATCCACAGTGACGGTGTGTGTCGGACGACCGATCCCCACCGGAAGACGTACGCCAACCCCAGTCCCACGAAGACCACGGCGGTGACGATCGGGCCGACCCGACGGGAGAGACGGTCGATGAGCCAATGATCGATCCTTGCGGTGGCCACGACGCCGTTCGGCACCCGGCGATCTTGCCATGAGTCGGATCGGAGGGGGCCAAGAGGCTATGGACGCGGGCGGCTCGTCGCCAGGGGCATCTTCCCGGTAGAATTGTGCCGGATTGGGTGCAGGGGGGGTCCGTGCCATGAGGTACCTCGCAGTTCCGGAGATGCCACGCCACAGTTTCTGGGCTTCGCTCCGACGTCGGGGCTATTTTTCGCCGGAATGGCACGCGGTGACGGACACTTCGCCCAAGCCCATCAAGACGCTGTGCGGCCAGTCCTACACGGCCGAAGCGCATCGGACGTGGGACCAGACGACGTCCTCGGACCGTTGTTCTGCGTGCGAGCACCTGGTGATGACCACCGGCAAGACCAGAGGTGCGACGTTCATCGCCGAGGGGATCTCATCCCCGAGGGGCGCCTGACCCCGTTCGGTCCAGCAGCAGGCTCCATGAGGGCGGACTTTCGACCCTGGCGATGAGGCCGTCGAGGCGTAGAGGATGATCTCGGTGCTCGAGAGCCACAAAGATGGTGTCAGCCTTTGGCGCGCTGTGCTCTGGGGGAAGATATTCCTGACGGCCACCGTGACCGGGCTGGCGACCGGTGGTGTCGCCTACGGTGTCGGAGCCCACCACGTAGCCACCGTGACGTGGATGCTGACCACGATCCTGGGGGCCGTGAGCGGGGCGTGGTGGGTGGTCGACAGTCTCCGGCACCACCGGTTCGGCGTTGACCTCATCGCCTTGTTGGCGTTGTGTGGCGCGCTAGCCGTGCACGAGGAGCTTGCCGGAGCCGTCATCAGTGTCATGCTCGCTACCGGGCGCAGCCTGGAGGCGTGGGCGGCGGGGCGCGCCCGTCGCGAGCTGCGATCACTGCTCGAGCGAGCCCCGCGCGAGGCCCATCGCTACAGTCCCGACGGGCTCGAGAACGTTGCTCTCGAGGTGTTGCGCCCCGGAGACCTCGTCCTTGTGCGCTCGGGCGAAGTCGTGCCGGTTGACGGCGCCGTCGTCGGCACGATCGCCGTGTTGGATGAGTCGGCGCTCACCGGCGAACCCCTACCAGTGGAGCGCTCCCCCGGCGACGCGGTCCGCAGCGGCGTCGTCAACGCTGGAACGCCGTTCGATCTGCGAGTCACGACGACTGCGGCAGCGAGCACCTACGCGGGCATCCTGCGCCTTGTCAACGAGGCTCAGCATTCGATGGCACCGTTCGTCCGGCTGGCGGACCGCTACGCATTCTGGTTCTTGGTGTTGACGTTGGCAGCTACGGCGCTGACGTGGGTGTCGTCGGGTGGGCTCGAACGCGCCGTTGCGGTCCTCGTGGTGGCGACCCCTTGCCCTCTGATCTTGGCGGCGCCGGTGGCGTTCGTGGCAGGCCTCTCACGCGCGGCCAAACGAGGCGTCATCGTGAAGGGCGCGGGGACACTCGAGCGATTGGCGAAGTGCCGGACGTTGTTGTTCGACAAGACAGGCACACTCACAGCGGGGCACCCGACCCTCGCCACCGTCGTTTCATCAGACGGCATGGCGATCGATGAGATCCTGCGCTTCGCCGCGTCTCTCGACCAGGTGTCGCCCCACGTCCTCGCAACTGCTGTGGTGACGGCCGCCATGCAGCGACACCTGTCGCTCGCGTTGCCATCGAACGTCGAAGAGGTTCCTGGTCACGGAATTCGCGGGTCCGTGGAGGGTCACGAGGTCTCCGTGGGCAAGGCCGCATGGGTAGGCATGCTGGGAAACCCGCCCTGGGCCCGCAACGCCAGACGGCGCGCCGAGGCCGAAGGGGCGACAACGGTCTTCGTCGGAGTCGACGGGGTACCCGTGGGCGCCTTGGTGCTCGACGATCCCATTCGCGTCGACGCCGGTAGGACCATCAGGGAGCTGCGTCGCAGCGGGATCGACCGGATCGTCATGGTCACCGGCGACAGGGCGGTGGTGGCCGACACGGTGGGAGCCGTGATCGGCGTCGACGAGGTGCTGGCTGAGCGTACGCCGACAGAGAAGGTTGACGCGGTGCGATTGGAGCGTCACCGGGCACCCACGATCATGGTGGGAGACGGCATCAACGACGCGCCGGCCTTGGCACTCGCCGATGTCGGAGTGGCCATCGGCGCCCGAGGCGCCACCTCGGCATCGGAAGCCGCCGACGTCGTCCTGGCCGTCGACCGCCTCGATCGGCTTGGAGAAGCGGCTTTCATCGCGCGGCGGGCGCGGCGGATCGCGCTGCAGAGCGTCATCGCGGGCATGGGTATGTCGCTGGTAGCGATGGGCGTGGCGGCGTTGGGCTACCTACCCGCGGTCTGGGGTGCGCTGCTCCAGGAAGCCATCGACGTCGCAGTGATCCTCAACGCCCTCCGGGTGCTTTGGCCCGAGGAGCAGACACTGCGGTTGACCGACCACGAGGCGGAGCTTGCCCATAGGTTCAGCGCCGAGCACCTGGCCATCCGGACCGACCTCGAGCAGCTCCGCCAGGCGGCTGACGCGATAGGGGTGGAGGGGGCCGACGCGGCGATCGCTCGCGTTCGTCGCGTGCACCGACTCCTGGTCGATGAGGTGCTGCCTCACGAGCAGGCCGAAGACGAGGTCCTGTACCCGGCACTGGCCAAGGTGCTCGGCGGGTCCGACCCACTGGGTCCTATGAGCAGGGCACACGCGGAGATCTCCCACCTGGTTCGGCGCCTCGGTCTCCTCCTCGATGACGTCGCGCCTGGAGAGCCGGACGATGCGGACATTGTCGAGCTTCGGCGTCTCCTGTACGGGCTCCACGCGATCTTGAGGCTCCACACCGTTCAGGAGGACGAGAGCCTCCTGTCGCTGGCAGAGCCTGAATCTCCCGATGGTCCGGTCAGGGAGGCGTCCAGGGCCAAGGATTAGCCATTCGGGTTGGACATCCGCTGCCCGCGGATGAAGGCGGGTGTGACGGCGTGCGCCTTGGTGTTCGGTCGGCCAGACGTCGGGGTCTCGGCATCACGCCGCAGCACTGATCTGTCGAATCAGCACCGATCTTCACCTGGGCATTCGATGGTCGGGCTGGCGAGATTTGAACTCGCGACCTCTTGACCCCCAGTCAAGCGCGCTAACCAAGCTGCGCCACAGCCCGTTGATGCAACGCGGCAGTCTAGGCGCGCCTGATCAGGCGTGATGGACGAGCCAGCCGATGCCCTGATAGGCCCGCCACACCAGGTAGACGCCGGTGCCTCCGATCATCAACTTGAAGTGCCAGGGGATCTTCCGACGAGCCAATTGGTCTCCGCACTCGGGGCACTCGCCCTCGTCGGTGATCTGGTCGTCTTCGACCATGTGGTCGCAGGTGTCACACCACGGCATGGGTCAGGCTCCGGGGCCCGCCACGTCGCAGGAGAGTTCGACCACGCGTGCGCCTGCCTCGGTCACGACCCGATCCTCACTCTGAATTTTACGGGGGTGGGCCCGATCCCGAACTGTTCACGGAGCTTGCGCTCCACATAGCGCAGGTATGGGGCCGGGAGGCGCCGGGTGGCGAAGAGGGTGAAGGTGGGAGGGTCGATGGCCCCTTGTACGGCGTAGCGGATCCGGGACCCGGGCGCGGCGTGCGCAGCCTGGATCGAGCGGATGGCGCGGTTGAGCTCTCCGGTCGGGATGCGGTGATGGTAGGCCTCGACGGCGCGGCCCAGCGCGGGAAGGATCTTGTGCACGCCCATGCCGCTCTGAGCGCTCACCTTCACCGTCGGGGATTCACCCAGGAACGCCAGACGGTCGTCGACGGCGTCGACGATGTCGCGTCGGCTCTCCGCGTCGAGGAGCTCCCACTTGTTGAGGATGACGACCACGGGGCTCCCCGACGCCCCGATCCGCTCGGCCAGACGTTGGTCCTGGTGCGTCACCCCGTCGGTGGCGTCGATTACGAGAAGCACCACATCGGCGTGGTCCAGGGCCTGGAGGGCCCGCACCATGGCGTAGTACTCCGTGCCCTCTTCGGTGCGAGACCGGCGTCGCATCCCGGCGGTGTCGATGAACCGGATGGGGCCCTCGGCCGTATCGATCTGGGTGTCGATGGCGTCGCGCGTGGTCCCCGGCAGATCGTGGACGACCGAGCGCTCCTCCCCCAGCATGCGGTTGAACAGCGTCGACTTGCCGACGTTGGGCCGGCCGACGATGGCGACCCGGATGGCGACCGCCTCTTGCTCTTCGCCACCCGCGTCCGCATCCTCGGGGACCGGAGCAGAACAGTCGGGCAGGAGCCGGACCACCTCGTCGAGGAGATCCCCGGTCCCTCGACCATGCAGGGCGCTCACCATCCACGGGTCGCCGAGACCGAGGGAGACGAGCTCCCAGGCATCGGCTTCGCGTCGGTCGTTGTCGACTTTGTTGGCGACCAGCAGGACGGGCCGTCCCGAACGCGACAGCACCCGGGCCACGTCGTCGTCCTCGGTCGTGACCCCCACGGCCGCATCCACCACCAGGAGCACCAGATCCGCGGCCGCCACGGCCCGCTCCGCCTGGACGGTCACCTTGGCATCGAGGGCGTCACCCTTGCCCAGCCATCCGCCCGTATCGACGACCACGAACGGTCGACCGTTCCACTCGCAATCGAGCTCGAGCCGATCACGGGTCACACCGGGCTTCTCCTGTACGACGGCGGCACGCCGCCCCACGAACCGGTTCACCAGTGTCGACTTCCCCACGTTGGGACGACCGGCGATCACGACCAGGGGAAGAGCCAGAGCTGTGGCCGGCGCCGTTCCCGCCTCGGTTCGCGGTGGTGTGCGGGCGGGCGCGGGTGTGGTCATCGCGATGCTCCCAGGGCGACGGCGACAGCCGCGGGACGAGACCGACCGGCCGGTGACTCGAGCGCTAGGCGCAGTGAGTACCCGTCGCTCGGGATCACCTCGACGGGGAGAGGGAGATCGGCCACGGTCATGCCGTCGAGAAAGCGCCCCTCGGACAGGCAGACGTCGGGGAGCAGGTAGCGCTGACCGGCGGGCTCGTCGCGCAGGACCCGGGCGATGTCGGCGCCTGTCAGCAATCCCGTGACGGCGATGTTGCCGCCGAAGAAAGCGTTGTGGACCGGGATCAGGCGGACCGGTGGATCCTGGTCGCGGACGAGGGGATCGAGCACGACGGCGCCGTATTCGCCGGTCAGGATGGCGACGGGGGTGTGCTCGGCCCGCGCCCGTTCTTCTCGGGTCGGTGCTGGAGCGCTCGGCGCACGGGGGGCCCGATAGCCCGCCGCCGGCGCGCCGTCGACCCAGGAGAAGAATCCCGGTTGCACCCCGTGCGCGGCTGAGACGTCGCCGTGGAATGCGGCTTCGAAGGCGCGGGCCATGCCGATGCCGTTCTCGTGTTGGGGAAAGCCGTCATAGGCCTCCGACGCGGGGAATGGGCGCTCGGCGAGGAGGTAGTACTCGTCCGCTGCGTAGACGAGGCGTCTGCCCAACGAAACCAGGCACAGCTCCTGCCACTGCTCGACGAGGTCGATCACCGCGGCCGCCTCGGCGACGGTGTGGGGACGCATGGACGGCTCGGTCGTGTAGTCGCTCACCCCCAGGGGCACACAGGCGACCGTGGTCAGGTCGGCGTACTCGTCGACGAGCCCGGCGAGCGTCGTCTCGAGGGCGTCGGCGTCGTTCACCCCCGGGCACACCACGACCTGGCCGTGGACCTCGATCCCCCCGTCCAACAGGGCTCGCAACCACCGCAGGCTGGTCGCACCCCGGGGATTGCGCAGCATCCGCGCTCGGAGCTCGGGGTCGGTGCTGTGGATCGACACGAACAGCGGCGAGAGCCCTTCGGTGAGGACACGTTCGAGGTCCAGTTCGGTGAAGCGGGTCAGGGTGGTGAAGTTCCCGTACAGGAACGACAACCGGTAGTCATCGTCTTTCAGGTAGAGGCTGCGCCGCATCCCCTTGGGGAGCTGGTAGATGAAGCAGAACTCGCAGTGGTTGTCACAGGTGCGGACCCGGTCGAACAGCGCCGAGGACACCTCGATGCCCGGGACCTCCCCTGCCCCCTTGCGGAGGTGGACGGTGAGCTCCTCGTGGCCCCGGCGGATCTCAAGCTCGGGGTCGGCCTCGTCGACAAAGAGGCGATACTCGATCACATCTCGCGGCACGCGACCATCGACGGCGAGCAGCTCGTCGTTCACTCTGAGTCCGGCTCGCTGCGCCGGGGAGGCGGCCGCCACGGAGACCACCCGAGGCGCCGACATGCCATCGAGGCTACTTGGTCCCCACGGACTGCCCGCCCCGGCGGGCTGGCGACATGGGGCCGATAGCCTGGGAAGGTGCCGGTCGAGCGTGTCTTGTTGGCCTCGCCCCGGGGCTTTTGTGCCGGAGTCGAAAAGGCGATCAAGGCCCTGGCGTGGATGGTCCGGGTCTTCGAGCCGCCGGTGTACTGCTACCACGAGATCGTCCACAACCGACATGTCGTGGACCAGTTCCGGGCCCGGGGAGTGATCTTCGTCGACGACGTGGACCAGGTCCCCGACGGCGCCCCGCTCATGCTCTCGGCGCACGGATCGGCGCCCGAGGTCGTCAGCGCGGCGCGCGATCGCGGGCGCGTGGTGGTCGACGCCGTGTGTCCGCTCGTGACCAAGGTCCATCACGAGCTCAAGGTGCGCGCCGGCAAGGGATACACCGTCTTGTACGTCGGGCACGAGGGGCACGAGGAGGCGGTCGGGACGATGGCGGTGGCCCCTGACTCGGTTCGCCTCGTGCGCTCCGAGCACGATGTCGAGGTCGCCGCCACCGAGATCGCCCCCGGCGCGCCGGTGGCACTGTTGGCCCAGACGACGCTCAGCCACGACGAGTGGTCCGACATCATGAACCGGGCCCGGGAACGCTTTCCCGACCTGTGGATGCCCAACCGCTCCGACCTGTGTTTCGCCACCACCAACCGACAGGCCGCCCTGAAGGTGATCGCGGCTCGATCCGACGCCGTGGTCGTGATCGGTTCGGTCAATTCCTCCAACACCCGTGCCCTCGAAAAGGTGGCCCGCGCCTCGGGGTGCCCGCTCGTGCTTCGGGTCAACGAGGCCACCGAGCTCCCCGACGATCTGACCGGAACGGTGGGCGTTACCGCCGGCGCGTCCGCCCCCGACGAGTTGGTCGATGCGGTGGTGGCCCGCCTGGCGCCCGTCCATGGGGTCGAGGAGGTCCACGTCACCGACGAGGACGAGTATTTCCCTCCTCCTCCCGAGCTGCGCGACCTGCTGCGGGGCCTGGCCGCGGCGGTGGCCGTGGGCTTGGCCGCACCGGCCCCGGCCGAGGCGGGCGCGGCGGGCACCGTCACCTCTGACGTCGGGCCGGGTGATGCCGGTGTCGGGGTCGGCGACCGCCACATCTCCGCCGCCGACGTCCTCGCCCGGCTGGCGGGGTGACCTCGGCCCCGGACCACGAGGAGCTCCGACTCTCGAGCGGCCCGGGCCGCTGGGTGCTCACCGCCACCGTGCTCGGCTCCGCCGTGACCGCCATCGACGCCACGGTGGTCGGCATCGCTCTGCCGGCCATCGGGCGCACCTTCGCCATGCCGGTCTCGAGCCTGCAGTGGGTGGTCACCGCCTATCTCGTCTCCCTGGCCGGTCTGCTCCTGGTCGGGGGCGCGCTCGGTGACCGCTACGGCCGCCGCCGGGTATTCATCATCGGTGTGGAGTGGTTCGCGGTGTCGTCGCTCGTGTGTGCACTCGCTCCTGACGCCGGTGTCCTCATCGCCGGCCGGGCCCTGCAGGGCGTGGGAGGAGCTCTGCTCACCCCCGGATCGCTCGCCATCCTCCAGGCTTCGTTCGCCAAGGACGACCGGGCCCGTGCCATCGGCGCGTGGTCGGGTCTCGGTGGTGTCGCTACCGCCATCGGCCCGTTCGCCGGTGGCTTTCTCATCAGCGCCGTGTCATGGCGGCTCATCTTTCTGATCAACCTTCCGTTGTCGGTCGTGGTCGTCGCCATCGCCAGCCGACATGTCCCCGAGACGCGCGACCCCACGGCGGCGGGGCCCGTCGACGTCCTGGGCGCGACGCTCGTCACGCTGGGATTGGTGGGGTTGGCGGGAGGGCTCATCGAAGCTCCGAGCGACGGCTGGTCCTCTCCCCTCGTCATGACGCTGCTGGTGCTGTCCGCCGTGTCGTTCGTGGCATTCGTGGTGGCAGAAGGACGTGAGCGCTATCCCATGTTGCCTCTGGCCATCTTCCGCAGCCGGCAGTTCAGCGCCACCAACGCGGTGACGTTCGTGGTCTACGCGGCGATCGGCGGCGCGCTGTTCCTCTTGCCGGTGCAACTCCAACAGGTCTCGCACTACAGCCCCCTCGAGGCGGGAAGCGCTCTTCTTCCGCTTACCGCGGTCATGCTCGCCTTCTCGGCACGTTCCGGCGCGCTGGCGGTGCGCCTCGGTCCGCGGCTGCAGATGGCGGTCGGCCCGGTCGTCGTGGGCGCGGGGATGGCCCTGCTGCGGCTCATCGGCCCGTCGGGCGACTATGTGACCGAGGTGCTCCCGGGGGTCCTCCTCCTCGCACTGGGTCTTGTCATCACCGTTGCGCCCCTTACCGCCACAGCGCTCTCCTCTGCGCCGGTCGAGCACGCCGGGATGGCGTCCGCGGTCAACAACGACGTGGCCCGGGCCGGGGGGCTGATCGCGGTGGCGCTGTTGCCGGTGCTCTCGGGTCTGACCGGGCACAGCTACGTCCATCCCGAGGCGTTCGAGGCCGGGTTCCGCCATGCCGTCGTCTTCGCCGGGGCCGCAGCTGCAGTGGGTGGGCTCGTGGCGGCGGCTCTGATCCGGAACCCCGGTGCCGCCGAACGCGTCGCGGACAGTGCCCGGGCCCGACGACACGGTGGGGTCCCGGTGTGCTGTCCCCTCGAGGCCACTCCTCTGGGACCCGCCGGAAGGGAGCCGGTCGAATCCAACCTGTGAGGGCGCTGAGGAAACGGCCGAGTCGTCCCTGTTCACGGCGCCTGCGCGTCGGGAGTGCGAGAATGGCGCCATGAGCACCACCAACACGAAAACCACCAGTACCAGCACCTTCCGGCGGATGGACGAGTCCAGCGCCGAGCAGTGGGCCGAGATCGGAGCCCTCACGGCGAAGCGCCAGGCCCGGGTGGCCACCCAAGTGCTCGCCATGCTCGAGGGATTGGGCGACATCACCGACGGGTTCGCTGTGGACCAACTCCGACACTCGCTACAGACCGCCACACGGGCCGAAG
>JADGOL010000133.1 GCA_017882995.1 Acidimicrobiales bacterium | reverse complement strand
GTCGACGTTCCGTCGGACCTGTGCCCATGACCCACAAGCGCGCGTCAGGTACGACCTTTCGCACGATACCGAATGCTTTGATCGCATCGTGTGGTCGCTTGTTGCCGGTCAGGCGTCCGACGAAGGCGAAGGTGAGCGTGCTCTCCTTCGGCAGCGGTGCGGATATCGGGCCGCCTACTTGCGGGTTGAACCCCTCGGGCACGACGCTGACGTCGCGGAGTCCGTACGCCTCAAGCGACTGCTTGCTCGACGCGGAAACCGTGACGGTCGGTGTGTCGCGATATTGAGCGAGCCAGTGTCGTTCGAGCCAGAACCGACCGAGAATAGCCACGGGTAGCCATGTCTCGTGGAACCAGACTTCGCGCGCCACCTGGTGGATCAATGCCACGACGGGGACGCCGATCACCCAACGGGGGCATCCGAACGGTCGGGTGTTCACCTCATCGACTACCAGATCGAACTGGCCGAGTCCTTCGTGCTCCCAATACTGCCGGGCTGACCGGTACACGCCATGCTTACGGCCGCGTCGGATGACCTGATAGCCACCGGGAGCGGTCTCATGCTCGGGAAGCTCGTCGACCGCGCTGGTGAAGAGCGTCACGCGACAACCGGCTTGCGTCCATGCGGTGGCGACGGCGTCCGTGTAGACCTCGGCTCCCCCGGCGTGTGGATGACTCAGGTCTCGCCAGTTGTAGATCAGGATGCGCCTGGGTGAGGTCCCCTGAACGTGATCGTCAGGTGACGAGCCGGCGCCGAGCGTTCGGGTGGGCGTGATGGCGGCACCAGGCGTAGCGTCGAGGACTTCGGACGTGGTGGGTGCTTGGTCAATTTGTGATGCGGTGGGTTGTACTTGGTCGTAGAACCGCAGAATTCGTAAGCGGTAGAAGATGGCGAGGGTGTCGAGGAACATTCCCCGCACCGCGCGCGGAGAGATGGTGCTGGAGAAGCGTTCGCGGATGACGACGGGCGCTTCGACGAAGCGGCGGTATCCGAGGTGACGTGCCACGACCAGCAGCTCGAGATCGAACGCGAATCGCTTCTCGACCATGCGCGGCACGACCGCCAACAGCGTTTCCCTGCGGATGAGTTTGAGGCCCGTTTGGGTGTCCCGGACGGGGAGATGGAAGAGCAGGGCGATCAGCACCTGGTAAGTGATCGAGTACAGGTGCCGCAATGGCGGGTAGACCACTTCGGAGTCCGGGTGTCGCTTGCTGCCGAGCACGACATCCGGCCGATCATCCCGAGTCAGTGCGACGAGTCGAGGGATGAGCCCAGCGGGAAGGTCACCGTCGGCATCGATGAAGCCCACATACTTTCCGCGGGCTTCCGTCATGCCGATCCGCAGTGCCGAACCCTTGCCGCCGTTTTCCGGAAGTGTGATCAGCCGGACGTTGCGCTCGCCGAGTGCGGCCACGAGATGTTGGCTGCCATCGGTGCAGCCGTCCGAGACGGCGATTACTTCGAAGGTGATACCGGTGGTTGCCAACACGTCGACGATGTCGCTCAGGTGCGGGCCGAATCGGGGGCCCGGGTTGAAGAAGGGGACGACGATGCTGAGGTCGTAGGCGTCCGGTTCGGATACTTCTTCTTCACCTTCTGCGGCCATGAGCCCATCGGTGGTTTCGTCTGACAGGAAGACTCCGACGATGGAGAGGACGAGGACGAGAAGGCTCGTGACCAGCATGACGGCGGCGATGTCCCGGGGGCTCCGGTGGAACAGGGCGATACCGGCTGTCGCCACGCCGACGCCGAGCCAGTTCAGCTGGGCGAACAGCGAGCCTCGGGCGAGATGGAAGTAGACGAGCAGTCCGATGACCCCGAGGACGGCCGCCTCGACTGCGAGGATGCCGATGGTTCCGGCCGAACCGTTGAACCCATTGCCGAAGAGGATGTGGACCAACGGGCCGGGCAGGGCCACGATTGTCCCGGCGACGGCGAATCCGATCACCACGACGACCCCCATCGACTGCACGAGGAGCCTCCTCGCCTCGGGGCCACGTCCATGGGTGGCGGCGAACCGGGGGAACACGAGTATCACGAACGCACCGGGGGCGAAAAGGGCGATCCTGCTTCCTGTCGCCGCTGCGGCATAGAGGCCCGCCGGGTGGGAAGCGAGGAGGTGGCGGACGAGGAACGTGTCGATGCCGGCGAAGACCGTAAACCCGCCGAGGGCCAACAACGCCGCCAGGCCGTCGCTCAGTGCCAACAGCCGCGTGTAGAGGTGCTGCACGGAACGGAATTCTCTGCGCAGCGGCCACGCGACGACGCCAAGCGTCACGACGGTGGCAAGGACGTTTGCCAGCATGGCGCCGACGACCCCATATCCCGCCTCCACCAACACCACGCCGAACAACAGCCGCGCCGCGCCGCCGCCGACCAGCATGGCGACAGCGAACGGAGTGAACCGCAGCCTCCCGACCAACACCCCCTGCAGCACCGCCCCGACAAGTGCGGGGGGAATCCATAGCGCGAGCATCAGGACCGGTGTCGGAGAGCCGAGGTGGAGGAATCCGGCCAAGGCCGGGCTCAGCGCGACCAGAGCCGCCATGCCCACGACCCCGGCGATGGTCGCCCGCGTCACCAGCTGGCGGAGGGGAACCGGTTCGTCTCCCCTGATCGCTACAGCACGGGTCACCGCCGCCTGCACGGCAGCGAGTGGCACGCTGAGAACGAGCACGACGGTCAACAGCGCTCCGAGGGCTCCGTACTGGTCCGGTCCGAGGAGCCTGCTGATGACGATGTGGAAGACGAAGTTGGAAAGGCCGACGGTGGCGCTGGCGATGAGGAACACGAGTCCACCGCCACCGGCCAGATCGGTGAGCCGCAGGCGACGGGCTCTTGCTCCCAGACTGCTGGATTCGGTCATGGCGTACGCAGGTCAGGTGCGACGCGGTGACGCCGTCGACCACTGGGCATCCATGGATCCGCAGGGGCTCGCATCTCGATGCGCGTCACCGATGACGTCGAGATGTGACAGAGGTCTCGCAAGACACAACAACCACATGAATGAGAGCCACGCCGAAACCCCCAGGATACCCTCTTGGTGGACGTATGCTACTTCATCCCGACCTTCAGAAGGCAAGGAATGAATCCTCTGAGTATGGGATGCGACGCGTCGGCATGGGTGGTCGCGTCGGGTCGCCATGACGGAGAAGACGATCCCGAATCTCGTTGAGGACGTGGGGCGCAGCGCACCGTCGCTCCTTCCTGAATCCGCCGGCGCCCCGCCCGAGGGGTCGGAAAGAGGTTGGCGGAGGCACCCCGATCTGCCGTCGCTTGTCCTCGGTCTGATTCTGGCGGTCGGGGTCTGTTGGCCATTCGTCGGAGGCCGCGTCTTCCTCCTCGACTGGGTCATCGGCCCCCATGCTTCCGTCCTCCCCCAGTCCTTTTTCGGCCTCAATGGGGGAGTGACGACGGGCATGCCCCTTGCTGTGGCGATGGGTGTTGCCTCGCACCTCCTCGGTTCCGCTGCTACCTGGCTACCCATCGCTGCGTTCTTCCCGATCGCCACGACGGCGATGAGCCGGCTGGTGGGGGGTTCCCTGTGGGCTCGCCTCGGAGCAGGGACCC
>JADGOL010000132.1 GCA_017882995.1 Acidimicrobiales bacterium | reverse complement strand
TGGCAGGACTTCGACAAGGTCTCACTCGCCCTCATCCCGCTGTTCCTGTTCTCCGCCACCTTCTACCCGCTGTCGGTGTACCCGGGCTGGCTCCAGGCCGTGATCCGATGCACCCCGCTGTACCAGGGAGTCGCGCTGCTACGCGGACTCGATCTGGGCATCCTGTCGTGGTCGCTGGCCGGCCACGCCGCCTACCTGGTGGTGGCGGGATGCCTCGGTCTGGCCGTGGCCACACGGCGCATGGCCACGCTGCTGCTGCCCTGAGCGCATCGGCTTCTGCGCCTCGAAGGGGCCTCACCCGGTCCGGGACCGGTCTTGTTCCCGGTATGATATCCGTGTAATAGTACGGATGTACGGATATACCGAGGTATGGAGAAGACATGCCCGAGGTCCCCCACGACCACCCTGTCGACCTCGAACGACTCGAGGCGGCCAGACAGAGTGTGATCACCTCCGACGACGCAGGGCGTCTGGCTGGGCTCCTCGGCCTGATCGCTGATCCCGTGCGCTCACGGTTGCTGTTCGCGCTCTCCGGTGTGGAACGACTGTGTGTCGGGGACCTGGCCCTGGCGCTCGAGGTGACCGACGACGCCGCGTCCTACGCACTGCGGATGTTGCGCACCGCGGGGCTCGTGACCTTCCGCAAGGAGGGCCGCGTCGTCTACTACTCCCTGGCGGCCTCGTTCCCCCATCCACTCCTGGAGCACTGCCTGCGCCAGCTGTTGAGCGTCGCCGCCCCCGAGGACGACCGGTGAGAGAACTTCGCGCCCTCGGCCATGCGCTGCTCGTGTCGGGATCGATGACCTGGGAGATCCTCTGGGCCCTGATCCTCGGGTTCGTCCTGGCGTCGGTCCTCCAGGCGGTGGTGCGCCGGTCGACGATCGAGCGCCTCCTCGGTGACGACAGTCCCCGCGCCCTCGCCGTCGCCACCGGGCTCGGCGCGGCATCCTCGTCGTGCTCGTATGCGGCGGTGGCCCTGGCCCGGGCGCTGTTTCGCAAGGGTGCGAGCTTCACCGCCGCCATGGTGTTCGAGATCTCGTCCACGAACCTCGTCGTGGAGCTCGGCATCATCCTCGCCCTGCTGCTCGGGTGGCAGTTCACGCTGGCCGAATTCATCGGCGGACCGGTGATGATCGTCTTCCTGGCGCTGTGGTTCCGGCTCTTCCTGCGCGCCCGAATCCTCGAGGCGGCCCGATCGCAGGCCGACAAGGGACTGGCGGGGACCATGGAGGGACACGCCGCGATGGACATGAGCATCCACGCCCCGGGGAGCGTCTGGCGCCGACTCCGGTCGGGCGACGCGGTGACCTCGATCTCCCACATCTTCGTCATGGAATGCGCGGCGGTGATCCGTGACATCGCCATAGGACTGCTCGTGGCCGGCGCGCTGGCGGCCTGGGTGCCGTCGAGCTTCTGGCAGCGCTTCTTCTTCGCCGGTCATCCCCTGCTGTCGAAGGTGTGGGGCCCGCTGATCGGTCCCATCGTGAGCCTGCTCAGCTTCGTGTGCTCAATCGGCAACGTCCCGCTCGCGGCAGTGCTCTGGAACGGCGGGATCAGCTTCGGAGGAGTGGTGGCGTTCATCTTCGCCGACCTCATCATCGTGCCGATCCTATTCATCTACCGGAAGTACTACGGGACGTCGATGATGCTCTTCGTGCTCGGCAGCTTCTACGTCACCATGGTCGGCGCCGGCTATGTCGTCGAGCTCCTCTTCGGCGCCCTGGGCCTCGTCCCGAGCGCGCGTCACGCCAAGGTGGGTGAGACGGCGATTCGCTTCGACTACACCACCGTGTTGAACATCGTGTTCCTGCTCGTCGGCGCCGCGCTGGTCACCCGCTTCGTGCGGACCGGTGGTCGACCCATGTTGAAGATGATGGGTGGAGACCCGAGCACAGGCGACGGGCACGATCATTCGCCGCCGCCGCCCGGCGCCTCACCACAAGGCCCGACGCCACCGTGACCGGTTTCTGATCTGCCAATCACAGCCTGTACTGTCTCGCTCGTGAGCGATCCAACCCCATTGCTGCCGCCCTCGGTCATCGAATTGCTCGACGTCGCACTCGTCGGAGAGCTGACGGTGGTAGACGAGGCCGGCCTCCCGATCACCTACCCCCTCATCCCACTCTCTGACGGCAACGTCATCTACCTCACCTCGTCGGTGTTGTTCTCTCGCAAGCTCCGGCACATCAAGGCGAACCCCAAGGTGTGCCTGTCACTCACCGATCCCGTGGCCGTCCCGGTGGAGCCGTTTCACCGGGCGACGATCCAGGGCGATGCACGCGTGGTGGAAGAGGACGTCCACGAGGGCTGGGAGCGACTGCTGCCCATGTGGCGGGCCAAGGAGCCCGTCATCGATTTCTTCTTGAAGAAGCGCTTCGGCATCCCGCTGTTCTTCGAACGTTCGGTCATCGAGATCACGCCCCACCGAGTGCTGTGGTGGGAGGACGGCCGGGCCAGCGAGCCCGCCCGGGTCTACGAGCTGACGGGAGTGTCCTGATGGCCAAGCTCGAGGTCGCCGACGCCATTTCCCGCGCCCAGACGTACCCCCATGCCGTCCTCGCCTACGTCGGCCCCGACGGCTACCCGGTGAACATCGCCGTCGACTTCACCGGATCGGCGACCGGTGCGGTGGTCGACGTCGGCGCGCTCGACCCGGATCTCCGTCCCGCCGACGGCCAGGAGGTGGAGCTCACCTTCAGCCACATCCGGCCCCAGCCCGGGGTCGGTTACGACGAGCGCCGCTATGTGAATCTCTGGGGCCCGGCCACACCGACCGGCGCCGGCCTGCGCGTGGCGGTGCGCCGGGCGAGCGGCTGGGACGAGGCCGACACCCCGTTCTTCGAGTACGCCGAGCGCGGTGTGCCCGCCGGTCGGGACTATCTCGACGAGTTGGGGGCCCGGCCCCGACTGAGCGGGCTGTGGACGGTCTTCCTCGCCACCCGACTCCCCTTCCTCACCGCCACGGTCATCCCCGTCGGGCTCGGTGGCGTCGTGGCGGCGCGCGACGGTGCCTTCCACACGCTGTGGTTCGTCCTCGCGCTGGTGGCGGCGATCGCCGTCCATCTCGGTCTCAACATGGCCAACGACCTCTTCGACGACGCCAACGGCGCCGATGCCGCCAACGTGACCCCGACGCCGTTCAGCGGCGGATCACGTGTCCTGCAGTACGGGCTCGTGACGCGCCGCGCCATGGTGACCGGCTGCGCCACGCTCTACGCGGTGGCGGTCGGCCTGGGTCTGTTTCTCGCCGCGGAGCGCGGCTGGGGCCTGCTCTGGATCGGTGCGGTGGGCATCGTCCTCAGCCTGGCGTACTCGGCGCCACCTCTTCGGCTCGTGCACCGTGGGCTCGGCGAGCCCGTCACCGCCCTCGGGTTCGGCCCGGTCATGGCCCTCGGGGCGTACTTCGCCTGCACCGGCCGGTGGAGCTGGCAACCGGTGCTCGCATCGTTGCCCGTGGCCCTGCTCATCGCGCTGGTGCTGTACGTCAACCAGATCCCCGATCGAGCCGGTGACGCCGCCTCGGGCAAACGGACCTTGATCGTCCGCTTCAGCGCGGCGCAGGTCCAGACGGGGTACGCGGTCACCGTGGTCGGGGCGTTCGTGTGCATCGTCGCCGAGGTGGTGGCGGGAGTCACGCCGGCGTGGACACTGCTGGCCCTGGCCACCCTCCCACTGGCATGGCGAGTGTGGAACGGGTTGCGCGCCCACTACGGGGACCCCTACGCGCTCATGCCCACCATGCAGTCCAACATCCTTCTGCACTTGCTGACCGGGCTCCTGTTCGTGTTGGGGTACGTCATCGCGGTGGTGTCCTGACCCGTCGCCCCCTGACCGGGGCGAGCTGATCGGCATGTCTCGCTCCCACCAGGATTAGTCTGCGGCCATGGAACCACGCGTCCAGTTGCGCAGCGGCGTCGACGCCGTCCTGCAACGGCGCGGCTGGCCCCGGACCGGCACTGCCGAATGGGGATTCCTGGACCGCAGCGGCTTCCTCGTCGACGCGGAAGCCGAGGATGACCCGGCCACCTTCCTGGCCGAGGAGATCCGGGAGTTGCGACACGAGGTCGACGCCATGGCAGCCGAGCGGGCCACGGCCCCGCTGAGCATCTCCCGCTCCCCTGTCGACCTGGCGTCGAGGATCCAGGCCGAGCTCGAGGCCTCGGAACCCTCCGGCGACGACGACCGCCCGGGACTGTGGGAGCGGGCCCGGGGCGCGGCGATGCTCTTCTATCTCGAGCGCACCGGGCGCACCGTGGCCGACGGGCGCCGTCCGAGCCCGACCGGCGCTCCTTCCGACGAGGCGGCCGCGTTCGAGATCGCCCACCCCGTGCGGGTGCTCGGCATCACGACCGTCGGCGAGTGGCAAGCGACGACCAAGGTGACGTTGGCCCTCGACCCCACCCTCAGTGCCGCGCAGGTCGCCGCCATGTGGCAGAAGGTCCGCGCCGGCGTCCTGCGCCAAGGGGCACGGGGAAGGACCGTCAGTCGCAAGTCCCTGGCGCTGGCGCTGTTCGTGGCACATCATCCCGGTCGGACCTGGGCGGATCTGCGACGGATGTGGAACCAGCTCTACGCGCACTGGGCCTTCAAGTCGCCGGACCTGCGCGTCTTCCGCAACGCCGCGGTCAGGGCGCGTCGGTATCTCCTCGAGCCTCCCGAGCTCGACGACATGGGTGCGGGCACATGGCAGTGGGTCCAGCGCCGAGCCGCCCGCCTGGCATCGAGCGCCAACAACAACTGACCTCCTGCTCGGGCGGCACCCGAGCACGCCGTCGCAAGCGAAGCTCGCACCGGCATCGAGAACCAGGGGCACGCTCCGAGCGTTCCCGCCTCGTCGCTATGGTCTTTCCATGGACCTCCGGGTGCGAACCGTCGAGGCGTCCGAGATCGACGCATGGACGCGTTGCATGGGGGTCGGGTTCCTCTACTCCGTCCCCGATGGCTACGGCGAGTACTTCCTCGGCGATGTCGACCTGCACCGGACGTGGGCTGCCTTCGACGGCGAGCAGGTGGTGGGGACGCTCCGTTCCTTCGCCACGCCGTTCACGGTTCCGGGCCCGACCGAGGTGGGGGTGGCCGCGCTGACCAACGTCACGGTGGCGCCCACGCACCGCCGCCGGGGCCTGTTGACCGAGATGATCACGTCGGAGCTCCGCGCCAGTGCCGAACGGGAAGAGGCCGTCGGGATCCTCATCGCCTCGGAGTACCCCATCTACGGCCACTTCGGCTACGGCGCCGCGATCGAGGCCGCCGCGTATTCGGTGGACCTGGCACCCACACGCTTCGTGAGCCCGAGATCGGGCAGTGTCGAGCTCGTCGACCTCGTCACCCTGCGCAGAGAGGCGCCGGGCCTTTACGAGCGCTTCCGCGCCCGCCAGCCCGGCTCGATCGGGCGCGACGCTCGATGGTGGGACCGGGCCCTGTACCAGGTGGAAGTACCCGGAGCCAAGAGGCCCGAGGGATACCAGGCGCTGTACCGCTCATCTGCGGGAGCTCTCGAGGGATACGTCCGCTACCGGGCCACGCAGAGCTCGGACCACATGCGTCCCACCGGCGAGGTCACCGTCGACGAGCTCGTGGCCACGACTCCGGGCGCCTACGAACGATTGTGGCGCTACTGCTGCGAGATCGACCTGGTGGCCACGCTCCGGGCCGGCGACCGCACCGTCGACGAGCCGCTGGGTTGGCTGCTCGAAGACGCCCGGACCCTGCGACAGACGGGTCGGTACGACTTCGTGTGGGTGCGCGTGCTCGATGTCGCCGGCGCCCTGGCGGCACGGTGCTACGCGGTCGACGGGCACCTGGTCATCGAGGTGAGCGACGATCTGGGCTTCGCCCAGGGACGCTACGCCTTGGATGGCGGTCCGTCCGGGGCGACATGCACGCGTACGGACGAGACCGCGGACCTGTCGATGTCGGTCGACGCGGTGGGCTCGCTCTACGCGGGGGGTGTGTCGGCACACATCCTGCGCGACATCGGGAGGATCGACGAGCACCGGGCCGGTGCCGTCGACCGAGCCGCGGTGATGTTCCAGACCTCGACCGCGCCATGGTGCTCGACCTGGTTCTGAGCACGTCGTGACCATCGCCGCGTCGTGAACATCGCCGTGTCGTGAACATCGCGGCGTCCTGCTGCGTATCCGACGCTACGCGGTCCGTCCGGACCGAGCAGGAGGTGCTCACTCATGAGCGATAGCCCTGACCGTCACGCCCTCGACGCTGCAAAGAACGCTCATTGGTCGTTTGCCGATGCGAAAATGCGAAGGCGATGGTTGACCCGACGCTCTGCCGTCGCGCTGGGTGTGGTTTCCCTCGCGGGGACCACCCTCGGCGTCGCCATCACCACCGGGAATGCCCAAGCGAACCCACCGGCGTTCCTGGCGCAGTTCTCCAACGTGGTCCCCGGGCCCTCGACGGTGCCCACCAACGGCGACGTCAACCCCTACGGCATCGTCGTCGTGCCCCAAAGCACCGGGGACCTCGTCCAAGGTGGTGTGCTCGTGAGCAACTTCAACAACGCCGCCAACGCACAGGGAACGGGGACGACCATCGTCGAGGAGATGCCCGACGGGACGGTCACCCAGTTCGCCCAGATCGACCAGGCGTCCACCACAGGGCCCTGTCCCGGCGGGATCGGCCTGACCACGGCACTGTCGGTTCTCCCCGGTGGCTGGGTCGTCGTAGGAAGCCTCCCCACCACCGCCAACGGGCCCGACAACATCGGGACCCCGCAGGGCATCGGAGCAGGGTGCCTTCTCGTGCTCAATTCCACGGGACAACTCGTCGAGACGTGGTCCGGTGGCGCCATCAACGGGCCCTGGGACATGACGTCGACGAGTTTCGGCAACACGGCGTACCTGTTCGTGACCAACGTGCTCAACGGCACGGTCGCCGCCGACAGCGCGGTCGCGTCGGACCAGCCCGGCAACGTCGTGAACGGCGGGACCGTCCTGCGCATCAAGGTCGGGCTCTTTCACGGCCAGAACCCCAAGATGGAGTCACAGACCGTCGTGGCTTCGGGATTCGCGGAGCGCACCGACCCCGGCGCGCTCGTGATCGGGCCGACCGGCGTGGCTCTGAGCTGGAACGGCACGCTGTATGTCGCCGACTCGGTGAACAACCGCATCGCGGCGGTGCCCAACGCACTGTGGCGGAACAGCACCTTCGGGCTGCCCGGCGGCATCACCGTGTCTGACGCCTCTGTGCTCGACGATCCGCTCGGGATGGTCCTGGCACCCAACGGCAACGTGCTGACCGTGAACGGGAACAACGGATTGATCGTCGAGACCGCTCCGTGGGGAAAGACCGTCGACACGGCCACGCTCGACGACTCCGGTAACCCCCCCGGTGGTGCCGGTGACCTGTTCGGGCTGGCCCTGGTGCCCGGGGGCCGTGGCATCTGGTTCGTCGACGACGGGACCAACACCCTGAACGTGTTCTTCTGATCGTGTGAACCCGGTCCCGGTGGGAGAGGGTCGAGCCACGGCTCTCTCCCACCGGCGGGTTACGTCGTGGTCCGAGACGCGCCGCCCGCGAGCCGCAGTGCCGTCGGGTAGAACCTCTATCGTCACGCGCCCGAGCAGATTGAGAGCACGACCAATGGCCGTCATCGAAGTCGTCACGTTCCGGCTCACCCCCGGCGCCAACGAGGAAGAGTTCCTCACCGCCGACCAGGACTTCCAGACCGCGTGCCTTTACAACCAGCGCGGTTTGCTGAGGCGCACCACGGCGCGCGGTGTCGGCGACGAATGGCTGGTGGTGACGGTGTGGGGATCTTCCGATGACGCCGACGCGGCGGCCGTGGTGTGTCGGGACGACCTTGACGCGGGCCGATGGGCCGCATTCGTCGATCCCCAGAGCCTGACCACCAGGCGGTACCACACCCTCGACTGAGCCTCGCGGCGCGAGGTCCGCGTCGCGCTACTGCTGGACCAACATCACCGGGTTTCCCTCGGGGTCGGTGATCGGCGCCAAGGTCGGGCCACCCGGGATGTCGAAGGGCTCGGAGATGACGGTGCCACCCAGCTCGCTGGCCCTGACGAGCGCGGCGCGGATGTCGCGGACCTGGATGTACAGGGCGATCCCGCTGCGGTCACCCTGGCGAACATGCCCGGCGGGACCGGGCTCGGGCCCGCCCAGGCCGGCCGGGATCGGCATGATCGGGCCATCGCCGATCTCCCAATTGAACAGCTCGCCGTAGAACGCTCGCTGCCGCTCGGCGTCGAGTGCCTCGATCTCCCAGTGCACGACGGGCCGCGCCCAATCGTCGCCCATGACGTCTCCCTCCGACCGCCGTCAGGCTACCCACGATCGATGCATCACGGCGCCAGTGC
>JADGOL010000131.1 GCA_017882995.1 Acidimicrobiales bacterium | reverse complement strand
TCGCATGAGCTGGTGGGACGGGGTTCTCGGCACCCACAGGGCCCGGGCAGCCGCCTCGAGGCGGAGGTGTCGGTGGTCCCCGTCGGGTCCTTCGCTCCTTCCTCTCTCATCCCGCCCAGGTGCTCGAGGAACCGCCGGGGAGCGGACGGCGTCAGCCGAGCCCGCGCAACATGACGTTCCAGTAGAAGGCGGGCAGCCCGTAGCGCTTCAGCAGCCACATGTCGTAGCGCTCGCGCTTTGTATCGATGACAGGGATCGTCGGGTGCGGAGCGAGACTGTAGTCGAACTCGGCAAGCAGCATCTTGCCCCGGGCCGTCGTGAACGGGCAGGCGGCGTAGCCGTCGTAGCGGGCGGACGGCCCGCGCCCCGACAAGAAGGCGAGCACGTTGGCGACGACCACCGGGGCCTGGCGCCGGATCGCGGCACCGGTCTTCGACGTCGGGGCGTCGCAGACGTCACCCAGAGCGAAGACTTCCGGGTGGCGGGGATGCACGAGGTGGTGGCGATCGACGGGCACCCAGCCGAACGGGCTCTGGCCACTGAGCGCGCTCTCGCGCACGAACGCGGGAGCGCGCTGGGGCGGGGCGACGTGCAACAGGTCGTAGCGAAGCGCCTCGCGCACCTTGCCCCCCGGGCCGGTCGTCTCGAAGGTCGCCTGGCGCGCGTCGGGGTCGACCTCGACGAGCTCGTGGCCGAAGCGGGTCTCGATCCCGTAGCGCTCGACGACGCGCTCGAGTACGGCGGCGAACTCCGGCACGGCGAAGATCCCGCCGGCGCCCGTCGCGTAGGTCACCCGCGCACCATCGAGGGCGCCGGTGCGCCGCCAGTGGTCGCAGGCCAGGTAGGCGGCCTTCTGCGGGGCACCCGGGCACTTGATCGGCGAGCCCGGGGCGGCGAAGACCGCCTCGCCGCCGCGGAAGCGCCGGACGAGCTCGAAGGTCTTCGGGGCGAGTTCGGCGCTGTAGTTCGACGTCGCGTGCGGTGTCGCCATCGCCTCGGCGAGCCCCGGCACCAGGTCCCAGGCAAGCTCGAGACCGGGGCAGAGCACGAGCACGTCATAGCCGATACGGGCGCCGCCCGCCGTGGCGACGAGGCGGGCGTCGGGGTCGAGCTCGACCGCTGCGTCCTGCACCCAGCGCACCCCCTTCGGCACGACGGCGGCCTCGGAGCGCCGGCTGCGCTCCACGGGGACGACCCCACCCCCGACGAGGGTCCACAGCGGCTGGTAGTAATGCACGCTGGCCGGCTCAATGAGGGCGACGTCCTCCTCGCCGGCCCGGCGCAACCGGGCGGCGACGCTGATGCCCGCGCTACCGCCCCCGACGATGACGATCCGATGGTGCATCGCTGCCCTCCCAGACACTGGCACTAATCATGACTAGATAAGTCAACATTATGCTCAATGGCATACGTGCGCAAGCGCGCTCGTCATCCGCCCTGCCGCCCACGACGGTCCGATCCGCAGGCGAAGCGTGTCCCTGTCCCGTTCGACCGCGCTAGCGGAGACCGCGAGCCACCGCCCGTCACCGGCGAAGCGCCCCCGGACCGCCTCGAGCGGGCGCGAGACGCCAACGGGCGGTGCGGGCGGCCCCATTCAGGCCGGGCTACCCCTTGTAGACCACTCTGTTGGACTCAACTCAAGAAGCGGGGGAGGAGGAAGCGCCACGAGCGGAGTTACGGGAGAGCGGCGCTTCCGAGTCGGGGCTTTCGGCCCTAGTGCCTCCCCGCAGTAGTTCTATGAACATAGTGAGCTGATCCATATCGTCGGCCCGGGTGGTCAAGATGTGGATCGTGGAACCCTTGGTAGTGAGCGTCCAAGAGCGTGACGAGCTCGAACGACGGGTGCGAGCGCAGACCACCCCGCATCGGGATCGACAACGAGCAGAAGTGGTCCTGCTGCTGGCGGCCGACGGAGTTCCGGGCGCGAAGATCGCACCATTGGTGGGGCTCTCCGAACAGTCGGTGTGCAAGTGGCGGCGCCAGTTCTTTGAGGCTGGCATCGAGGGGCTCAATGACGCACCTCGCTCGGGACGCCCCCTCGTCTACGGACCGACAGATCGTTTGGTGCTTATGGCCAAGGTGACCGAGGAGCACCCCGAGGTCTCCTCGCAATGGAGCCACTCCGAGTTGGCCGACGCCATGACTACCGCAGGGATCGACATCTCGGCATCCCAGATCGGTCGGATCCTTGCCGCCGACGACGTGAAGCCGCACCGGGTCGATGGATGGCTGACCAGAAGGGACAGCCCCGAGTTCTGGGAGCGTGCCGCCGACGTCTGTGGGCTCTACCTCGCACCACCGAAGAACGCCGTGGTGCTGTCCATCGACGAGCAGACAGGCATACAAGCGAAGAGTTGCAAGCACCCGACCCAGCCGGTCCGATCCGGTCGACCAGCACGGCGGGAGTCCGAGTACGTCCGTCACGGCGCTGCTTCACTGATCGCCGCCTTGGACGTTGCAATTGGCAAGGTGATGGCGACCGGCATCGAGCGCAACAACTCGGTCACCTTCACCGCGTTCCTTGAAGAGATCGAGATGAGCATCAACTCTGACCTCGCCATCCACATCGTGATGGACAATGGGAGTTCTCACATCACCAAAGCCACCAAAGCCACCAAAGCCTGGCTGGACGACCACCTACGGTTCGTCGTCCACCACACACCGGTTCACGCCAGTTGGCTCAATCAGGCCGAAGCGTGCTTCTCGATCCTGACCTGCAAACGGTTGCGCAGAGGGGAGTTCGAGTCACGACAAGAACTCGTCGACAAGATGCTGGCGTTCATCGACCACTACGGCACTACCGCCACGCCCTTCAAATGGGTCTACGACGCCAAGACCAAAGCCGCATGATCCATGTTCAAGGGACTTCTGCGCGGCACCACTAGTGAGGTAGGGCGCCAGGCCAGACCTTCCGGCCCGCGTCCCGGGCCTGGCGCACGCAGGCGGCGATCCCCACGCCGCGCATCGACGCGCCGGTCACGACCACGCCGGGCGCACCCACCGCCAGCGCGGCGTCGATGCGGTCGGCCCGGGCCAGGTGGCCCGGGCCATACTGCGGGAACGAGCGATCCCACCGGTCAACCCGCCACTGGACCGGGGCCTCGGTGACGCCGACGGCCTGCTTGAGCTCGCCGTGGAGAAGGTCGACGAGATCATCGTCGGAGAGGGCGGCGGGGCGGTTGTCGCCGTGGCGGCCGGCCGAGCAGCGCATGATCACCCGGCCGGGTGGGTGCAGCGCGGGCCACTTCGATGACATGAACGTGCACGCGGTCATCAGCCATCCTTCGCTGCGTGGGACGACGAAGCCGCTGCCGCTGAGTGGGCGCGGGAGCGCGGCCTCCCTGTAGGCCAGGGTGGCGACCGCGACCGAGGAGTACACGACCCCCGCCAGCCCGAGCGACGCGACGGGGCTGACCTCGGCAAGGAGGGGTGCGGTGACGAATGCGGGGGCGGTGAGGACCACGCCGTCGACGGGCCTGTCGAGCGGGTCGAGGCGCCAGCGACGGCCGTCGCGGCCAAGCTCGGTGACCGGGGTGCCGGTGCGCAGCTCGACGCCCGCGGCCCGCAGCTCCTCGACCAGCCGGTCCACCAGGCGCTCGAGGCCTCCCCGCAGCGAGATGAACAGCGGCCCGAGCGACGACGGTTCGGGGACCTTGCGCCGGTGGCCCCGCAGGCCGAGCAGAAGGCTGCGGCTGCCCGACGCGAGCGCCTCGATGTCGGGCGCGGTGGCTCTCAGGCTCAGGCTGTCTGCCCGGCCCGCGTTGATGGCTGACAGCAGCGGGCCGACCAACCGGTCGACCACCTCGAGGCCGAAGCGCCCGCCGATCACCTGCGCGATCGTGGGGTCGCTGCCGTGGTTGTGTCGCGGGAGGACGAGGTCGAGGCCAGCCCGGGCGATCCCGGACGGCGAGAGGATCCCGGAGCGCAGTAGCGGTAGCACCTGGGAGGGCACCCCGCGCACGAGACCCTCAGGCAGCGGTCTCAGCCTCCCCCGGGCGTACACGCTGGCCCCGGCGGCGGCGGGCGATACGATCTGAGGCCCGAGGCCCAGCTCCCGCATGAGCTCGCCCGCCCACGGCACGCGGGCCAGGATCGCGTCGGGGCCACAATCGACCGGGACGCCGGCGAACTCGGTGGTGGTGATCTTGCCGCCGAGGCGGTCGCCGGCCTCGAGGAGGACGACGCCGGGCGCGTTCCCCCCCCGGCTGAGTTCGTAGGCCGCGGCCAGGCCGGTGATGCCGCCGCCGACGACCGCAATCGTCGCCCCGGTCACGCCGTCGCCCTGGCGTGGTCCGGCCCGACCGCAGGAAGGTTGGCGCACGGGCCAACGCTGTCGTTGGGCGACGTCGTGCGGGCCAGGGCGACGCCGGCCACGCCTCCCGCCGGGCAGCTCACAGCGGTGGGGACGGTGTCGACGGGTTCGCGAGGCCGAGGCGCCGCCGCGACGGGGTGGCCCGAACGTCCCGCAGCGGCCCCGCGTCCAGGACGGGACGTAGCGGACAGGGCGCCTCGGCCGCTGACGTCATGGCCGGTCTTCACCGGTCCGTTCGCCTGCGGCGACGATCGGGCGGGCGCACTCGCGTTGCCGGTGTGTCTCGTTGTTGCCGCGCTGGTACCCGCGCCGCATCGATGGGATGCACGGCGAGGGGTCAGGGTGGTGACTGGTGGCTTCTATGCGTTGAGGTCTGCATTCCGCGACCGGTGATGACGGGATCCGAACGATCCCCCCTTGGCTCGTAGGCGCATGTCGGGTCGGCGGCGAGCGGATCACCGGTCGCCGCCCACGCCCGGG